>JBHIEE010000048.1:0-18884 GCA_046760445.1 Candidatus Aminicenantia bacterium
AAATGAAGATACATTTAATGGGAATTTGCGGAACAGGAATGGCCTCTTTGGCCGGCCTATTAAAAGAAAAAGGATATAACATTACTGGTTCAGACGATAATTTTCATCCTCCAATGGGAGATATGGTAAAAAAACTAAAAATTCCTCTGTTTAAAGACTACCAGCCAGAAAATATCCCTCCAGGAGTTGACTTAGTTATTATTGGTAATGTTATTTCCCGGGGTAATCCTGAAGCAGAATATGTCTTAAATAAAAATATTCCTTTTAAATCTATGCCTCAAGCTCTCTATGAATTTTTTATTCGAAAAAATATTTCAATTGTTATTGCCGGCACTCACGGCAAAACGACCACTGCTTCTCTTCTAGCCTGGTGCCTGGAAGTAATTGGCAAAAAGCCTTCATTTGCTATTGGAGGAATCGCTAAAAATTATGGGAGGAATTTTCAGTTGGGAAAAAAGGGATATTTCATTGCCGAAGGTGATGAGTATGAAACCTCATTCTTTGATAAAGGACCAAAATTCACCCATTATTTTCCTCAATATTTAATCTTGAATGCAATTGAATATGATCATGCAGACATTTTTTCTTCTAAAAAGGAATATCTAACTGTTTTTAAAAGACTGGTCAATATCGTTCCTCAAAGAGGATTAATTTTATATTGTGGTGAAAGCCCTTTAACCCAAAAAGCAATTGAAAAGGCATTTACTGAAGCTCAAAGTTTTGGATTTTCTAATCACACTACTTGGCAGGCAACTGATATTCACTATGAAAATTCTATAGCTTACTTTTCTGTTTTAAAAAAAGGAAAATCTTTTGGGAAATTTAAAATTCCTCTTATTGGTAAGTTCAACATTTTAAATGCATTAGCTGCTATTGCTCTCCTTTATAATTTAGGCTTTTACTACTGGCAAATTGGAAAAGCATTATCTACTTTTCAAGGAGTAAAAAAAAGGCTAGAAAAAATAGCGGAAAGGAAGGGAATTATTCTTTACGATGACTTTGCTCATCATCCAACTTCTATCGAAAAAGTAATCAATACTTTGAGAGAAAATTATCCGACCCAGAAAATATGGGCAATCCTTGAACCGAGATCCTGGAGCCTAAGAAGGAATGTTTTCCAAAATGAATTAGCCTCTGCTTTCAAGAAAGCGAACGAAGTAATTATTGCTGAAGTCTATCAAAAAGAAAAAATCCCTCCCCGTCAAATTCTAAATGTTAACAGACTTGTCCAAGACATTACCGCCAATGGGTCTAAAGCTTATTTTCTACCTACCTCAGATAAAATTTTGGATTTTTTAAAAGAAAATCTCAGTCCAAATGACATAATTGTTGTTATGTCGAATGGATATTTTGATAATTTGGCTGAAAACCTGAAGGAATTAATTTTAAAATTTTAAATTTAAAGGTGTCTTATCCTTCCTGAAGAATAGCTTTTATTTTCTTGGCATATTGTTCGCTTTGTTCGTCACCAGTAATAATTTCAATTTCCTGAGGAGAGCTCACACCTAAACCAAGCTCAGCTGCCCGAGCAATCTGCTTCTGCTCAAAGATTTTTCTCTCCATAATCTCTTTGTTACTTCCAGCTTCTTTTAGAACAGCTATTGCTACGGCATCAACTGCCACTCGGTCAGTCCCAGCCAGAAAAACATTGGTCTGTTTTTTAGTCCCTACTGAAGGTCCTCCATCAACAAAAGCTTCTACTCCATCTAAAACAATTAACGATGGTCGATAAGCCAAGTTTATCTCGGCAATCATCTTTCTCATATAAGGAGAAGTATGAAGTTCTCTCATTAGCTTTTTGGGAGTTATTCCTACTGATAATTTTAACGACATAGTAAAAACACCACCATATTGATGAGTTTTCAAACAGCAAGTCGAAACCACACATTCTGATTCAGCAACTGGCTTGGCAACATAAAACCCATTGGACCAATGATTCCCTGGAGGATTAAAATAAACCCACTCCTTATCAGTAAGTTCTTCAAAGTTAATAATATCAAAATTGAGTTCTTTAGCTAACTCGAAAATGCCTTTTTCTTCCATCACTTGCTTTGTATCTGGAGGACCACTTCTTTCTCCAACAGTTATCTTCTTTGCTCCCAGATGTCTTAACTCAACAACAAGCTGGGATAAAGTATCATTATGAGTCGAGGCTGGAGCTGGATCAGCTGAATTGAAATTGGGTTTAATAAGAACATTTTTCCCTTTCACTGGGTTAATTTTCAGTAATTCAATTGTTCTCTTTACTCCGAATTTTCTATCATTTGTTCTAACCAAGGAGATAACAGACTTAAAGTTAACTTTTCTTTTTCTCTTTTCCTCTTCTTGGGGCAAAAACGACAAGCTTTTAAGTGAAATCAAGGTGACAAAGGAAGATTTTAAAAACTCTCTTCTTGTCTGAGAAACCAGAAAAAACCTCTTCATTTAACTATCTCCTTATTTTTTTGCGATAAACCTGAAAATTAAATAGAAAATTAAGCTTAAAATAAGACTAAATAATATACTGGTTGCTAATGGAAAATAAAAGGTAAAATTTCCTTTCTTAATTAAAATATCCCCTGGCAGCCGACCTATCCATTTTACTTTCCCAGCTAATTTAATAATTATTCCCACTAGAATAATTAAAAATCCAAAGAGAATAATTATGTTACCTAATTTCATGTTTCAAGTCACAAGTCACAGGTTATAAATCTGAATTTCAGCCTGGGACATGTGACTTATAACCTACGATTTGTTTTAATTCGATTAACACGCCGTTCAAACTTTTGGGATGAATGAACACGATCAGGCTATCTCCTGCTCCTTTTTTCGGTTCCTCTTCAATCAACATCAAACCTTGCTCTTTTAATTTTTCCATAGTTTTTTTTATGTCATCTACTTCAAAACAAATATGATGGAGTCCCTCTCCTCTTTTTTCTAAAAATTTTTTAACAGGAGAAAAGTCACTCAGGGGAGAGATTAATTCAATTTTAATTCCATTATTTAACCTTAAAAAACCAACTTTAATCTTATACTCTTGAACTTCTTCAATTTTCTCAATTTTTATCCCTAAAATATGAGTCCACTTTTCAGCAGAAGCCTCTAAATTCTCAACAGCAATTGCAATGTGGTCAAATTTCATCATTTATAAATCATAAATCCTAAATCTTGAATCGTGAATTGTAAACCGTTGGCTGCGAGACTCACAGTTCACGGTTTACGATTTACGATTTACAATTTTTTCTGCTATTGTATAAGGATCCACTTCTCTTTGATAAATTTTTTCTACATATTCATTAAATTCTTTCTCTCTAATTTTTCCTCGAAGCTCTTGATAAATCATATCTTGAATTATATCCTCCAACATCCAGCGAATTAGCCTCTTCCTTCTCTGTTCAATTAGCTCTAATGAGTTTTTAGACATAAAATTATATATTTCTTTAATTAATAAATCTACTCCCTGTCCAGTAGTAGCAACTGTTTTCACTACAGGAATCATTTCTTCTCCCTTTTTAAGTCCCATGGACAATACAGCCTGAAGTTGTCTCTCTAAATTAGTTGCCTCAGGATGATCAGCTTTGTTAATAACAAATATGTCACCGATTTCCATTATTCCTGCTTTAAAAGTCTGAATTTCATCTCCTGCACCAGGAATTAAGATAACTAAAACAATATCAGCAAATTTAACAATCTCAACTTCATCCTGACCTACTCCCACTGTTTCAATAAGGATAATATCATTACCTGCAGCCTCAAGAAGAGTAATTACCTCTCCTGTCGATTTAGCCAATCCACCTAAATGTCCCCGAGTAGCCATACTTCGGATAAATACCTTCTCATCCACGCTATGTCTCATCATTCGAATTCGATCACCTAATATTGCACCACCTGTAAAGGGACTAGTTGGATCAACGGCAATTATTCCTACTGATTTATCATCAGCCCGAAAATCTTTAATCATCTGGTCAATCAGGGTGCTTTTACCGGAACCGGGTGAACCAGTAATACCAATTATTAAAGAGTGCCCCGTATGGGGAAATAATTCCTTTAAATAGGAGTGAATTTTTCGAGGTTCACTTTCGACCAAAGAAATCATTTTGGCAATTGCTCTATGATTTCCTTTCAGTACTTTTTCAACCAAATCCATCACTTAAAATCCTATAAAAGTTAAAATCCAAAATCCCAAGCCCTGTAGTCCCGAGTACTCGGGATTGTATTTTGAACATTGAATATTTGAATTTGTCTGTAATTTGGAATTTTTATATATCTTCTCTTTGTCAAGATCATTTGAAAATCCTCATTTCTGGTCATCGTTAATTGATAATTGTTGATTTTAGTATTCTTCTAAAACCTTCTGAGCAATTATCCATCTCTGAATCTCAGATGTTCCTTCACCTATAGTTGCCAGTTTAGAATCCCGATAGAATTTTTCGACTGGATAGTCTTTCGTAAACCCATAACCTCCGAAGATTTGCACGGCTACTGAAGAGGCTTTTACCGCTAATTCGCTGGCAAAGAGTTTAGCCATAGCTGATTCCTTAGGAATTCTCTTTTCCTGATCTTCTAAGAATGCTGCTTTATAAGTTAAAAGTCGGGCCGCTTCAAGCTCTGTAAACAAATCAGCCAGCATCCATTGAATAGCCTGAAAATTGGCAATAGGTTGATTAAATTGAACTCTTTCTTTAGC
This sequence comes from Candidatus Aminicenantia bacterium, assembly GCA_046760445.1. GTDB lineage: Bacteria > Acidobacteriota > Aminicenantia > JdFR-78 > JdFR-78 > JBHIEE01. The sequence continues at coordinate 4,667 of JBHIEE010000048.1, forward strand.
ATACTTTATGGTTGCCTCTATTGCTCCAGCAGCAATACCCAATGAAAAACCAGCAATACTTACCCGTCCTCCATCCAAAACCACCACTGCGTTCCGATAACCCATTCCTTCTTGACCAAGTAAGTTTTCCTCAGGTACTTTGACATCTTCAAAAATAAGCTCAGCTGTATCTGATGCTCTAATACCTAATTTATCTTCTTTTTTCCCGACTTTAAAACCTTCCATTCCTTTCTCCAAAATAAAAGCAGAAATCCCTTTTCTTCTTTTCTCTTTATCTGTCACTGCCATAACTACAGCAATTTCTGCCACCGAACCATTGGTAATAAACACTTTTCTTCCATTTAAAACCCAGTAATTTCCTTTTTTCTCAGCAAAGGTTCTAAGAGCAGCAGCATCTGAGCCAGCTTCTGGTTCAGTTAAAGCCCAGGCTCCTAAAGTTTGACCACTGGTTAAACGAGTAAGATACTTCTTTTTTTGTTCCTCTGTTCCGAAAAGATTAATATGATTGGAACATAAAGAATTATGAGCGGCCACAACCAAACCAATGGAGGGATCAACTTTGGAAAGTTCTTCCAAAATTATCACATAATCCACATTGGAGTAACCTGCTCCAGAATACTTTTCAGGAAAAACAATGCCTAACAAACCCATTTCTCCTAATTTTCGAGTTAGTTCTTCAGGCCATTCACCTTTTTCATCATATTCTTTGACTTTAGGAGCAATCTCCTTTTGAATAAAATTTTTAATAGATTCTCTTAATAATTCCTGGTCTTGAGTAAAAGAAAAATCCATATTAAAACCCCTAAATCAATTTTTATCAATTTTCAATTTATTTGGTAATTGATTTACTTGCTTTACTAACAATAGAGCTTAATATTTTCACAAGTTCATCATTCTCGGAATATAAAGATTTAGCTTCATTTTTATTCCCAAAGGAACTTTATCCTCTTTCTCTTTTTTGGTCATTGTTAATTGGTAATTGTGATTTGTTTGGAATTTTGTCATTGGTCAGTTTCCAGTTTCTCGCTTCCTGCCTTTTCTTTTTTGTTTTAATTCAAAACTCAAAATTAAGAATTCAAAATTATTATCTGTCATCTTCTTTATATTACTTTGATAAAAACCATTTATCAAGAAAAATTTGGCTTTCCTAATAAAAAGTGAGGAGTTTAGAAAGCAAAATGATAAGACTGACATTTGACTTTTTTTATTAAATCGAATAGATTTTATGTATGTGGTTCAAACTAATTTTCCTTGCCTTGCTCGTCTTTCTGATCTATTTATTCACTAAATTTATCAGATTTCTTCAAAAAATTAGCCTGCCGTCAGAACCAAAGTCCCAAATAAAACAGTCGAATTTAATGGTCAAAGATGAAATATGTAATACCTATCTTCCCAAGGAAGAAGCGATCGAAGTTAATTTCCAGGGTAGAAAATATTATTTCTGTTCAGATACCTGCCGCCAGAAATTTCTTAAAGACGGCAAATCTTGAATAATACCAGTGCTGCGGTGTTGCAGTGCTGCTATCTTTAATTCATTAAAATAGTGCTTAAGTGCTTTTAAGGTCTTCGGGGCTTAGTGTCTTTTGGAATTTGGGTTTTGGGATTTGAGATTTTAAGAGTGGTAATCCTGTAAGGCAAATACTTTTAATTCCCCTTTTGAGAGTGCTTCGATTCCAGTTACACAAGCATAGGCACCTGAAATAGTAGTAATGCAAGGAATTGATCTTTTAATCGCTATTTTTCTGATATTTAAACTGTCCTGTTTTGGACCCTGACCAGTTGGAGTATTTATGGTCAGGTCAATCTCTTTGTTTTTGATTAAATCAATGACATTTGGTCTTCCTTCATAAACTTTAAAGACTGACCTTACATTGAGTCCATTTTTCTTCAAAACACCGGCTGTTCCTTGAGTAGCAACCAAATTAAAACCCAAATCACTTAATTTTTTAGCAATAAATATCACTGCCCGCTTATCTTTATTTTTGACACTAATAAATACTGTTCCTTTTAAAGGTAAATTGTGTCCAGCAGCAATATAAGCTTTGGCAAAAGCCTGTCCAAAATCAGAATCAATACCCATTACTTCTCCAGTGGATTTCATTTCAGGACCAAGGATAGGGTCTACACCAGGAAGTTTGTTAAAGGGAAAAACAGGACATTTAACTGAGAAGTATTCAGGAACAATTTCTTCAGAAAAACCAAATTCTTTTAACTTTTTACCGAGCATTATTTTGGTGGCTAATTTAGCCAATGGAACCCCGATTGCTTTACTGACATAGGGAATGGTTCGAGATGCTCTGGGATTAACTTCTAACACATAAATTATATCACCTTTTATCGCAAACTGGATGTTTAACAGACCTTTTACTTTGAGTCTCTGAGCAATCAATTTTGTCTGGCGTCTTATTTCTTCTATCTGAGCCTTAACTAAAGTGACTGGTGGAATGACACAACTGCTGTCTCCAGAATGAATTCCTGCTTCTTCGATATGCTCCATTATTCCTCCAATAACAGTGATATCTCCATCAGAGATGGCATCAACATCTACTTCAATGGCATCTTCAATAAATTCATCTATTAAAATAGGATAATCAGGGGAAGCTTTAACAGCATAGTAAATAAAATACTTTAATGCTTTATCTGAATAAACAACTTCCATAGCGCGTCCGCCAATAACATAAGAAGGTCTCACTAAAACTGGATAACCAATTTTTTGAGCTTCTTTGATTGCTTCCTCAACTGAAAAAGCCATTCCACCTGGAGGATGATTTAACTTAAGTTCAGAGATAAGTTTCCTAAATCTCCTTCTGTCCTCTGCCTGGTCTATTTTATCTGGAGATGTGCCAATGATTTTTATTCCTGAATTGGTAATTTTCTTAATTAAATTCAAAGGAGTCTGACCCCCAAGTTGAACAATCACTCCATCGGGCTTTTCTTTCTCAATAATGTTTAAAATATCCTCTTCATACAATGGCTCAAAATACAATTTGTCTGAAGTATCATAATCAGTACTCACTGTTTCTGGATTGGAATTAACCATAATGGTTTCCATCCCTTCTTCTTGTAAAGCATAAGCTCCTTGGACACAGCAATAGTCGAATTCAATCCCCTGCCCGATTCTGTTGGGTCCTCCTCCTAAAATCATTATTTTCTTATTAAGACTCGGTCTTACCTCATCTTCCTCCTCATAGGTTAAATAGTAATAGGGAGTATAAGCCTCAAACTCACCAGCACAGGTATCCACGCATTTGACTACTGACTTTATATTCAAATTCTGTCTATACTTTCTTATATCTTCTGTTCTCTGATTCAAGGCATTTCCAATTTGAGAATCTGACAATCCAAATTGTTTTGCTTTTTTTATTATTGCGCGAGGAACAGAGGACAATCCATCTTTTTTGACTTTTGGTTGATATTTAATCAATTGTTTTTCAAGCTCAAGAATTTGTTTTATCTGATAAATAAACCAGGGATCTATTCCTGTCAGATCCCTGATCTCTTCAACCTCAATTTTATTGACTAATGCTGCTTGAAGATAAAAGAGGCGATCCGGAGAAGGAACACGTAGTTTTGACTTAATTGTTTCAATATCTAATTGTTTGAGACGATCTTTTAAACCATTGACTCCAATTCCCTGTTCGCCTTGTTCTAAACTTCGCAAAGCTTTTTGGAAAGCTTCTTTAAATGTTCGACCAATAGCCATTACCTCTCCAATAGATTTCATCTGAGTAGTAATTTTAGAATCTACATCTGGAAATTTCTCAAAATCCCAGCGAGGAATCTTAACCACACAATAATCCAATGTTGGTTCAAATGAAGCAGGAGTTTCCTTGGTAATATCATTTGGAATTTCATCCAAAGTATAACCTACAGCGAGTTTGGCCGCTATTTTAGCAATCGGGAAGCCAGTTGCTTTAGAGGCTAAGGCTGAACTTCGAGAAACTCGAGGATTCATTTCAATAACTAACATCCTACCAGTTTTTGGGTTCAGAGCAAATTGGATATTTGAACCACCTGTCTCAATTCCTATAGCTCTAATTATCTTTAATGCAGCATCTCTCATTATCTGATACTCTTTATCAGTAAGAGTCTGAGCTGGAGCAACCGTGATTGAATCACCTGTATGAATGCCCATTGGGTCAAAATTTTCTATGGAGCAAATAATCACCACATTGTCCTTTGAATCTCTCATTACTTCCAATTCATATTCTTTCCAGCCAATCAATGACTCTTCAACAAGGATTTCCTGAATAGGAGAAACGCTTAAAGCCCATTCAACCATTTCCTTGTATTCCTCAACATTGTAAGCAACACCGGCTCCTGTTCCTCCAAGAGTAAAAGAGGGCCGAATAATTGCTGGAAAAGGAATGAAATCAAGCAATCTTATAGCCTGTTCTAAATTTCGAGCTATGCCCCCTTTAGGTACTGCTAAGTTAATTTCTTGCATAGTTTTTTTGAACAATTCCCGGTCTTCGGTTTTTTTAATCGAATTCACCTTTACCCCAATCATCTCTGCATTGTATGTTTGAAGCACTTTTTGATTTGAAAGTTCTACAGCCAAATTTAAAGCTATCTGACCTCCTAAAGTGGGAAGAATAGCATCGGGTTTTTCTTTCTGGATAATTTTAGTCAATGTTTCAGGAATCAAAGGTTCAATATAGGTTTTATCTGCCATACTTGGATCAGTCATAATGGTGGCAGGATTTGAATTAACTAAAATGATTTCATAGCCTTCTTCTTTTAAAGCCTTGCAGGCCTGCGAACCTGAATAATCAAATTCACACGCTTGCCCGATAATTATTGGCCCTGAGCCAATGATGAGTATTTTTTTGATATCTTGTCTTTTTGGCATTTTATTTAATCGAGCATTTTCAACTTTGAAAACCCAGTAGTGATACGGATCTTCTCCCGAGTACTCGGGATCGGCTTCACCTCCATTAAAATTACAAATTCCAAGCACCAAATATCAAATAAATTCCAAATTCCAATGATCAAATGATCAAAATAACTATAAAGAGGCACTTTTTTAGCAAACTGATAAGTTCTTTCCTCTAAATCGTAATTATTTTCTTTTTTTGTTTCGGTCATTGTCCCGAGTACTCGGGATTGGAACTTATTTGTAATTTGGGATTTGTGATTTGGAATTTTTATATAAACCTTTAACATTTTTAACTCACCTTCTCTTTGTTAGGATCATCTGGAAACTCTTTTATACTGTTGCAGGTCACAAGTTGATTTCAGATCTGTAACATGTAGCTTGTAACCTGTGACTTGAAGTCATCAAACAAATAGTTTGTATCATGAGGACCAGGACATGCTTCAGGATGAAATTGAACAGAGATAAAGGAAATTTTTTTATGTCTGATTCCTTCCACCGTGTTATCATTCAGATTAATATGAGTTAACTCAATATTTTTATCTCTAAAAGATTCAAAATCTAAAGCAAATCCATGATTTTGAGTAGTAATCATAACCCGACCTGTTTTTAACTCTTTAACAGGATGATTCACTCCGCGATGTCCAAATTTTAATTTATAAGTCTTCCCTCCCAATGCTAATCCAAGAATCTGATGACCGAGACAAATTCCCAAAATAGGAATTTTACTCAAAAGCTTTTTGGTAGTTTCAATCGCATAGTCAATGACAGCCGGATCACCCGGTCCATTAGAAAGAACAACTCCTACAGGTTTATAAGAAAATATTATCTCAGAACTTGTCTTAGCTGGCAAAACAACAATATCAAATCCCTTTTTTTTAAGCTCTCGGAGAATATTAATTTTGACTCCAAAATCTAAAACAGCAATTAAAGGGTTATTCCTTTTCTCTTCATAAAAATAACTTCTCCTGGTAGTCACAGATTGAACTAAATCTCGATCAGAAATGAAAGGCAATTTTTGAATTTTGTTAATCAATTCTTTTTCAGGCTGTTCTATATTAGTCAATATTCCTCTCATTGCTCCATAAATTCGAATTCTTCTGGTAATTGCACGGGTGTCAACATTAGTTAAGGTAATTACTTTGTTTTTAATGAGAAAATCCCTCAAATCTTTTTCTGCACGCCAGTTACTTGAGATTTGACTAAGTTCTCGAACTACAAAGCCTTCTACTTGAACTTTCGATGATTCTGCATCTTGTTCATTTATCCCATAATTACCAATTAAAGGATAAGTCATAACAACAATTTGTCCTTTATAGGAAGGATCAGTTAAAACCTCCTGATAACCGGCCATAGAAGTATTAAAAACCACTTCTCCTGAACTCTCAAACGGACTATCACTAAAAGTTTCCCCTTCAAAAATTGAACCATCTTCTAAAGCAAGATAACCTTTCATTTTATATTTTTATTTTACACCTTACAGCTTGTGACTTGAGACATCTGACTTGTTATATCCTTATCATTTTCTCAATGGCTGCTTTTGCTCTTTCTCTTATTTCACTCGGAACTTCCACTTTATATTTCATTTCCTGAAGAGAAAGAAGAACTTTCCTCAAAGTTATTTTTTTCATATTGCTACATAAAGCATGTTCTTTAGCTGGATGAAACTTTTTACCAGGATTCTCTTTATTCAAACGATAAACTATTCCCGCTTCAGTAGCAATAATAACTTCCTTACATTTTGTCTCCCGCGCTTGCTTGACCATTCCTCCAGTCGAAAGCACTTTATCAGCCAGTTTAAGAACTTCTGGTCGGCACTCAGGATGAGCCCAAACCTCTGCATTAGGATGCTGTCTTTTTTTCTCTAAAATATGTCGGGAAAGGATATTTCGGTGAACATAACAATATCCATCCCATAAAATCATTTTCTTTTCTGTGTGGGAAGCAATATAACTTCCTAAATATTTATCAGGAGCAAACAAAATCTCATTTGAATTAATCGATTCCACCACTTTTATAGCATTGGATGAAGTACAGCAAATATTACATTCAGCCTTAACCTCAGCAGTGGTATTCACATAGCAAACAACTGATCTTCCAGGAAATCTCCCTTTCCATTCCCTCAATTCCTGCGCAGTAATCATATCAGCCATTGGACAGCCTGCATTTATATCAGGAATAAGAACAATTTTATCTGGTGATAGAATTGCCGCTGTTTCAGCCATAAAATGAACTCCACAAAAAACAATTAGTTCAGCTTTAACTTTAGCTGCCTGTTGACTCAATCCTAATGAGTCTCCAATATAGTCAGCAATATCTTGAACTTCTCCTCGTTGATAATTATGAGCTAAGATAACTGCCTTCTTTTTCTTTTTTAATTCATTGATTTCTTTAACAATTTTTTCCTTCTCCAAGCTACTCTCCTTTATTTAAATCATCTCTTCCTCTGAAAACTCTAAGAAGGACTAATTAATATTTTTAAAGTACCTTTTTTCTGAGCCTCTTGAAAGGCTATCATTCCCTGGTTTAAAAAATAGTCACCATCAATCATTGCTTCAGTATTGATTAGCTTTCTTTTCAATAGATTCAGTGCTTTGTCAAAAGGACCACATCGAGAACCAATTAAACTGATTTCATTAATCACGATTTTTGAAAAATCAAAATTCACTTGGCCAAAAAAGGTGCTTTTTAAAATTATCTTCCCTTCTGGCTTAATCATCTCAAGGGCGTGGTTAATTCCATCCTTATTTCCAGTGGCTTCTATTATTACATCAAACTTTTGAGAAATCTTATCCCTTTCGAAAAAAAAATTAATCCCTTTTTTTTCTAAAATACTTAATTTCCTTTCATATTTGCCCAAACAGAAAGTCTCAACATCAGTTAGAGATACAACCTGGGCAATAAGTAATCCCAATTTCCCATCTCCCAAGACCAATACTTTATCATCTGATTTCAGATTAATCTGATCCAGAATTTGCAAAGCTGCAGCTAAAGGCTCGGTAAAAACTGCTTCTCGATCAGAAATAGAATCAGGAACTAAATGTAAATTCTTTTCGGGAAGAGTAAGATATTTAGTAAACACTCCATCTTTCTTCCAAATACCAATCACTCTTCTCTGAGGACAGTGATTTGATTTCTTAGATAAGCAATACTCACATTCTCCACAACCAATATTTATTTCTCCTACTACTCTTTTGCCAATCCATTTTTTATTCTTAGCCTCAACTATTTGCCCAACAAACTCGTGGCCTAAGATACCTTCGAAATCCATATAACCTTTTAGAATCTCTAAGTCAGTGTTACATATGCCAGCCTTTAAGATTTTTATCAGAACCTCATTTTTTGAAGGCTTTGGTTGGGGGACATCTGTGATTTGAAGGCTCTTTTTTTGATAAACGATCGCTTCCATTAAATTTTTATTTTTCTTAGCTCATCTATTATTTCTTCAGCTGATTGATACCGGTTCTTCTTATCTTTCTCTAAACATTTTAGGATTATTTTTTCTAACATCTCTGGAATATCGGGTCTCAGTTTACTAAGAGGAACAGGCTTTTTGGATAAATGATGAGAAAAAACATCTCCCTCAGCAAAAGGTGGCCGACCAGTAATCAAATGATATAAAGTCGCTCCAGCAGAATAAATATCTGTTCGGCGATCAATACTTGTTCCTAAAATTTGTTCAGGCGCCATATAATAAGGAGTACCACTATAAGTCATTTCTTTACTTTCTCCAGTAAGAATAATCGCTATTCCAAAATCCATTACTTTTACTTGCTTATCTTTGGTTAACATTAGATTGTGTGGTTTAATATCTCGATGAATAATTCCTTTTTTGTGAGCATAATCTAAGGCATTAAATAAATAAAAAGCAACAAATACTATCTGGGGAATGGTCAGTTTTCCTCTCCTATTAAGATAGTCAATAAATGTCTCCCCCTCCATGAATTCCATAGAAATAAAATAATTATCTTTGATTTGCCCAACATCATAGATAGTCACTATGTTAGGATGAGAAAGAGAAGCTGCTGTTCTCGCCTCAGAAAAAAATCTTTCTACAGCTTTTTTTCTGGTTAGGAAATCTTTGTTTAAAGTTTTTAAGGCTACACATCGTTTTAGAACTAAATCTTCTGCTTTATAAACTGCACCCATTCCTCCTTCCCCAATTTTCTCTAAAATTTGATATCTCTCTGAAGAATCCTCAACTGCCTTTTCCAGTTTAACCTGATCCTGAATTTTTTCCTCTATCTGATCAATCTTCTTTTGGACATCTCGAAAGTTTTGATCCTCATCAAAAATCTTCTGAAATACTGTTTTAGCCTCATCATATCTCCGAGATTTCTCATAGACCTCAGCAAGAAAATAATAATATTCCATATTATTTGGATTCAATGTCTCATTATTAATTGCTTTTAAAAACTTTTCTTCAGCTTGACTCAGTTTTTTTCTTTTCAGATATATTTTCCCTGAAATAAAATTGGCTGAAGAAAAATTTTTACTTTCAAAGGGAACTCTTTCCAAAAAAGATAAAGCTTTCTCTTCTTCTCCTAACTGAGAAGCAACTAACCCAGCCTGGTAATAATCCTCTGTCAGTTCAAAGAGGATCAAAGCTTTTTCTAAATTACCAAGTTGATAAAAAATTTTAGCCGCCTGATGAAAATCTTTTCCTAACTCATAAGCTTCTGCAGCTTTTTCTTTTTCTCCTGCTCTTAAATAGTTATCTGCAGCTAAAATATAGCTTCTATTTTTATAATGACACTCTGCTGCTTTAAGATCCTCATTCTCCCACTCATATAATCTGGCTGCTCGGTCATAATCCTTCCCCTTCTCAAACCACTGGGCAGCTTCTTTTATTTTATTCTGAGCCAAACAATTTTCTCCTAACATTAAATACTCTTCCTCGACTAAATTAAGCTTCTTATACGTCTCAGCAGCCTTTAAGAAATTCCCTGCTTTTCTATAATACTCTGCTGCTTGATCTAACTGACCTTGTCTTTTGCTTAATTCAGCTGCTTCTTCAATTTTATTTTGTTCAATTAATAGTTCTAAACATTTATCTATTTCTCCTGATTTTTCAAGAAGTTCAATCAACTCTTTAAATTTTTTCTCTTTTTCCTTGTCTTTTCTTATTGATTCTTTATTTTCTCTGTACCATTTCTCATAATTAAGGGAAGCTCGCTCAAAATCTCCTGCTTTTTCAAATGCTTTTCCAGCTTCCAAATACAATTTTTCTTGTTCAAATAGTTTTCCTGCTTCATCCCATTTTTTTAAAACTAAAAGTAGATGAGCTGCCTCAGAGTACTTGTGATGAATTTTACAAAAATCTATTGCTTCTCTAATTTTACCTGAAGAAAGATAAGCACCAATAATTTTATCAGAATATCCATACTCGAGATAGATTTGTTCAGCTTCCCGAAAATTACCTAATCGCTCATATACTTCAGCTAAACTCAGAAAATCTTCTCCTTTAGTATACATTTTTATTGCCTTTCGATATTCACCGATTTGTTCGTAAATCTTACCTGCTATTGAATAATCTTTCCATTTGGAAGCTTTTTTTGCTTGATGAACAAGAAAGGGACGCCGAAAAAGTATTGTCAAAAAATTTTTAATAAAAGGTGTTTTATTATAAACTCGAATGAGAATACTTTTTTCTAAGCTAATAATAAGCTTGAAAAAAATAAAAACAATTAATAGTGAAAATAAAATTTGAATGAAAAGGGGTAAATCAGATATAGAAAACCTTGCTAAATTCAATTCTTGAAACCATCTGAGAACCCCTTCCATTGTCCTTTGTCCTTTGGAACTATCTTACTTGCTAAAAAAATTAATGTCAATATGAAATTGTGATATAATTTAGTGCGACTTAGAAAAGATGGATATTAAGAAAAGAGTGGCTGGTATTGTATTTTTCCTTTCAATTTTTAATTTTCTGTTCTCTTTAGGTTTCGCCTCTCTTAAAGAATTAAAAGAAAAATATTATTTAAAGATCCCGAGATTATCCCACCTACCTAAAATTGACGGGATTTTAGATGATTCTGCCTGGAAAGGAGCATTAAAGATTGAAAATTTTACCCAGTTTGAACCTGAAGAAGGAGCAAAACCCTCAGAAAAAACAATTGTATATGTCGGTTATGACAAGAAAAATTTCTATTTTGCATTTCGTTGCTTTGATTCCGAACCAGAAAAGATAAGAGCTTCTCTGAGTAAAAGGGATCAAATCTTTCTTGATGATTTTGTTGGATTTATAATAGACACTTTTAATGCTAAGAAAAGAGCATTTCAATTTGTTACTAATCCTTATGGAATCCAGGAAGACAGTCTCGTCACCGAAGAACCTCTAAAAGAAGACCTTAGCTGGGATACATTTTTCATTTCTAATGGTAAGATTGACAAACAAGGATATACAGTAGAAATAGCGGTACCTTTTAAAAGCCTCCGATTCCCCAGCACTCCTTCCCAGAAATGGGGTCTTCACATTTTTAGGAGAATTCGGAGAAAAAGTGAACGCATCCACTGGATTCCTCTTAGTCGAGACATAAATGGTTATTTAATTCAGGCAGGCACTATGGAAATTGAAGGTGAAATTGAAAGAGGAAAAAATACAGAAATTATGCCTGTTTTGACTAGTTTAAAAAGGTTAAATGAAAAATTCCATCCAGAAGGAGGAATTAATGTTAAATATGGAATTGCTTCGGATTTAACTGCTGATTTAACTTATAACCCTGATTTTAGTCATATTGAGACAGATATGCCCCAAATTGATGTTAATTTAAGATATGCTCTTTATTATCCCGAAAAAAGACCTTTCTTTTTAGAGGCAAAAGACATTTTTGAAACTCCAATCCCGATAATTTATACTCGAAGAATAATTGATCCCCTCTGGGGAGCAAAATTAACTGGAAAAATTGGTAAAACAACTATTGGATTTATCAGTGCTTTTGATGAAAATCCAACCGAAAGCTTATGGGAAATAAGCAACAAAGAGGAAAAAGAGAATGAAAAAGCCTTATTTAATATTTTTCGTTTAAAAAGGGATTTATTCCCAGAATCATTTATTGGCTTTACCTTTGCAGATAAAGAAATCGGAAGCTCATTAAGTTCATTCTCCCAGTACAATCGTGTAGCAGGAATAGATGGTCAATTTAAATTTAAAAAATACTACACCTTTTCTTTTCAGGTTTTAGGTTCTCAGAGCAAATTTGGGGAGGAAGAAACCAAGATAGTTCCTGCTTTATCTTTCTGGCTCAAACATTATTCCCGCCATCTTTATATTGATGGTAGTTGGAGAAGCATCCATCCTGATTTTGAAGCTTCTTCTGGATTCATTGAAAGAAAAGATGTTAAAGAAATAGATGCTCGAATTGCTTATCTTTTTTATCCTCAAAAGAAATACTTAATTTATTTCCGGCCTATGATTCACTATAGACGATTTTATGATTTCAGCAACACTCTTACTGATGAAGCTTCTATTTTTTCTGCTTATTTGAGAGGGGGTAAAGAAACAACACTCTATTTACAATATGCCAACTCCATGGAAAGATATAGAGGAATAAATTTTCATAAAGATACATTCTTTTTTCATCTCAATTCTCAGCCTTTTAAATGGCTGAGCGGAAAATACAGTTTTTTCATAGGAGATGGGATTTATTACGACTCTAAAAGTCCTTATTTGGGCTTTAGAATAAATAATAGCTTTGAGTTTGATTTGAGGCCCTTAACTAATCTAAAAACTTCCTATAATTTTTCTAACAGTAAATTTTTTAAAGAGATAAGAGGAGAAAAGGTTTATGACGTCAATATCCTAAGACAAAAAATTACTTTTCAGATTTCTAAAACTCTATCTTTAAGACTAATCACAGATTATCACAGCTATTATAAAAAGCTTTTTAATTCTCTTCTTCTCAGCTGGGAATACAATCCAGGAACAACATTTTATTTAGGTTTTGATGACACCCAGCGAAAAGATGAATTTGAAGTTTTTCAAAGAGCAAAAAGAACCTTTTTTGTTAAATTCTCCTATTGGTGGAGAATATAAAAAACTCCAACGAAAAAGTTCCAATAATTATTTAATTGAAGAAAAAAAGAAAGATTTAGCTCTAAAAGAATTACACCTATTGGAGAATTATCTTTTCCTCGCAAGCAGGTTCAGAACAGCAATAAAAATGGCAGCACCGATTATTGCCCAAATAAGAGGAAAATAGTGTCCGCCAATTTTAATATTTAAATACATTGGAAGATTTAGCTGGCGAGCAATCAGAGTACCAATAAAAGCCCCTATAAAGCCCAAAGCGATTGAAGTTAAACAGCCTAATTTTCTTCGACCAGCCAAAGAAGCACCAATTGAACCAGTAATAAACGCAACGAGAAGAAATAAGAAAAAAGATAAAATACTCATTTTTAAAATATATTAAAAATATATTTTGACTCCAATTTTAAAAAGTATTGTTTTTAAATTAATATCAAAATATTCCTTAGTAACCCTAGTATTCATGTCAATAATACTTGTTATTCCTTGAGGTTTGATCAAACAGTACTTAACATCTCCATTTAAAGCCATATTTTCAGTGAAAAAATAATCAAAACCTCCTCCAAAATGGATGCCAAAAATATCCTCAACCTCCTGATTAATTTTTACTTCTGGAATAGTTATTATTTCTTCGGAGAGATTGAAATGATTAAAATAATATCCAAATCCAATTCCAAGATAAGGGATAAAAGACCGACCAACTGGAATAAGGAATTGACCTGTGAATAACACAGGAGTAATGGAAAGCTTTCCTTGATAAAGACCTCCCTCTTTTTCTTCTACTTCACTTTTCCAATTACCTGAATCAATTTCTAAAGCAAAATTATTTCCAATAGTAAACGAAAAACTCAATCCTGACATAAATCCGCTTCCATAAATCTTCTCTAAAGGAGTTGCATATTCAATTTTTAATCCCAGACCGAAAGTTAGTTCTTGTGCTTTACTAATAAATGGAATTAATAAAAGAACAAAAATAGCTGAGAAGACTGATTTTACCCAACTCCTTTTTCTCTCCTCTTTCATTTTCTCCTCCCAGAATAATAATAATCTCTAAATTTGGCTTCTTTGTCAATTTAATCTATAATCAAAAAGGAGTCTTCAAATGACCGGAAAAGATATTTTTAACGCAAGGGAAGTTCAATCCCGAGTACTCGGGAGAGAGATAGTAAAAATACTAAATCCTAAATCCGAAATACGAAACAAATTCAAATCACCAAAATTCAAATGACCAAATACGAAACAAAATCCGAAGCACGAAATCCCTGCCTGCGATTGCTGTAGATACCGCATACTCGTATAATACTACGAAGGAGGCG
>JBHIEE010000049.1:0-18856 GCA_046760445.1 Candidatus Aminicenantia bacterium
CAATTATTATACTTATCAAAAAATCCAAAGTCCAAAATCCAAATGCCAAATGAATTTCAAATGACTAAATTTCAAATCTAAGAAGTGTAAGTCGCAAGGTGTTGTCTATCACTTTACTCTTTACTCCTTACTCTTCACGATTTAATGTTTCTGGAATTTGGTCCCGAGTACTCGGGATGGAATTTTTATATATCTTCTCTTTGTTAGGATCATTTGAAAACCCTCAACATAGTAGTATATTCAATAATTTCCATTTTCAGAAAATATACATTTTAATGAAGCTTAGGTCAATTTCCTATTTTTATAAATAAAAAATATTTAAAATTATTTAAAATCTGCAAGTTAATCCAAAACTGAATCCCCGAGCTGGTTCCTCTGGTGAATCAGGGTCAGGTCGGGAACGGTATGTTCTATTCAGCAGATTTGAAATCCGAAAATAAAAGTGAAAGGAAGGACTCAGATAATATCCTGATTGTATGTTAAGCAAACTGAATCCAGGAATAGATATCTCGGCTGGTCCAGGATCATCTCTCTTACTTTGAAGATAACAATTGATTTCTCCCCAGAAATGACCTTTCCAGAAACGAGAACCAAAAACCAAACGATCTGGTGGAATATCATTTAACCAGGCTCCAGTTTTTTCACTTTTACCCTGATAGGAATAGAAATTACCAAATATCTTCCATCCTGGAATAGGGTAATATTCTAACTCAAATTCAAAGCCCTTAATTTTTCCTTTTTCTATATTATCATAAGTATAAATATTTTCAGGATTGCGGTAGCGTTCAATCATATTATCTATTCGGTAATGAAAAAGATATAATCCCGCAAAAAGTTTCTTTCTAATAAGCTTTAACCCGAGATCAAAATTGAAACTTGTCTCTGGGTTTAGGTTGGGATTTCCAATTACATAGCCGCGTCCCGTAATGCCTGTGTAGTATAACTCATTTAAGCTGGGAAAACGATAAGCTCTGGATAAATTAGCAAAAACAATAAATCCCATAGGTAAATCCCAAGAAGCTCCAACAAATCCTGTCCAGGCTTGACTGGAACTTGAAGATTGGATCAAAGATGAAACGGGAGTAACCCTAGTAGAAAGAAAATCCCATCTTAAGCCTGCAACTAAGTCTAATTTTTTAATACCAGAATAATCTTCCGAGATAAATACCCCAAAATCCCTTCTTTGACCGTTTTTTAGGGAGAATGAGGCTCTTGTTCGGGTGATTTCACCTTCGGGATTAAAATAAGTATCTTCATTTTTTGCTTCTACATTTGTCCTTCCAAAAAAGTCGGCACCTGCTGTGAGACGGAAGTATTTTTTTATTTTTTTATTATAAGAAAGCTGAAATCCATAATCATTACTCTTGGTTAGAGCATAAGATTCTTTTTCTTTATAGGAAGAAAGCTTTTCCTTTTTGGTCTCAAGTGAATTAGGGTTAAAATAGCAATGAAAAGAAAGGTCTCCTCCGGCAATGAATTTTCTCTCTTCCCAGTGAAAAATGAGTAAATTCTGAGTTTCTTTGGGATACCAGGTGGGCCTGACTGAACTGTCTATGTTCGGCTTACCAATGTCAAATCCTCGGGCTCCTAAAAAACTTAATTCTGTTCTTCTTTTTCCCGATTGGTGAGAAACTTTAAAAAATAGGTTAGCTGCGGAAAAATGCGACATTGGAACTTCACCTAAAGGAGAACTATAGTTTTTAGCATCTCTTCCCTGGAAAGAAAGATAAAAGCCAAGATTTTTGAATTTTCGACTTAAAGAAATCCCCGCTTTTTTCCCTTCATTGTTGGTGTTGTAGCTTAAATGGGCTTGTCCTTGAAATAACTGAGAAGATGCTTCCTTAGTCAAAATATGAATTACTCCGCCAATTGCATCTGACCCATAAAAAACAGAGGATGGACTGCGTAGAATCTCAATCTTCTCAATATCATCAGGATTGACAAAAGAGGCATTTGGTCCGGTGCGCCGATCAGAGGTAACCCGGGCATTATCTATCAGAATCAAAACTCTTCTTCTGGCTAATCCCCGAATGTTTGGAGCCTTAGAAAAACCACCTACCCCAATGCTTGCTACCCCGGGCATGCTTATGATTGCTTCTGTAATATTGGGAGTCATTTTTTCGGAGATGGTTCCGGTGGAAACAACAGTTTCGGCAGCAGGCACACTGGTAGAAGCCTCTGGATAGCGAAGGGCAGTAACAACAATCTCTTCGCTCTGGCGAATGTAAGGAGTAAGAGTGATTATTAACCTCTCTGAAAAGTCGGCTGAGGTAAAGAGAATTTCTTTCTCTATATAATCAGGATGAATAATTCTTAGCTTGCCTTTCCTATCATGGGGAACATTCAAAAGAAAAGCACCTTGTTCATCGGTAAAGGTTTTATTTCCTGATTCTTGATGAAGCACAATAGCATTATGAATCGGTTTTCCCTCTATTGAAGTAATCTTTCCTTTAATCTCTGCTGCCAAGCAATAAGAAGCCAACGAAATAAATATCGCAGCTCCACATAAGATTTTCATCTTAATAAATATATTATTAAAGAAGTATCAGAATATCAATGCATAATAACAATACAAGATATGCCTCGTTTCGTTTGGTAAAACCCTAAATTCCAAATCCGGAAAGCTCCAAAGCCAGTTCCAGTTAACCGGGGCCCTTAACAGCCTGAATAATTTACACCTACTTTATACAGTAAATCCAGCTTGAACAGCTCACCTGATAATTGTTTCCCAAACTCTGGTGTGACTGAAAAAGAAACTCCTTTAAACTTAAAAAGTCATTATTACTAAGAAATGAAACTGCTTTTTTAATTCTCTCATTTTCAGTCACTATATGCTTGGCTCTTTTATATAAGACTCCACCTAAAAACTCTTAGCCTTTTCAAGGATTTTAGGAATAAGGTCTTTATAAGTAGAAATTTTAATTTTTTTAAAAAATACTTGACAAAAACAGACTCATATATTATATTAATAATGGACTCAAATTTAAAGGAATTTTTAAAGGAGGTGACAAAATGGCGATTATCAGATGGGATCCATTCCGAGACTTATTAACTCTGAGAGATAAAATGAACCGGCTCTTTGAAGAAACTTTCTCTTTGCGGGAGGAAGAAAAGGACCTGATTTCCGGAGGCTGGAGTCCAGCAGTAGATATTTATGAAACGGAAAATGCAGTTGTACTCACTACTGAGTTGCCCGGGATTGACGAGAAAGATATCCAGTTGAAGATTGAAAATAACACCCTCGTTCTCAAAGGAGAAAGAAAGCTGGAAAAGGAAACAAAAGAAGAAAACTACCACCGAATTGAAAGAGCCTATGGTTCATTTTATCGTTCATTCACCATCCCTAATGTTGTTGATCGAGACAAAATTACTGCAGAGCATAAAAATGGAGTGCTGAAGGTAATTATGCCCAAGAAAGAGGAAATTAAACCTCGTGAGATTAAAATTAGTAAATCTAAGGAATGAGGGTTTACCCCTCATTCCTTTTTTATAATCCAGCCTGAGCAAGAGTAAAAGCTTTAACCTCTTTTGCTCCTGCCTTAAGTAAAATAAAAGCACATTCCTTAATAGTAGAACCTGAAGTAAAGACATCATCAACAAGAAGAAGATTTTTCCCTTCAATTTTCTCTCTGTTTTTAACAGAGAAAGCTCCTTTAATATTTCTTTCCCTTTCTTTGAATTCCAATTGACTCTGGGGAAGGGTATTTTTCACCTTAATTAACGCACCTTTAATAAATTCTTTGTGAGTTAATCTTGTTAATTCACGGGCAATAATTTCAGTTTGATTAAATCCTCTTTCCTTTTTCTTTTTAGGATGAAGGGGTACAGAAACAATCCCTTCGACATTAAGCAACTCTTCTTCACGCTGAAGAAAATGATAAGCAAAATGCGCTAAATTTTTACCTAAGATTTTTTTTTGGTGATATTTAAAAAGAAGAATAATTTCTTTGAGAATTCCTTCATATTCTCCGACTGAACGGTGAATAGAGAAAGGAGGAATTTTTGTTAGACACTCCTGACACAAATGAGAAGGAAGGGTGCTCTTCAATAATTTCCCGCAACAAAGACACACCGAACCACTTAAAGGTTTTAACTGTTCCCAACAAAATTGGCAGATAATCTTTTCTTCGGGAAGTTCTAAAAAAGCAGAACAAAGTTGGCAGCGGGAAGGAAAGAATATTATTTCTCCTAAATTTCCTAATTTTCTGAAGATTTTTTTAGAAAAGGCTTCAACCACTTCCTTCTTCTAATTTCTGCTGGCACTCGATACAATATTTTGCCCAAGGAATGGCGTCTAATCTTTTTTTAGTAATTTTTTTCCCACAGCGTTGACAACTTCCGTATGTCTTTTCTTTAATTCTGTTTAAAGCTTCATCTATCATCGTTAATTGTTCTCGTTCGGCATCAGTTAAACTATATAAAAATTCTTTACTGTAGGTGCTTTCTGCTCGGTCAGCAATATCTTGAACAATTTCTGCTACAATTAATTCATTGAGGTCATAATCCTTGTTTAACTTTTTGATAATCTCTTCCTTTCTTTTCAATAAACTTTTTTGATATTTCTCTAAACTTTTTTGATCCATTTCACATCCTTTACTTGGCATATTTTCTTCTCCTTAAAATCGAAATCCCTCGATAAATTTGCTCCAAGAGAACAACTCGGGTCAATTCATGCGAAAAAGTCATTTTCGATAAAGAGAGAAGGTAGTCTGCTTGTTCTATAATTTTTTCTGATAACCCAGCAAATCCCCCAACAATAAAAATTATTCCTTTCGGTGAAGTTTGACTTAACTTCCCTAGAAATTGAGCAAATTCATTCGATGTCATTTCTTTTCCTCGGTCAGTCAAACAGATAATATAATTATCTTTGATATATTTTTCAAGTCCTTCTGCCTCTTTTTGTTTAATTTTTTCTATAAATTTTTCTTTTATTCCTTTAACTTCTTTTGTTTCTATCACTTGACAATCTATCATCTGATTTATTCTATCCAGATAGAATTTTCCCAGAGATTTTAACTCTTTATTTTCAGTTTTCCCAGGCCAGAGGATTTTTATCTTCATTTCAGAAGATTTATTTAATTTGGGAATGCTGAACAGCTAGTTTTTTTAATTTTTCAATTAAAGTTTTCCGAGAAATATCTAATAGTTTAGCTGCTTTTGTCTTATTGCCTCGAGTTAATTTAAGAATATAGGAAATGTATAAGTTCTCCATTTCCTTTAAAGTCAATTTTCTCTCACCTGCTTCTTTTATAAAATCTTCTTGGCCATCAAGCAAAAATAAAAAATCTTGTTTTTCTATTTTTGGAGAAGAAATAGAAAGACAAACTCTCTCTATTGCATTTTTTAGTTGTCTAATATTTCCTGGCCAGGAGTATTCTAAACACCACTTCTTCGCTTCTCGAGTTAAAGTCTTTTTGGGAATATTTAATTTTAAAGCAGCCTGATTTAAAAAATAATCAGCCAAAGGCAATATATCAGCCTTTCTCTGCTTCAAGGGAGGAAGTTTAATTCCAATAATATTAAGAAGATAATAAAGTTCAGGCTTAAATTTTCTCTCTCTTATTTTATCCATTAAATCTGACTGAGAAGAAGCGATAATTCTTGCCTTGAAATCCATCTCTTCAATTCCCCCTAAGCGGGTAAAAGATTCTTTCTCAAATACCGGGGAAATTTTATTTTGAAGTCCAAGAGGCAGGGTGTCAATTAAATCAAAATAGACCGTTCCTTCATCAGCTAATTCTAATTTGCCTGTTTTTTGCTCTCGAGCATCAGTAAAAGCTCCTTTCTCATGTCCAAGAAGTTCACTCGCCGCCAACTGATCCAGTAAATTAGGACAATCAATTCTGATAAACGGTTTATCTTTTCTCTTACTGTAAAAATGAATTAAATAAGCAAAAAAATCTTTTCCTGTTCCTGATTGTCCAGTAATAATTACCGGATAATCGGATGGGCCGATCTTGTTTTTTATTAAATCAACGATTTCAACGATGGTTTTATCTTGAAAATCAGTAAAGTATTCATTGAAATTCATAACTTTTAGCATCACCCCACAATTTTTCTAAGGAATAATATTCCCTCGCTGTTGGAGAGAAAATATGAACAATAAAATCTCCATAATCCATTAAAATCCACTCAGCTCTCATTTCTCCTTCGATACCAAGTGGTTCTACTTTCATCTTTTTTAAACTTCCCTCGATATTCCCTAAGATAGCTAAATTTTGTCTTTGAGAATTTCCACTAACAATTAAAAAATAATCGGCAAAAGAAGCAATCCCTCTTAAGTCCAGAACAACTAATTGCTCCCCTTTTTTATCCAGGGAAGCTTTGATGGCTTTCTTCAATGGCTCAGGAAAATCCATCTTTTTCACCGTCATTGATATAGTCTATTTTTAATTATATATTCCTCTACTTCTAGAGGAACAAGATACTTTATTGATTCCTTTTTTTTTATCTTATCTCTTATCTCGGTTGAAGAAATGTTCAAAGCTCTAATTGGCAGAAGAAAGATTTTAGGGTGAGTGAAAAGTTCTTTCTGAATATTTGAATAATTTTTTATTTCAATCAAACTCATAGCGAATCTCTCGGGCAATGCTTCTTTTGCAGACTCAAGATAATAACCCGGCCGGCTGATGACAATTAAAAAATATTTTTCAATCAACTCGAGATAATTTTTCCAAGTTTTAATTTCCCAAAAAGCATCAACCCCCAAAATGAAAAAGATTAAAGCTTCAGGGTAATCTCTTTGAATTTTATTCAAAGTGTCAATTGAATATGACTTTCCTTTGATTTCAATTTCAATTTTTGAGGGAATAAAAAATTTGTTGGAAGAAAGAGCAAGACACAGCATTTGCCATCTATCTTCTGGAGAAGCAATATTTCTATCATTCTTGTGAGGAGGAAGATAAGAAGGAATAAACAGGATTTTATCCAACCGGCATTTATATCTAACCTCTTCAGCTGCCCTTAAATGGCCAAAATGGATGGGATTAAAAGTGCCCCCAAAAATACCTATCCTTTCCTTTTTCATAAAATTATATTTCTTTTTATCTCCTTAGGATCGCTAATATCTTTGATTTTCAATTGAGCCAGCATTTGATAGGTTGCTTCAACCAATTCCTTTAATCCTTTTCCCTTCAGAGCAGAGATAGAATGAAAAGGGATATTTCTTTCTCGAGCAAAATTTTTAAGTTTAATTAATTTAGATTTATCTTGGGTGAGCAAATCAATTTTATTAGCCACCAGTATCTGAGGTCGGTGAGCCAAATCTGGATTGAAAGATTTTAACTCCTCAAGGATTATCTGATAATCTCTTACGGGATCTCTTTCCAGAAAAGGAGAAGCATCAACAAGATGAAGCAATATTTTTGTTCTTTCAATGTGCTTTAAAAATTTAATTCCCAAACCATGCCCCAAGTGAGCCCCTTCAATTAATCCAGGTAAATCAGCAATAATAAAGCTCTTTTCCTCATCAACGTCCACAATCCCTAAGGAAGGATTGAGGGTAGTAAAAGGATAATCAGCAATAATTGGTTTGGCTGAAGAAATTTTTGAAATAAGAGTGGATTTACCTACATTAGGGAAGCCAATGACTCCCACATCGGCAATTAATTTCAATTCCAAAATCAATTCTTTTTCTTCTCCTGGTTTTCCTAGCTCAAATTTCCTTGGGGCTCGATTGGTTGGAGAAACAAACGAAGCATTACCTCTCCCTCCTTTTCCTCCCTTAGCAACCAGAAAAATCTGATTTGGTTGGGTAAAATCAAAAATAACTTTATTGGTCTTTGTCTCTTTAACCACTGTCCCGACTGGAACATGAAAATATATATCTTCTCCCTTTTTACCCTGGCGATTGTTTCCTTCCCCATGGACTCCTTTTTTTGCCTTGATTTCAGGATGATATCTGAAGAAAGACAGAGAAGTTACACTAGGATCAGAAACAAGATAAACACTTCCTCCATCTCCCCCTCGTCCACCGTCAGGACCACCTCGGGGAACATATTTTTCCCGCCTAAAACTTAAACAACCATTCCCCCCTTTTCCTGCTTTTAGAAAGACTTTTACCTGGTCAACAAACATATTAAAAGACGATTCAGGCCGGAGTTATTGAGACGAACTTGCCACTTCTTCCTTTGTCTAGAAATTTGACATAACCATCTATCTTGGCAAAGAGAGTGTCATCTTTACCTCGGCCAACATAAGAACCAGGTTTAAATGGCGTCCCTCTCTGACGGATAATTATTGAGCCAGCAGTGACAAATTGACCACCAAATCTTTTCACCCCCAATCTTTTAGATTGGCCGTCTCGTCCATTTTTAGCACTGCCGGCTGATCTTTTGTGAGCCACTTTTTATCCTCCTTAAAATTAACCAAATAATTTTAAAATTATTCTTTGGTTATTCTTTGGTTGTTTTAACCTTCTTCTTAGTACCTGCTTTCTTTTTGGGTTCAGCTTTGTCTTTAGCTTTTGGCTTAGCTTCCTTGACCACTGGAGCCTTCTCATCTGCTTTAACTAATGATTTCTTTGCTGTTGCTCTAACTTTTGGCTTGGGTTTGGCTTTCATTTTTATCTCTTTCTCTGGTTCTGCTTTTTTCTCTAATTTGGGTTCCCACTTAGGTACTATTTTTCCAATTTGCACTTCGGCCAGCCTTTGTCTGTGGCCAGTCTTCTTCTTATAACCTTTTTTACTTTTTTTCTTAAAAATAATAACCTTTTTAGCTTTAATATTTTCGAGAATAGTGCCTTCCACTCGAGCCTCAGGGATAAAGGGAGTGCCGATTATTGTCTTTCCATTATCTTCAATAAATAAAACCCGATCAAAAATAATCTTTGCCCCTGGTTGCTGGTCTAATTTTTCTATTCTTATTTTATCACCTTCTTGGACTTTATACTGTTTTCCTCCAGTCTGGATAATAGCAAACATTTTTTTAACCTCAACTAAGAAATAGAGTTAAATAAAATTAACATATAATCAGTAATTATGTCAAATAAATTATGCAATTGAGCTTAGACAATATGGCCACTTTCTCAAATCTATCTCAAAACATTCATCTTATTCCTTTAATGAAAGTTCTACTTCTGGCCAAATTATCTTACTTTCAAATTATAACAAAATTGAGGCAAGAAAGAAACCAGTTAGAAATTGTTATGCCGACCAGCTATTAAATTATGAGAAAAACGTAATCACTAGCGTCTTTTTTAAATAACCTTCTTTTTCTTTTGGGAAATTTGGGAATTAATTTCTGGTTTTCAGCAATTAAAGTTAAAGATAAAAAGAAAAAAAGTAGACTCCAAATAAATAGCTTTTTCACTGGTTAATTTTTCCTAATATATTCAATAAGAAAATTTAAAATTTTATTCCAGCTAAGATATAATAAGAAAATTTACTTCCGGTTTTAAAACTCTTTATCGCCATAATTTCGCCTAACACCCCTACACCTCCTACTCCAAGTTCAAGACCTCCTCCCAACTCAAATCCAGTGTGAATATTCCAATCCGTTTCTCCATTAAATGACAAATTTGAGATTAAACCAATCCCTCCTCCAATAAAAGGGCCAAACCCAAGAGTAGGAAGTTTAACTTTTCCTTTTAAAAAAACATTACCCATAATTTCTGAGAAAGAATCATCGATTTTGTGATAGGCACCTTGAATTTCATAGCCAATGCTCATCAGAGAAGCGAGAGAATAATTTTTTTCAAAAGCAAGAAGCCACTTCTCTGCAAATTCACCATCAGATGGTTTTATCCTTAATCCACCCTTCAAAATATTTCCCGCAGATAAATTTTGACTTAAAAGGAGAGATATCACGCCCCCTAATATCAGAATTCTTTTCATTCATTTCCTCCCAAAAATTAATTAATCGCTAAAGTGAGCATCTAAATTTTTGAGCACCTAATTCCTAGTAAGATGGAGCTTCATCAAATGAGTAGTGATGCCACTTATCACTTTCCGCTTTTCTTCTCATCCTTCCTCCTTGATTTGAAGATAATGTTCCTTACTAATCGTGTTTTTCTCGTTGAATTTTATCACTGAAAACCTAAATTTTCAAAATAATTTTAAATAAATCAGTCAAGCTTACTGAAAGAATAAAGTTTACCAATCATTAATATTTTCCCGTTTGAATCCACAATAATTGCTCCGTATTGAGGATATTTCCTTATTATATCTTCAGGCTGAGAACTGACAAATATTGCGGTTGAAAGAGCATCACAGTAAACCGTTTCCGGACCAATTACAGTCACACTCTGTTTGCCAGAGGCAGGATAGCCCGTAAAAGGATTGAGAATATGATGGTAACGCACACCATGCTTTTCAAAAAATTTTTGATAGTCTCCTGAAGTAGCAATTCCTAGATTTGAGACTGAAACAACACCTAAGAATCCCCTTTTCCGAGGGTGCTTGATACCAATGTTCCAGGCTCTGTTATCTGGATTCTTGCCCCAGCAGAAAATATCCCCTCCAGCATTAATGAATCCATTCTGTATTCCAAGTTTTCTTAATTCCTGGTAGGCTAAGTCAACACCAAAACCTTTAGCTATTCCTCCCCAATCAAACTCCGTCCAAGGAGGCAGAAGAATCTTTTCTTTTTCCCGGATTACTTTATTCAGTCCAATTTTTTTTAAGATGTTTTTGATCTCTTCCTGCTCAGGAATTCGATAATTTTTGTCTTGAAATCCCCATAGCCGAGAGAGAGGACCAATAGTGATATCAAAAGTTCCCTCTGATGCTTGGTAGACATCATAAGCTTTTTCTAAAAGCTCCTGAACTAATGGTGAACTGTAATTTTTCTTACCAGGTGAAAAATTTTTCTCTATTTCATCAAATGTCTCCTTAACTCTTTTTATTCCAGAAGAAAATTGCTGAGGCGAACAATGAAGATTAATCTGACAAATGGTATCAAAATAGAAAAGAGTGGTGGTTTGCCATTTTTCTTTTGGCTGACAGGCAAGACAAAAAAGAATCAGCCCGATAGAAATTAAGAAACGCTTAGCCAATTGAAGTATCAATGTGGAAATTACCTTTTACTTCCAGCAAAAAGCCGTTAGGGGCGCAAATTATCCTTTCTCCTTCGAGAAAAGCAGGGGGTGTCTTAAGACAGATTTTGTTTCGACAGGAGGATTTTTCTACCCAGACTTGTCTGTCCTTAATGGAAACCACTACTTTCCCCTCTCGACAGGAAAAGGCTTTCTTGTATTTAGCTGAAAGAGGTATCTGTTCTACTTCTTTACCTTCAATAAAGAATGATACAATTTTACCCGGATAAGCGATTTGTCTTTTCTCTTTGGAAACAATGGTTATCCATGAGGTTGATGATTCCATTTCATTCATTTTTTCCCAGAGAGAGAAAAAACCTCTTCTCCTCAGGTCAAAGATGCGTCCATCTCTAAGAAGAGTAAATGAAGGGGCTACTGATTCTTTAAGAATATGAAAAGAAATTTTAATTCCTAAATTTGAAACCGAATTTTTCCAGCCATCACTGAGAAGAGCTTTTATTAATTTATTCCTATTGGGGTGATTTCCTGAAAAGGAAAAATGCTTTTCTTTTATCATTTCCAGTTCTTTTACTCTTTTAAGAAGAAAAGGAAGTATTCTTTGGGGAAAGGAAGAGATAATGAAAATCTGAAAATAAGATTTATCGACGTCACTCAGGAATAGTGAATAAGGAAAAGAAGGAATAATTAAGAATGATTTTAAAAAATTTCGTCTATCCATAATTCTCTCCTTTTTTAATCACTTGAGTAATTGTGGGATATAAATAGTCTAATTTTCTTGTACGTGAAGAGATAGTTATTTTGACAACACTAATTAAAAGACCAATTCCCCCACCCACCAAGGAGGCAGCAGTTTGAGAAATCGAGATAATGGAGGAAATAAGATAACCTATTCCTGTTCCAGCCAGAAAGCCGATAAGCAATATCCCGAAAAATTTTATCATTTGTTTATTATATTCTGTTTCTGGCACTTTAATTTCAACTTCATCTCCTGGCTTAGCTCCTAAAGGATTATGGACAATGATTGACCCATCAGGAAGCTTCCTTCCAATACAGATATCTTGGGCCTGACATTTTTGACATATTCCGGGAGATAATATCCTTACTTTTGCTCGTCGATTATAATTTGAAATAACTAAAGCTTTCTCTTTCATTTATTAATTACTCTTATTGCTTTGGTCGGACATTTTTCTAACTTTGGCTGACAATCAGGAGTAATCCTGTCAGGGTTAACAATTAGCGCCAGGTAATTTTCAATGGCAATCGCTTCTGGGCAGGCTCTGGCACAGATCCCGCAAGCTAAACAAGCATTTTTACATAACTTGCGGGCAATCGCTCCTTTATTCTGATTACGACAAAAGATAATTACTTTTTGGTAATTTGGAAGAATTTCTATTATTCCTCTCGGGCAGGCCTCAACACATTTCCCGCAGGCAAGACATTTTTCTTCAATGATAACTGGAAGTCCATCTCGATCGAGATAAATAGCATCAAAAGGACAGACCCGAACACAATCTCCCAGCCAAAGACAACCATATTGACACAGTTTATTACCTCCGATTAAATGAGCTGCATAACAAGAATTAATCCCTCGATAATTTCCTTTGAATTTAGCTGATGCCAAACTGCCCTGACAGTGGATTCTACCTGTTTTTTTCACTGTTTGTCCTATCTCAATTCCGAGCAAGTCAGAAATTCTTTTTATCACTTCTTCTCCTCCAACCGAGCATTTATTTGCTTCACTCTGACCAGAAGCAACAGCTTCTGCATATGCCCAACAGCCGGAATAGCCGCACGCTCCACAATTTACTCCGGGTAAAAACTCTTCTATCTTGGCGACTAAAGGATCTTCTTCCACTCTAAGTTTTTTGTAAGCCAAAATCAAACCAATTGAAAAAAGTAATCCCAATCCACCCATAGTTATTAGTGAAATTAATATTTCTGTCATTACTTTTTATTTTAACATACCAGTAAAGCCTAAGAATCCAAGAGCCATAATCCCAGCAATAATAAGGGCAATTCCTGGCCCTCTTAATGCTTCTGGCACATCAGCCATTTCCAATTGTTCCCGCATGCCAGCCATCAGAACAATGGCTAAAGTAAAGCCCAAACCAGAACCAAGGCCAAAAATTACTGTTTCAATAAAACTATAGTTTTTCAGCGCAGCCAATAGAGCCAGTCCAAGAATGGCACAATTAGTAGTTATTAAAGGAAGAAAAATGCCCAAAGCCTGATAGAGAGCAGGGCTTGTTTTACGGATAAACATTTCAACCAGTTGAACAAGCGAAGCGATAACTAATATAAAAGAAACAATCTGAAGATAATCAAGGTGATAAGGAATGAGAATCCAGTGATTTAATACCCAGGAGACTACAGCAGTTATGGTCATAACAAAGGTTACTGCTAAACCCATTGAAATTGCTGAGTCAATTTTTTTAGAAACTCCCAGAAAGGGACAAATCCCCAGAAAATAATGAAGAACAAAATTGTTGATTAGAACAGCAGAAATAAAAATAATCAGTAATTCCAAATAAACCTCCTATTTTGTTCTCATTTTTTCGAGTTGATTAGCCAGACCCATCAGAACTCCTAAGGTAAAAAATGCTCCAGGAGGAAGAATCATAATCAGCCAAGGTTTAAACCAAGTTCCGAGAATCTGAATCCCGAAGAATGTCCCACTCCCAAGAATCTCCCGAATTGAGCTGAGAACTAACAAAGCAATTAGAAAACCCAGCCCCATTCCCAAAGCATCCACTACTGAACGGAAAAAAGGATTTTTTGAAGCAAAAGCTTCCTGTCTTCCGAGAATAACACAGTTAACAACAATCAAAGGCACATAGGGGCCTAAGTTCTTAGAAATATGAGGGAAAAAAGCAGCTAAAAATCGATCAGCAACAGTGACAAAAGTAGCAATGACCACAATATAGGAGGCAATTCGAACCGGAGAAGGAATCAGTCTTTTAATCAAAGTGACTACTATGGAGCTGAAAAAAAGGACAAAACTGGTCGCCAGCCCCATCGCTAACCCATTAATCGCGGCATTGGTCACCGCTAAAGTAGGACACAATCCAAGAAGTTGCCTAAAAATTGGGTTTTCAAGCCACAATCCTTTAGTAAATTCCTGATAAATAGTCTTACTGCTGGCCATTTCTTACCTCTCGATCGAGTTTTCCTTCTTTTTTTAAATCCCTTATCATAGTTAATGAGTCATTAACCATATTTACTACTGCTTCAGAAGAGACGGTTGCTCCTGTAATAGTATTTACCTCTGAAGGAGAAAGCTCTTGAGGAGAACTAACTGCTGGTTTGTGGAGGCGAAGAGGTTGAGTGCAATCTTTATTTTCCCAGAACTGGAGAAAATCTTTTTGACTGGTAATCTTACCTCCTAATCCTGGGGTTTCTTTCTGGTCAATAATGGTCAGAGAGTAAATTTTTGATATTTCAGGATCAAGTCCAACCATCAAATAGATTTTGTCCTGGAATCCAACTCCAGCAGTATAAACCGCATAGCCAATTAGGTTATTATTTTCGTCTCTCCCTTCAAAAATTGAAAGGCTTCTCTCTTCATATAGTTTTTGGCTAGCTATTGTTCCTGGTACGACTCTAATAATTGCTTCGTTTATTTCCCTTTGCTTATTTAAAGCAATGCGTTCTTTAGTTAGAGTGCCTACTCCAGCCAGAAATAACCCTGAAATTAAACCAATTGAGGTCAAAACAATAATCATTCTCAAATAAATGTTCATAATTTTTTCTTTTCTCCTAAAAAGTGCGACCGAGTATAGCGGTTAATAAGAGGAACAAAAGCGTTCATAAAGAGAATAGAAAACATAACTCCTTCTGGAAATCCTCCAAAAAGACGAATTAACCCCACAAAAAAGCCTATTCCAATAGCGTAAATCCAGGCTCCTCGGGGAGTTATTGGTGAAGTGACCATATCTGTGGCCATAAAAATTGCCCCTATAAGAATCCCTCCAGCTAAAATATGAAATACTGGAGAAGTGTATTTGTTTGGATCAATAACCCAGAAAATTCCAGTAAAAATGAAAAGAGTGGAAAGAATACCGATTGGTATTCTCCAATCAATGCACCGCCGGGAAAAAAGAATAATCCCTCCGATGAGAAGAGCAAAAGCAGAGGTTTCTCCAATACATCCTCCGACATTTCCCCAGAAAAGATCTTTTAAAGGAGTAAGAGTCCCCTGGGCTATAGCATCCTGAAATTTGAGATTACCTAAAGGGGTAGCAAAGGTAGATGTATCAATTTTTTGAAGAAAAGTAGGTGTCCAGGTAGTTAAAGCCACGGGAAAAGCAGTCTGAAGAAAAGCTCTTCCTACTAAGGCTGGATTAAAAATGTTATAGCCCAATCCTCCAAATGCTTGCTTTCCAATTCCAATAGCCACCACACTGCCAATAACAGCTAATTCAAGGGAAAGGGAAGGAGGTAGGGTAAGAGCAAGCAGTATTCCCGTGATAATCGCTGAACCATTCCATAGTGAACTCCCTGATTTATTCCTTATCCGAAGGAACAGTCCTTCAGTAATTAAGCAACTAACAACACAAATGATAATTAATTGAACTGCTCTTAAGCGAAAAAAATAAATTGAAGCAAAGACAGCAGGAATAAGACCAAAAATAACAGTATACATAATCCGAGGGACAGATTCTTTATCTTTAAGATGAGGAGATGATTGAATAATGAATATCTTTTCTTCCTTCTGGTTCATTCTAACTCCTTAGAAGACTGACCTTGGCTTTTCCTGTTCTAATCCAGTGCACAAGAGGAATATTGGCTGGACAAACATACTCACAACATCCACATTCTACACAATTGAGAATTCCCCATTTTTCCGCTGCGGAAAATTTTTCAAATTTAGTATATTTCATTAACTGAGTGGGAACAAGGCCCATTGGACAGTGCTCAACACATCTTCCACACCGGATGCAGGTCATTTCTTGTATAGAAGGGAGAGAAGTCAAGGCTATTATTCCTGAAGTTGCCTTTATCACTGGAACATCAAGACTCCACTGAGCAAGACCCATCATTGGTCCTCCCATAATAACTATTTTAATCTCTTCTTTTAAACCTCCACAAAAGTCAATTACTTCCTGGAAGAGAGTTCCTACTCTCACCAGAACATTTTTTGGTTGAATTATTCCTGGACCAGTAACAGTCACTACCCTCTCATAAAGAGGCTTCCCTTTACTTACGGCATCCCAAATAGCCTTGGCAGTAGCAACATTTTGGACAACCACTCCAACATCAAAAGGAAGACCTCCTGCTGGAACCTTTCTTTTTAAAATTGCTTGAATGAGATTTTTTTCTGCTCCTTGAGGATATTTGGTTTTTAAAGGAACAACTTCAGCAAGAGGAAAATCTCGAGCATGAGCCTCCATAATTTGAATGGCATCAGGTTTATTGTCTTCAATTCCCACGATAATTTTTTTTGCGCCAGTAGCTATCCGAACTAATTCTCCTCCTTTAAGGATATCTTCCGGGTATTCAATCATCAATCGGTTATCAGCATTTAGAAACGGCTCACATTCACAACCATTAATAACAATCGTATCAATTGGTCTATTTTCCGGAGGAGTAATTTTTATTGAGGTAGGGAAAGCTGCTCCTCCCAAGCCAACAACCCCAGCTTCTTTTACTCTCTGTCTGATCTCCTCAGAAGTAAGAGAAAATGGATCATTTACACTTTCCATTTCCTGGTAAGGAATATCCTGCCCATCGTTTTCAATAATTATCGAAAGAGCTAATTGTCCGTTGGGATGATTATAATAATCTACAGCCAAAACTTTGCCTGATACACTGGAGTGAACAGGAGCTGAAAACCGAGCCTTTGCCTCTCCTATTTTTTGACCAAGTTTTACCTCTTCTCCCTTTTTAACTATTGGTTCAGCCGGAGCCCCAAAGTGCTGGTAAAGGGGAATAACTACTCTACCAGCTGGATTTAAAACTTTAATTGCCTGAGATTCAGTTTGTTTTTTAAAATCATTAAGATGAACACCACCGGAAAAGCTTCTCTTAATCGTTAACCAATTCATTTTGATAAAGAAATATATCAATCAAGAATAATGATGTCAATAAATGTTAATAAGTTTATCCTTGTATTTTAAGCTGTTGTTCTTTATAAAAACATCAAATAAAAACTTGATTTCTCTGAGATTAAATATTATTCTATAGCATATTTAATATGAAAAACTTAAGATAAGGAGTGAATTGATGATTGGGTGGATCGGGTTAATTATTATAGGTATCTTAATTTTATGGCTGATTGGGATTTACAACAGTTTAATTAGATTAAGAAACAGAGTAAATAATGCCTGGGCCCAAGTTGATGTCCAGCTTAGACGGCGTTATGATTTAATTCCTAATCTGGTTGAGACAGTAAAAGGATATGCCAAACACGAACGAGAGGTATTTGAAAAAGTAACTGAGGCTCGAGCAAAAGCAATTAATGCGACAACTGTTAGAGAACAAGGAGAAGCAGAGAATATGTTAACTGGAGCACTAAAGAGTCTTTTCGCTGTAGTTGAAAATTATCCGGAACTTAAGGCTAGCCAGAATTTTATGATGCTTCAAGAAGAACTGGCTGGAACAGAAGGAAAGATTGCTTATTCCCGGCAGTTTTATAACGATTCAGCTATGAAGTTCAACATCAAGCAGCAGGTGTTTCCTTCGAACATAATTGCCCAGCTTTTTGGATTCAAAGAAAAAGAGTATTTTGAAATTGAAGAACCAGCTGCTCGGGAACCAGTGAAAGTTAAATTCTGATTTAAATCTTGACTAAAATTTTACTGATCTTAAAATGTACGAACAGATCACTAGCAATAAAAGAAAAACCTTCTTCCTCTGTTTTTTATTTCTTGTCTTAATTTTTTTCTTGGGCTGGCTATTAGGAGAATTCACTGGATTTAGGGAGGAAGGAGTTATTTTAGCGGTAATTATTGCTGGAGTAGCTACCTTTGGTAGTTATTATTACAGTAATCGGATTGTCTTAGCTATCAGTCGGGCAAGGCCGGTCAAAAAAGAGGAATATCCTTATTTATATAATGTGGTGGAAGGACTGGCTATAGCTGCTGGTTTGCCAAAGCCACAGTGCTATATCATTCAAGATTCAGCGCCGAATGCTTTCGCTACAGGAAGGAATCCAAAAAATTCAGTTATTGTGGTTACTACTGGTTTGCTAGAAAAACTCAACCGTGCAGAACTGGAAGGAGTGATTGCTCATGAAATGGCTCATATTAAAAATTATGATATTTTACTGGGAACAGTTACTGTGGTTATGGTTGGAGTAGCTGCTCTTTTAAGTGACTGGATTTTAAGAACTTTTTTCTGGTCAGGAGGAAGAAGAAAGGGAGGTCGAAGAGGTGGAAGAAGGAACGCAGGGTTAATTCTGATATTAATTGGCTTAATTTTAGCCATCTTAGCTCCTCTGATTTCTCAACTTATTAGATTAGCCATTTCAAGAAGGAGGGAATTTTTGGCTGATGCCAGTGGAGCAATGCTTACTCGCTATCCCCCTGGATTAATCAGTGCTTTAAAAAAATTAGATAGTGATTCAGAACCTCTTGAAGCGGCTAACAAGGCAACTGCCCATCTTTATATTGTTAACCCGTTAAAAGACATAAAAGGCAAAGTTAACAAGTTATTCGGCACTCACCCTCCAATCGAAGAACGAATTGCTGCCTTGGAAAAAATGTGACTTGTGATTTCTCGGACATCAAAAGGGTTTTCAAATGATCCTAACAAAGAGAAGATATATAAAAATTCCAAATCACAAAAACATTAAATCGTGAAGAGTAAGAAGTAAAGAGTAAAGTGATAAACAACACCTTGCGACTTACACTTCTTAGATTTGAA
>JBHIEE010000050.1:0-18710 GCA_046760445.1 Candidatus Aminicenantia bacterium
GAAGATATTTAATAGCTAGAAAAACGAAAACTATTAAGACAGCCGCAGTTGGTAATCTTTTTTTTAGACTCATCTTTGTAAAAGTTAAAAATTTATGATTCAAAATTCATGAATGATAATTATTATGGGGTTTGATGCCGCCAAATCTCCTTTCTCTTTTCTGATAATCTATAATAGCCTCTAATAAATGTTTTTTTCTAAAATCCGGCCACAAAACCGGGGTAATCCAGATTTCCGAATATGCTATTTGCCATAAAAGAAAATTAGATACTCTCATTTCTCCACTCGTTCTAATTACCAAGTCTGGATCAGGAAAGCGGGAAGTATACAAATATTTTGAAAAATTTGTTTCATTCAAAGATTCAATATCGAAACCATTTTGCACATCTTCAAATAGCTTCTTAATAGCATCAATTATTTCTGCCCGACCTCCATAATTTAAAGCCAAAATGAGTTTTAACCGGTCATTATTTTTGGTCATATTCATTACTCTAACCAATTCTCTTTGCACCGATGAAGGAAGTTCCTCAATGTCACCGATTACCTTTAAACTTAACTTATTTTTTATTAACAAATTAGAATCTTTTCTAAGATAATTTTCTAAAAGCTTCCATAAAGTATTAATTTCTGATTTAGGTCTTTTCCAATTTTCTTTAGAAAAGGCGTAAAGAGTCAAAATTTTAATCCCTAAACGAGCACAGGTTTCTACTATCTCCCGGACAGAGTTAATTCCTTCTTCATGACCTTTTACTCGAGGAAGATTTCTTTCTCGTGCCCAGCGACCATTACCATCCATAATAATAGCGATGTGATTTGGAAGGCGGGAAAAATCTACTTTAGCAACCAGTCTCTCTTCCTCACTTCCTATTTCGATAAATCCTTCTAATTCTTTTTTCACATTACAATTATATTCTCTTAACTCTTAAAAGTCAAAACCAGCTTATTAATCATTAAAGATCACAAGTTATTCCAAAGAAGAAAATAATTTACAACTAAGCATTGACAATTTAATTAACAAATTTTAATCTATTCTGTTAGAGAGATGTGAAAGATGTGTTTGGGAATTCCAGCTAAAGTAATCGAAATAGAAAAGGATAATACGGGAAAAGTCGATTATTTAGGAACTAAAATTAAAGCTAATTTTAGTCTATTATCTGATGTGGAAATTGGAGATTATGTCATTCTTCATGCTGGTTTCGCTATCTCTAAATTAAATCAACAGGAAGCTGAAGAAACTTTTTCCTTGCTAAGAGAAATAGCAAATATAAATCCAAATGACAAAATCCCAAATTCCGAATCTCAATGACTATTTCGTGAACTGTAAGCAGTAAACAGCTAGCTGATGTCAACAGTTTACACCTCACAGTTTACGATTTACGAATTATAGTGATGGAAGAATTACGGAAAGAGGAAATAATCAAAGCTCTGCTTAAAAAAATTAAAGATAAAATAAAGAAAATATCCCAGCCAGTAAAAATAATGGAAGTATGTGGCACTCATACTATGACTGTTCATAAATTTGGCTTGAGAAACATGCTTTTTGATAGCGGAGTAGAAATGCTCTCTGGACCAGGCTGTCCAGTATGCGTTACTCCAAACGAAATAAACGAAGCAGCTATTGATTTATTATCTCGGAGAAAAAATCTTATCTTGACTACTTTTGGAGACATGACCAGGGTGCCAACTAATAAAGGTTCTTTAATGACCGCTGTACCAGCTAAAAATTCAGCAAAAAGAATAGTTTATTCTCCAGAAGAAGCTTTAATTTTAGCTAAAGAAAATCGAGACAAAGAAGTTGTTTTTTTTGGAGTTGGATTTGAAACAACCATTCCCAGTATAGCTTTCATTGCTAAAAAAGCTAAAGAAGAAAAAATAACAAATTTTTCTATTCTTTCTGCATTGTGGCTTATTCCTCCTCCCTTAAAGGTTATAGTCCAGTCAAGAGAAGTTAATATTTCTGGATTTCTCTATCCAGGTCATGTAAGCACAATCATTGGTCAAAAACCCTATCAATTCATTGCCCAAGAGTATAAAATCCCAGGGGCAATTACTGGATTTGAACCAACAGATATAATGCTTGGTATAAACAGCATTCTCGATCAAATCTTAGAAAACAAACCTCAGGTTTCTATCGAATATAAAAGAGCAGTTAATCCTGAAGGAAATCCAAGAGCTCAGGCCTTAATGGCTGAAGTGTTAGAGGAAAAAGATGCCCACTGGCGAGGATTAGGGCTGATTCCAAACAGTGGCTTAAAATTAAAAAAAGAGTTTTCTAATTATGATGCTGAAATAAAATTCAATCTTAGTATTGAATCACAAAATAGAGATTTACCCGGCTGTAAGTGCGGAGAAGTTTTAAGAGGACTAATCCTACCTCCTCAATGTCCCCTATTTGGAAAAATTTGCCGGCCCCAATCTCCTCAAGGGCCATGTATGGTTTCTTTCGAAGGTGCCTGCTTAGCATATTATAGATATAGTTTAAAGTTTAAAAGAATGGACGATGGTCGTTAGGCGATGGGCGATGGGCGATGGGCGATGGGCGATGGGCGATGGGCGAATAAAAAAGTTAAAAGTGCAAAATTAAAAGTTAAAAATGAATGGGAATACCAAATGGAAAGAAGATGAGAAATGATCAATTATTAGATAGTAAAGCTTTAGTCTTCTATATTATACGAGGAGAATAAAAATGGAAAGAGAAAACTTATCTTCGATTAAAAGAGTTAACCTTGAACTGGGAAGCGGTGGAAGGTTAATGAGAGATTTTATTGCTCAGGAAATAGTAGCCAATTTCAATAACTCAATTTTAGAAGAGCTCTCCGATGCAGCTATTCTGCCTGAAAATATAGCTTTCACGACAGATAGTTATGTGGTCGATCCAATCTTTTTCCCAGGAGGAGATATTGGAAGTTTATGTGTCAATGGCACAGTGAATGACTTAGTGGTCTCAGGAGCCAAACCATTATACCTCTCCCTTGCTCTGATTTTGGAAGAGGGTCTCCTTTTTAAAGATTTAAGAAAAATTTTTAAATCAATAAAAAAGTCAGCTGAACAAGCTGAAATAAAAATTGTTTCAGGAGACACAAAAGTTGTCAAACAGGGAGAAGGAGATAAAATTTACATAAATACCTCAGGCATAGGCATTATTATTGCTAAACCGAATATTAAAAAGATAAAACAAGAAGATAAAATTATTCTTACGGGAACTTTAGGAGAACACAGCTTGGCCATCATGTTGGCCCGAGGAGATTTCGGCTTAGAAGGTGAAATCAAATCCGATTGTGCTCCACTGAATTTTCTGCTCCCCTTATGGAAAAATGGAGTATTATGGATGCGAGATATTACTCGAGGGGGACTGGCCACTGTTCTTTCCGAACTAGCTGAACAACTATCTTATTCAATAGTGATAAATGAAAAAAAAATTCCTCTCTCCCCAGCTATAAGAGGAGCAACTGAACTTTTAGGAATCGATCCTCTTTATTTAGCCTGTGAAGGACGAGCAGTAATGGTTGTTAAAAAGGAAAAAGTCAATGAAATTTTACTCAGGATAAGAAAAAATAAATTAGGCCAAAAAGCTGAAATAATCGGGCAGATTGATGATCAAATAGGAGAACCAGGAGAACTTATTCTTTCCACCTATACTGGAGGTCTGAGACTTCTTGAACCGCTAACTTCAGAATTGCTTCCCAGGATTTGCTAAATATTTTTATAGTAGTAATTGGAAAGCTCCCTCTCAAAGGAAGCTTCAACCAATACCCATTTATTTTATCTTTTAATTTTTAATTTCTTAATCTTTAGCTCCCCGACATATAAATTTCTATCCTCATTTAATTGACGATTACAGTAATCATTTATAAATTCAACACTGAGTTTATGAATTCCAGCTTTGACTTCTGAGTTAAAAATATACGACTGCCATTTGACAGAAGTCACCCATTCTCCCCCAATTATTTTATCGTCTAATCTGATAACCATATAAGGCCATTCTCCTTTAGCTTTTTGACCTCGAGCTAATATTCGAAAAATTATATTACCAGTTGGTAAGTTAGCATTAACCCAACAGCTACTATTCGTGTAAAGATTTCCTACATAAGCACCTCTCCAGTCAAAACGAGAAAATTTATGAATTATCTTTTCTGGAGCTTTACCTTCTATTTTTTTAGTTGAAATAGACAAGTCCTCAAATTTTATTTTTCCAATAGCTATTCCTAAATTCCTCGGATCCGGGGTTCCTAAAATCTTCAATGGCTGCCAGGTTCGACTGATTCTAAATAGCAAAATAACCTCTGAGCCAAGCTCCCCAGAAAGATCATATTTAAACTCCTGCCATTTACTCTTTCCTAAGACAATCTCATCTAATAATTTTTTTTCTTTAAAAAAATCTTTAACTAAATATATTTTGACCTTTACTGGATTTTTAGTAATATCGGGATGAGAAGCAAGCATAGGAATGACTAAAATTGGTTTTTCTATTTTGATCGTTATCCCAGCATTTTTACCTGACCATCTAAATTCTTGTCCATCCATTTTTTCTTCTTGATAAAAGCCAAAATTCTGTTTCAAGCCAAATTGTTCTGTCCTGCTTTGAAGAGATAGAGAATGAGTTGAGTTCCACAGAGAAGATAAAGTAGAAATAGTAATTAATACTCCAATTAATATTTTCTTTGCAAAATCAAACTTATGTCCGAATTTTTCTTCTCTGCTTAAGCTGAATAAAAGTCCAACCACAAGCCAAAAAGTCAACTGAATTTCAAAATTCAAAGTATGGGCACCGAAAAGAAAAATAACCAGCATGGCCAGAATCCCGGCTGAAATACCTGCGATTAAATAATTCCAACCAGATTCAATTTTTTGCTTAAAATTAGCTAAATAAGTTTGTCTTAAAATTAAATAAAAAATCCATCCTATAAAAAATAAAGCAATAATACCCAGCTCTGATGCTATCTGAAGATAGTAATTACCCGCTGTATCAACCGGGACACCTCGAGCTTGGGCTTTTTGATAATAGCTGAAAGGCATGACCGAGAGAATATTGTAATTTTTATAATAATTAGGCAACTCGACTGTAAACGCACCCAGGCCGATTCCACTTAGAGGATGATCCTTAATCATATACCCTGCTCCCTGCCAGAAATAATATCTTCCTCGAGAAACCCTCTGCCAAGCTCCTTGTTTAGATAATACTTTTAAATTCCATTCGAATCTTTTATATAAAGTCGAGCCTTTGGAAGCTAATATTAAAGAAGAAATTAAAACAACAATTAACAAAGAAATAATTAAATAAATCACTAATTTTTTAAAAAGATTAGGGTTAGCTTTTCGATAATCAAAAATTATTTTAACTGTAAAAAACAGAAAAAACACTCCAGCTAGAATCATTCCCAGGAATCCACTCCGAGAACCAATGTGAGGAAAGAGAAAAATCCCTCCAGCCAGAGGAACAATAAACAAAATTTTCCAGAGCTTTTTGAATGCAAATAGAGCTCCAGTGAATAAGGGAATAACTAAAACTAAGTAAATTCCAAAAGCATTTGGGTCAGTAAAAGTAGCATTAATCCGGTGAATTTTCACCCAGAAGGCTAAATTGCCAAATTCTGGGTTTTTGAAATATTGATAAAAACCAAAAAAAAGTGAAATTAGTGTCCCTCCAGCTAAGGAAATAATTGCTTTTTTAATTAATTCCTTTATTTTTAAAATATTGATAATTATCGCTACCAATAAAAACCCAGATAAATAATTGATGTAAGTAAATACTATTTTCCTTATTGCTTCTCCAGCCCGAACATTTATAATATTAACTATTAATTCATTTATTGTTGAGTGATACAAAGGGAAAAAATTTGAATATCTCCAGAAAGTAATCAAAGCAGAAAAAGTGATTATTAAAGAAAATCCAATTATAGGAATAAAAATAGGATTACTAAAATCAAATTTTAGAGGATTAAATATCTGATAGATTAAACAACCTAAAAAATATCCAAGAAAAATAATTAAAAGAGGGTTGATCCCTTCAAAATTAAAAAAATAAGATAAATTATTAACTATTGGAATTAAAAAAATAAGAATTAATGAACCATATATCACTGAAATAGAAGTTAAGATAACAACGAACAATACTAATGGAATCAAAATCCCCTGAAAAGAATGAATCAAAGGAATATATTTGAAATAAAAAAATGAAACACATCCTATATAGAACAGAATAAATAAAGTTAAAAATAACCTTGACTTTACTCTTTCCATTCCTTCTTCTAATCGATTAGCCTAAAGTATACTAAAATAGTAA
Organism: Candidatus Aminicenantia bacterium; assembly: GCA_046760445.1. GTDB lineage: Bacteria > Acidobacteriota > Aminicenantia > JdFR-78 > JdFR-78 > JBHIEE01. The sequence continues at coordinate 6,284 of JBHIEE010000050.1, forward strand.
GCAATTGACAATTTTTTTAGAAAAACCGATGGATTGGACAGTGAAGTGCTTTAAGAATAGATTTCGATCTGACTCATTCCTCTTTCTTTAGCTCTATTTAAGGCATCATTAGCCAGTCTAATTAACTCCAAGGCTTCCGAATCCCTTTTCATTGGATATAAGCAAACTCCAGCACTAATTGTTATTCTTTCAGAGATATCTCCAAAATTTACCCCTTCCTCCTCCATTAATTTCTGAATTCTTTGAACTATTCTTATTCCAGGCTTCTTTTTAGTATTAATCAGAATAATTATAAACTCGTCATCTTTATATCTAACGAGCAAATCATAGGGACGAGTATTTTCCCTTATTATCTCAAACACCTTACTTAAAACAAAATCGCCATACTCCCAACCCAAATCATTATTTATTTTTCTAAATTGGTCTATATCTAAAACAGAAATTAGTAACTTCTCTTTATTTCGCTTGGCTCTAATTAATTCTTTTTCTAATTTTTCCAAGAAATTCTTTTTATTTTCTGCTGACATTTCCCAATGTTTCTCTCTTTTCTTCTTCTTTAAAATTGTCTTACCAGTATAAACTCGACTTAAATTTTCTAACTCTTGAGTGATTTCGTAAAAATTTTTTAACTTAACCTTCCTTATCTCTTTTATTTGTGGCTCAAGTGCTGTTTCTTTTTTTTCCTTTATAAAATCTATTTCTTTTTCAAACTCCCCAGGAGGCAGTTTCTGAGTTAAACTTACCTCAACTTCATGGGTGGTAACTCCAAGTTTTTCTCCTTTCAGTTTATCTTTCTCTTCTTTAACTTTTTCTTTTACTAAAGAAAGAGTGACTCGAACAATTTCTCTCAGACTGTCAAACACTCCTTTTCCCTTAACAGCAACTGCTTCAAGATAAGGAAAATTTTTAGGGTTTAAAAGACTATTAAAAGTCTCCACAGGAATAATATTTTTCAAATCTCTCTTATTATATTGAAAAACAAGAGGAATATGAAAAAGATCAATCCCATACTCAGTGAGATACTGTCTTAAATTATCAAAACTTTCGATATTAGCATCCAAAAGTGCTATCTGCGAATCAGCAACAAACACAATTCCATCCACTCCTTTAAGAACACATCTTCGACTGGCTTCATAAAATATCTGTCCTGGAATAGTATAAAGATGAAGATGAGTCCTAAATCCTTCAATTAATCCTAAATGAATAGGAAGTAAATCAAAAAAGAAAGTCCGGTTGGTTTTTGTTTCCAAACAAATTAATTCCCCTCTCGATCGATGGTCTAAATGTTTATAGATATACTTAAGATTGGTTGTCTTTCCGCTTAATCCAGGACCATAATAAACAATTTTAACTGCCATCTGGTGAGTAAGAGGATTAAGATAAGCCATCCTTTCTCCCTTTTGAAATGATAGAATTTTTTTAAAAAAAGTAACTGTTTTTTGAAATGTTTATTTGCTGATGCTTGTCTAACCTTTTCTTTCCATTGGATTAAACTCAACCTGGGTATATCCCTCAGGAATATCATAAGTCCCACTTGGAGCTGATTTTTCCTGGACATCTATTATCTCTTCAGATACCTTGTAGCTCGTGCCCATTATACTAACGGTGCTAAAGGACAAAACTCGGTAACCATCTATTTTCTTTATCTCATCAAAGATATCTTTAAACATTGGATTTAAAGACATCACGCTGTCACTAAACTTCTGATAAGTTTCATAATCAAGCTCGAGATCTTTCGTTGCCCAGATTTCCATATTCATACTCATCATTGCTCCTTTTAAATCCACGAGGTATTTCCGACAGTTCCAATCTTTAATCTTCTTGGTCTCCCCAGTATCAGTTACGGCCGCTGTCATCTTAAACATCTGCATCATTTGCTGAGCCTGAGGGGGAAGAATTTTACTCAAATCAACTGGCAAATCAATCATTGAATAGGACTTTTTAGTATGATCAAGATGATATATTTTATTCTTATCGAGTCGAACAATAAATGAGCTTTCTTGACCAGAGTCATTTCTGTATTTATCCTTGCTCATCCAGGTGATAAGCGTCTCATCTTTTTCAGGATTGGTCTGTCCCATAATAGTAAAAGCTTCAGTATGTCTTTTTCCCTGAATATAAAGATCAGCTTGAATAACAGGAGTGAAAAGTATAGTAAGAGAAATCAAGCATAACCCAACCAGAATTAATAACCTATTTTTCACTTTCATAAGAACCTCCTTTTTATCTTTTTTACTATACAGTATTATCGCTCAGAGTTCAATTATTTTATCAAAATTAATGAATAAAACAGTTGACAACTGGATAAAAAAGAAGTAAATTAATTTTAAAGTAAAAATGGGGAAAAAAGGAATAGTCCTTTCAGCCTTTCTTCTTTTTCAAATGAGCTTTTTTACACTTTCCCCCATCTATTCAACCGAAAAAGATACACCATTAAATATCACTTCAGCTGAGTTAAGTTTGAATAACTATCGGATCTTTCCAGTAAAAAAACCACAATTTGATTATATAAGTACTCTTTCCGCTAACTCCAAATCTTTAGGACTTAAACAAACAGAAGATAAAGCGCTTCTCGCTCAGTCTAATACCAAATGGGCAATAAGAGCATACCAGAGACATATCTTAGATAGTCGAAAGTATAACTTTCTCTTAAATCAATCCCTCCCTGTAAGGAAAGAACTAAAAAATACTCAAGCTAAAGTTAAGTTTTTGGTTGTTCCTTATATATTATCTCCCAATACACCATCTTCAAACTGGCAAGTATTTGGGACAAAAGGAACAAATTTATCTTTATTTGGAGAAATAGATTCAAACACTAAATGGAAATTTTTTAGTCAGTTCTGGCAATCAGGCCTTGCCTTTGGATTTAACAATGTGTCCACAACAAACTGGAATGCTTACGGAGATGTTATTTTAAAAAATATAAATAATCACTTTTTCAGATTTGCTCTGGGAATTGAAGAAAGATATGCTAACCCCCGATTAAATCTAATGAAAAACCGCAGCCTATGGACAGGTTCAATTCTCATTTCTGATCACTGGACTATTTCTTCTATTTTCTCTCTTTCTTGTGGAATCAAATATGACTACCTCCAGTGGTCAACACCTCTAAATTTAATTAGTCCGGATATCACCATTTCTTTATACTTTTCTGAATCCATCCAAATCTCAGGTGGATTTTCATATGACTGGTCAACTCCAGGAGAAATAAGCTTCATTAATCCTGAAGAATTAAACTATTTACCAGTTTCCCTGCCTTCTAACCTTGCTCCAGAAAGTTCCTTTAAATATTTCTTGAATTTTGAAAAATCATTTGGTCCTCAAAGTCTAATAAATATTAAAGCCTATTATGAGAAAATCAATAATCAATTATTTAAAATGCCTTACACCATACTTGGAAATACTAATCAACTGGAATTTATTTACTTTATTTACAATCTCGGAGAAGCTGAAGATAAAGGAATTGACATTACCCTTTCTCAAGGAATAGGCTCAATAATTGAAGGCTCAATTTCTTATGGATTTATCTATTCTGAATACAACCAGAATTTAATTTCTCTTCCTCAAATAATTCCTGAAGAATTTCTGAAAACCAGAGCTATTCATATTTTCTCATCTTTAATCAAAGCTAAGCTCCCTATTACTAATACCCTCGTCTTAGTGAGCTATAATTGGACATCAGCTATCCCATTAAGAGGAAAGTATTCCTTTCCTTGTTCAAAATCTAGGTTAAAGATAAAACAGGAATTACCATTTTTAAGTTTACCTAATGGTAAAATCCAAGTATTGATTGATTTTATTAATTTTTTAGATGACAATGACTTGCTTCAAAATAATGAATGGATTGTTTTGATTCCTTATCCCAAAAAAATTGCGGGAGGAATAGAAATCAAATTTTAATAATATATTTTTTTGGATTTCCGATTCAATTTTTTGGATTATTTTAAAAAATCCGAAACTTTGAATTAAGGATATGAAACAAAAAAGCAAAGAAGAAAAAGGGGAAACCTTGCATTTAACAAAGGCAAAATTTTTTGAAATGATAAAAATGAATTGTTAACAAGAATTGGCACAAATATTGCAGAAAATATTTATCAGAAATAATGAAGAAAAAATATTTAGCTCTAATCCCATTTTTAATACTAATTATTCTTGGAACCATAAATATCTATCGAAAAGCTACCTGGAAAGAACCTTCTGATGGTGTGATTTGGAAAAATAAAGAAGGCGAACTAACAGCAATTAAAATAGAAAGAAATGGTCCAGCTTTTCGGGCCGGACTTAAAAAAGGAGATATTCTTTATTCTATTAATGGAAATCCCGTTAAAAATAAAATTGATCTAGTAAAAAATTTATGGGTAACGGGAACAAACCAAAAAGTTATTTACCAGATAAATCGCCAAGGACAAATAATTTTTCCAACTTTTAGACTTACCCAAAAAGGGGTTAACCTTATTTATTTCTATTTAGTATTAATTGGTTTGATTACTATTGTTATTGGTCTGATTGTTATTCTTAATTCAAAAAAACCGATTAGTCTTTCTGATGCTTATTTTTATCTTCTTACCTTAGCTTTTTTCTCTTTTTATATCTTCTCCCCAACTGGCAAATTGGACACCTTAGATTACAGTTTTTATTGGCTTGATAAAACAGCTTTTCTTCTCTTTCCTCCTCTTTTCCTTCATTTCTTTTTAATTTTTCCTCAGAGAAAAAAAATAATCAAAAGATCTTCTTTTTTAACAATACTTTTATATCTTCCCGCTTTCTTTCTCTTAACAGGAAAAATATTCTTGCATCTTTCAAAAATAATAAATTCTGATGCTCAGTTAACGCTTAATTTACATCAGCTTTCTCAAAAATCGGATTTAATTCATTTTGGGACATTTTCTATAGCTACCTTAGGAATTATCTTCTATAATTTTAAAAACCCAGTCAATTTGTTAGTAAAAAAACAACTCAAATGGATTCTTTATGGACTTGGACTCGGAACTATCCCTTTCACTATTTTCTACATTCTGCCTTATGTCACAGGTAAAATCCCTTCTTCAGAAGCAGAATTGACTGTTCTTCTCCAAGCTCTTATTCCCCTCACCTTTGCTTATTCTATTTCTAAATATAGATTAATGGATTTTGAAATTTTACTTAAAAAAGCCGCCACTTTAATCTTTTCTTTCCTTATTATTTCAGCTGTTTATTTCATTTTCACCTCTCGCACAGGAGTGCCGAGCGAGGACAGAGTTACTGTTTTATTTTTAGGCTTAATCGCTATTATCCTTGGAGCTACTCTTTTTTCTCCTCTTAAAAAATTTCTCCAAACTCTATTTGACAGAATCTTTTACAAACGAAGTTATCATTATCGAAAAACATTATTAACAATAAGTAAAAGACTCAGTTCAGAAAGAGACTTAGCAAAACTATCCCAATCATTGGTTGATCTAATTTCGAATGCAGTTTCAGTCAATCACTTAGCTCTTCTTCTTCCTCAAAAAAATCCAAGTAGTTTTAGAATTTATAAAGGCACAGGAAAAAACTTCCTTGCTAAAAACAACTTTAGTTTTTCTGCCTCTTTTATTGCAAGACTTCAAAAGGCAGAATTTTTAACTTTTTATTCTCTTCAAGAAATGGAAAAGGAGTTTCCAAAAGACTATAAAAATTTAGCTTTATTAGGATATTTTCATTATCTTCCCTTCAAAGTTGATGGAAAAATAAAAATTGTCGGCTGTTTGGGAATGGGGAAAAAGAAAGATAATACTTTTTTAAACAGTGAAGATTGGGATCTTCTTAAAACAATTTCTACACCAGCTGCTTTAGCCTTAGAAAATGCCTATCTTTATAATCAAGCAAAAATCCGTTCTCTCCAACTGGAGCAATTAAAGGATTACAGCCAAAACATCATCGAAAGCTTGACTGTTGGAGTATTGGTCTTAGATAAGGAAGAGAAAATAATAAGTTGGAATCGAGTTCTGGAAGAAATATTCCGGAAAAAGAAAGAAGAAGTTATTAATCAAGAGATGAAAAAAGTGTTTGGAAAAGAAAATTATAAAGTTATTTTTCCTTCAAAGACTCAGGAAAATTTCCGATTGCTGAGCGAAATAAGTTTACTTCTTCCTTCTGGAGAAAAAAAGATTTTTGACATAGTAAAAACTCCACTGCTGGATAACAATCTAAAACCATACGGGACAATTATTGTATTTGATGATATCACTGAAAAAATAGCTCTCCAGCAACAATTGGTTACTTCGGAAAAATTAGCTTCTCTTGGTTTACTCTCAGCTGGAGTAGCTCATGAAATCAATACCCCTCTTACTGGTATTTCAAGCTATGTTCAAATGCTTCAAAAAAGTTTTCCGAAAGAGCATCCTCATCTTAGACTTATCCAAAAAATTGAATCTCAAACAGAAAGAGTGGCCAAAATAGTGAAAACGCTACTGGATTTCTCTCGCCAACCAGATTTTTCATTCTACCGAGTAGACTTAGCTCAAATTCTCAAAGAAATTCTATCCTTAATTGAATATAAGTTGAAAAAGATGAATATTCGAGTTAAGTTGAATTTTTCCAAAATAAGACCAATCTGGGCCAATGGTGAACGACTTCAACAGGTGTTTATAAACATTATCTTAAATGCTCTTGACGCTATGCCTAAAGGAGGAGACTTAAAAATTGATTTATATCAAGAAAACTCTGAAGCAGTCATTACTATAAAAGACAGTGGCGCGGGAATAAAAAAGGAACACTTACCTAATATTTTTGACCCATTCTTCACTACTAAGGGATTAGGTAAAGGCACTGGATTAGGTCTTTCAATAAGCTACGCCATAATTAAAGAACATGAAGGTCAGATTTTAGTGGAAAGTGAATTAGGAAAAGGAACAACTTTTTTGATAAAAATCCCAACAAATTTAGATTCAGCAAAAAATCAACCACTAAAACAATCAGTTTAAGAAAAAATGTCTTCAAAAGGAATAATTCATATTATTGATGACGAACCAGTCATTCATGATGTCTTAGGAAATTTGTTTACTTCAGAAGGATATGAAGTTGAACTCTCATTTTCTGGAAAAGAGGCATTAAAAAAACATTATGAAGGAAATTTTGACTTGGTTCTTCTTGACCTGATGATGCCAGATACTGACGGCATTCAGATTTTAGAACAACTAAAAAAAATAGACCCTAACTTAATGATCATTATCATTACCGCGTATGCTTCAGTGGAATCAGCTATTTCTACTATGAAATTGGGAGCTTTCGATTATATTCAGAAGCCTTTTAAACATGAAGAATTACTCTTGACTATCGAAAGAGCTATTCAGCATAAGAAATTAAAAGAAGAAAACATAAGATTAAGAGAAGAATTAAAAGAGAAATTCAAATTTGAAAATATAATCGGGAAAAGTCATGCAATGATGAAGGTTTTTCAATTAATCAAATCCATTGCTCCAACCAGAAGCACAATCCTTCTTCAGGGTGAAAGTGGAACAGGAAAAGAATTGGCCGCAAAAGCTATTCATCAAAACAGTCCTCGGGTAAACTTTCCCTTTGTGGTGGTTAATAGTGGAAGTCTTCCTTCTGATTTACTAGAAAGTAATCTTTTTGGTCATGTAAAAGGAGCTTTTACAGGAGCAATAAGTCACAAAAAAGGACTGTTTGAAGTTGCAGACAAAGGAACAATATTTTTTGATGAAATTTCCACCTTAAACCCAGAAACTCAGGCAAAACTATTGAGAGTGATTCAAGAAAAAGAATTTATGAGATTGGGTGGAACGAAAACAATTAAAGTCGATGTCAGAATAATTGCTGCTACTAACACTGATCTAAAAGAATTAGTTGACCGTAGGGAATTTCGGGAAGATTTATACTATCGATTAAATGTAATAAAGATTGAGTTGCCTTCTTTAAAAGAAAGAAAAGATGATATTCCTCTCCTTATCCAGCACTTTATCGAGATGTATAATCAGGAAAATAATAAAAAAATCAAAGGAGTCTCAGAAGAAGTATTAGATATTTTGATGAACTACGACTGGCCAGGGAATATCAGAGAATTAGAAAATGTAATTGAACGAGCAGTAGTTTTATGTGATTCAGATATTATTACTAAACATTTTTTACCCAATAATCTTCTGGAGAATAATTCAAATGAGGATAAATTTCTACTCTCAATTAACAATAATACATCTCTAAAAGAGTTAACCAAAGAATATCAAAAAAGAATAATCATCAAAGCCTTAAGAGAAGCCAAAGGAGTTCAGAAAGAAGCAGCTGAAATTTTAAATATTAAACCAACTACTCTTAATGAAATGATTAAAAGATTAAAAATAGATGTTAAAAATTTTTAAGTCAAGTTTTTTCTTTTCAAAGAAAACTTTCCAGGAACAGCTAAGTAGGGATTAATCTTTAATTCCTGGGGATAATAATCTAACTTCCAACTTAATTTAATTTCCCTTCCATCAATAATTATCTTTTCATTTTTAACGATCTTATTCTCTTTCCACTGAATCCAAAGAGGAAAGATAAAGTCTTCTTTTCTCTGAATGATCTGAAGTGTAAGATTATATTTTTGATCAGTTTTTTTTACATTATAATAAACTATCACTTCTGGTAATTGATAAGAATAAAACCAGTTCTCGAAAAACTTATCTAAATTCTTTCCACTAATCTTTTCGAGACATTCCTTAAACTGTTTGGTGCTAACCTCTTTGTGTTGGTATTGACTGAGAAATTGTCTTATGCTCTGGAAAAAGATTTCTTTTCCCAGCAAGTCTTTTAACATATTCAAAACTACTGCTGTTTTATCATAGATAATGGCTAAAAAGGCTTTGTCATCATCGTTGATATGCCCGATCCTGGAGCCCAAAATTATGGGGCCAGCTTCTTTTTTCTTCTTAATCCAATTATTAAATTTCTTTAAACTGTAATGAAAGACCCCTTCTCCATATTTTTCCTTCAAATAAAGGATACTTGCAAATTGAGCGAATCCCTCACTTAGCCATTGATCACGGTATGAACGCCAGGTAACTGTCTGCCCCCACCACTGATGAGCAATTTCATGAGCTAAGAAATATCCTTTCCATCGAGAAAGGTCAACTGGGCTACTGGATCTAAAAGTCTCGCTATGAGGAGATAAGGCGTTAAGAATAATAAAAGAAGCTGGGCTATGGCCTCCTTTATAGTCCCACACTCTTTTAATCACGGTCAATTGAGTATAAGGAAAAGGGCCAAACTTCTGCTGGTAAAATTGAATAATGCTCTTAATTAGATTGGCTTCCCCTACCAAAGAAGCCCCTGAAGTAGAGTAAAGTTCTACTGGAATAGGCTCTGAAAATTTTTCATCCAGTGAAAATTCTCCTACCAAAAAAGCTAAATATTTCACTGGATATTTTGTTTGAAAAAGAAAAGTTAATTTCTTTTCTTTGTCAAAAGAAATTTCCTTTATTTTTACTAATTGACCATTGGCTAAGCAATTATATTTAGAGGGAACAGTGATACTTAAGGAAGCAGTAAAATAATCTGTTTCTCCCGGAGACGGATACCAGAAGGAAGAGTAACTGTAAAGATAGCCTTTAGACCTGGGAAGAACACGCTTAGAACTACGGTCAAAGCTGGAGTAATTTCGGGGAATTACATCAGCTATTTCTTTTACTGGTTCTATTTTCCCTCGATAGTAAATATAAAGCTCAGATGATGGGGCAATAATATAAATATATAAAATCTCTCTTAATTTGTCCTGAGTAAAAAATAAATCGTTGCCTTCTTGATCATGGATTTTCATAATATCGAGATTTTTATTAAATTTGAACTTCAAACTTTCTATAGCGCCGTGCTGGATTTTTAATTTTAGATTTGCCTTTCCAGAAAAAAATAATTTCTCTGGGTTATAATTTATCTCTATTTGATAGTGTTCCACATCTGCTTTCTGCCCAAATGAAATAAATAATTTTTCCCTCTCCAGTTCTGACTGAGGAGTATAAAGACTTAATATCTTTTTTCTTTTTCGGTCATATAAATTTATATTTTCTCGACTAAAGGAGGAATAAATATATGTCAACTCTCCTGTCTTTGATCCCTTAAAATCAATAACCATATCTTTGCCCTGAGGAATAAGAGAAAAAAGTTCATCTATCAGCGAGGTCTCAATGGTAAATGACCTTGGATAAAACTCAGGAAATAATGAATAAGCCCTATTTTTGAAGTAATGATCTATCTTCACCTTTTCTGCACCTTCAATTTTTATCTGTTCTTTGAAAAGATGAGGAGCAAATCTCAGATAAGCATATTCCACCTGATCAATAATTATTTCTTTCTTATAATACAACTTAAGCTGATGTCTTTCTTGGAAAGAAGAAGGAGAAAAGATTACTTTCCCCTTACCCAGAATTAGAAGAGCAGTTTCAAAGGATGGAATATTATCATAGAAAACAAAAGCATCTTCAAACCTTAGTTTTATGTCAATATGATTAATTTCTATAGATTTAACCTTTTCTACTTTTTCTCCAGGAATTTTCAACCGATAAAGTCCGGACAATGTTTTCACTATTTTCTTTTTCTCTATTTGCCATTTATTATCTCGATTGCAAAGAGTTAATCGCCATACTTCAATAAATGCTGAAAACTTATTTAAATATAACACTTGAATAGCATACAAAGCTTTTTCCTTGTCTTGAAAAATTCTTGAGGGCTTGGAGAGGTAAATATTCTCAACCGGAAAATAATCTAAAAAATCTCCGATTAATTTTTTCTCCTCTTTCCTTACTTCAGATAAAAAAAGATTAATATATGAAGAGAAGTCTTTGTTTTTAAGATATGTGGTAAGCTGGGTGAAAAAATCGTTTATTGACTCCTCACCAGTCAGTTGAGTAGGCTGACTCGCCTGTTCAGCAGGCTGGTTTATTAAGACATTACCAGAAATTAAAATCAAAATAAATAAAAAAAAGGATAATTTTTTCATTTTTATTAATATTATAACAAATATAGACAGAAGAATAAAGCCAGAAGCCCAAATACTATTCGACTAATTAATTATTTTAATTTATTTTTATTCAACAAGTTAAATCAATTAAAAAGATTGATTAAAAGAAAAATAGTCTTCATTTCACTCTTTAATTCCTTCTTTAAGAAATTTTTGAGGACAAAAATTCAAGAGAATTTTATTTTGAAACCTCTCGGCCAAGAATATCTTCAATGTCTTTTACTTTTCCTTCCAGTCGATTCCCTGCTCCTTCTCGATCATCTATTTTTATTTCAGTCAGAACTCGAGTGGAATATTGTCTCATTTTAAAATGGCACTCCTCTATCAACTCTATTACCTCATCCCACTCTCCTTCAACTATTGTTCCCATTGCAGTCAATTTATAAGGCAAACCACTTTGGTCAACAATATCTATCACCCTGGCAACATCTTTAGCTAACGCTTCTCCTTTACCAATCGGTATGATACTAAATTCAACAACCATTCTTTCCTCCCTTAATAAAAAGCGTTTTTAAGTTTGAAAACCCAGTTGTGATGCAGGTTTTCAAAACACTATTTTTAGTTTTACCTCCACATAAGTTAAAATTCTAAATCCTAAGCACTAATTCCTAAACAATTTCAAAATTCATCCCGAGTACTCGGGACTAAATTCAAAACGATCTAAAACTATTTTTGTTTTGGTCATTTGAATTTTGGTAATTCGGATTTGTTTAGTATTTCGGATTTAGAATTTAGTATTTTTGTTCTTTTTTACTCGTATATTGAAATCCCCACATCTTAAAAATGTCTTTCTCCATCATTTGAAAACCCTCTTTTAATCTTCAGATTGGACCATTAAGACCAGAGGTAGGTGGACTTCAATTTTTAAAATTTAAAGGAGATCGCATATTTTTTACTCTACTTTTTTCAGCCTTTTCGGTTTTTCTTCTTCGATATCTTCTTCCCAGGTAATGAAACTATGATAAAATACTTTATCGCCTTCATCTATTCCCCGAGTAATCTCAGTAATATGGGAAGTCGAAGCCTTGAACTCCAACACAGCATATTCCACTCCTTTCTCAGGATCAATTGCATCTCCACAGGTATAAATATCTAATGCAACATAACCCAATTCTGGCCAGGTATGAGTGGAAATATGGGATTCAGAAATAACCACTACTCCGCTTACCCCATTAGGCGGAAGTCTATTAAAGGAGATAGCCCACACTTTAGCTCCAGCTACCTCAGCTGCTCTAACCAAAATTTGTTGCATTTTTTCAATACTTCCAATAATCTTTGGATCGCAGCCAGAAGCTTCAACAATATAATGATGACCAATAGAACTGTATGTCTTCTCCTTCATTTCTTTCTCCTTTAAAGAACTTAGATTGAATTATGGCAACAACTTAGTTTTCTGTCAAGAAATTTCTGGTAGTGTAAAATATTTTGTGTAAATTTCTTGAAGAAGAAAAAAAGAAGGTGTAT
>JBHIEE010000051.1:0-18645 GCA_046760445.1 Candidatus Aminicenantia bacterium
ACTTCAAATCCAGCATCAAACAGCATTTTCAAACAAAGAGGACCAACAAAATCAAATACTTTTAAATTTGGAGTATCTTCGTCTGTTCCCATACAAAGGATCCCTTTCTTTTTACAGGCTTCTAAATCAACGTCGTCTTTCCTTACTTCCCAGGGTTCACACATTAAAGGAATCACAGCAGTATTTTTCATGGCTGAAATAAACTCTCGGTCTATCGGTCTAACGAAGCCAAGATTTGTAACTATATCAGCTTGATGTATTATTTTGGGAGTCTTTTCAAATAAAACCTCAATTTTGTCACCAATTTCATAAAATCTTGCGAACTTAAGGGTTAGCTCCGCAACTTCAGTTGCTTTCCCATAAATTGAATCTCTTGTGATAGCAAAGACTTTTTCTGCCTTAGCCAAAGCCGCTATTATAGGTGTAACGACATAGTTTCCAGACGCGGCTTCAGTTAAGACCGTTAACCCACTGAGATTTAATCTAATGTCACTTATAGCCTTATTCATCAAATTTTTTACTCTGTATGGATTTACTATTTTGTGGCTTTTCAAATATTCAATCAATCTCACACTTTTATTGTGACGCATTCACTCAACAGATTTTCAGTAACTTTTCTTATATCTTTCTGCTTCATCTGTGTGTATATAGGCAAACATAGACTTTGTTTAAATACCTTATAAGAATTTTTTAGTTCACCTTCCTTATAGTCATAATTCTTCTGATAGAAAGGTTGGCGATGAAGGGCATAAGTGCCAATAGTCGTTTCTATTTCCTTTCCTCTTAACTTTCTAATTACAGAATCCCTATTTATTTGTTCATCTAATAAAACTACATAAGACTGATAAATATGCTTATTACCATTTGCCACAAAGGGAATACGCAAATTATCATTGTTTTTCAATAGAGAATCATATAGTGCTGCGAGCTCCCTTCTTTTCTCAATTATTTCTTCTAATTTTTCCATCTGAATCCATCCCATTGCACCTTGAAAATCTGTCATTCGATAGTTAAAACCTGCATATTCAAAATAATATTTTCCATCCTTGTTTATCATTCCATGATTTCGTAGTGCGTTCACTTTTGCTGCTATACCTGGATCGTTAGTCATAACCATCCCACCTTCTCCTGTAGTAATTGCTTTTCTCGGGTGAAAGCTAAAGCATCCAATGTCTCCTAACGTTCCACATTTTTTACCCTTATATTCTGCCCCTAATGCACAAGCAGCGTCTTCTATTACATCTAAATTATACCTCCTTGCAATCTCTAATATCGGATCCATCTCTGCAGATTGCCCAAATAGATGAACTGGAATAATCGCCTTTGCCCTTGGTGTAATACTCTCTTCTATTTTTGCAGGGTCAATATTGTAGGTCTTTAAATCAATATCCACCAAAACAGGTTTAGCACCTACTAAAGCTATAACATTGCCAGTTGCTGGAAAAGTAAAATCAGGCAGTATCACTTCATCCCCTTTTTTTATTTCCAAAGCAATTAGAGATAAGTGCAAGGCGGCGGTGCCAGAGCTGACAGCGATAGCATATTTAACATTTAGATACTCAGCTATCTTTAATTCAAACTTTTCTACGTTCTCACCTTGTGTCAAAAATCCGGACCTTAGTACTTTACCGACTTCTTTTATCTCTTCTTTGCCTAGTTCTGGTGTTGTCAATCTAATCATTTAAGATTCCTCCTATACCATTCTATTGTTCTTTTTATTCCTTCATCAAGATCGATTTTTGGCTCAAATCCAAGTATTTGTTTCGCCTTTTCGATACTTGGAATACGGAGTTCTACATCCACATAACCTTTTGGAACATGAATTATTTCAGATTTAGAATTTGTTAAATATTTAACTTTTTCTGCTAAACTCAAAATGGTGAGAGTTCCTCTTGGATTTCCTATATTAAACACTTCTCCTATTGCTTTATCTTTAGTTAAGCAAAGTAAAATAGCATCCACAATATCGTCAATGTAGCACCAGGAGCGTATCTGGTCACCATCTCCATGGATTTCTATAGTCTGGTTATTTATGGCTTTTTTAATGAAACTATGAATAGCTCCTTCTCCCACTTGTCCAGGTCCATAAACATTAAAAGGGCGTATAGAAATTGCGGGCAATCTAAATTCTTTATAATAGCTATAAGCGAGATGTTCACCAGCCAATTTGCTTGTAGCATAAACCCATCTTGCTTCACCTACAGGTTGAAGATTTGTGGAATCCTTCTCCTCTGATTTGTAGGCATAAGACCCAAAAACTTCACTAGTAGAGAAATCTAGAAATCTTTCAACCTTATTTAAAGTCATTGATGCTTCCAGTACATTATGAGTCCCTATAATATTTACTTTCATTGTAGTTACAGGGCTCTTTATAACTGAATCAACTCCAGCAATTGCAGCCATATGAATTACAATATTGGCTCCTTTAATGCTTTCCTTTAGTTTTTTAATATCCAGAACATTACCTTTAATCACTTTAATATTAGGATGAGTTTCTAAGTCACTATTTTTTAAAGCATTTCTATGAAAATTGTCATAAATTATTATCTTGTTGTTGTCCTTCAATCGTGCTGCTAAAGCAGTTCCTATGAATCCCGCCCCCCCAGTAATAAATATTAGCTTTCCTTCAATAATCATATTTAACTTTTTATGAAAAAGAGATAAAAAATTGGAATTTGAATATTAAATTCATTTATTAATCATTGAAATAACATTTATTATTCTCTTTGCTGTTTTTCCATCCCAGGCCTGAGGAATTTTATAATTCAGATTTTTGCCTTTTAATATTTTGAAACATTCTTTTATAATTTTTTGCTCATTATTATGGACTAATACATTTGTCCCTTGACTGATTGTAATAGGGCGTTCCGTGGTACTTCTAAGAGTTAAACAAGGAATCCCAAGAAAGGTTGTTTCCTCTTGAATTCCCCCTGAATCTGTCAGAACAAATTTAGAATGAAACATTAAATTAAGGAAATCAAGATACCCAAGCGGGTCAATAAGATAGATACCTTTATTAAGGGGTTGCATTTTCTCCTTATTTAAATTTACAAATAACTTATTCAATTTAAATTTGTTAATCATTTTTTGAGTCCTCAAATGAGCTGGAAAAATTATGGGAATTTTTTGGGAAACCTCTTTTAATGCTCGAATTATTCTTTGAAATGAATTTAGATCATCAACATTCGAGGGACGATGGAGAGTTAGTATCGAATATTGGCTCACTATTTTATCGTTTTCTGAAAGACTTATTCTCTCGAGAATTGAAGATTTTTTTGCCTTGGATAGGTTAAAAAGAAGATTATCAATCATAATATTGCCTACAAAGAAAATCTTTTCTTTTCTTATACCTTCTTTAATCAAATTTTCATTAGCATCTTGAGATGGGGTGAATAAGAAATCGGAAATTTGGTCTGTAAGAATGCGGTTTATCTCCTCCGGCATCATCCGATCAAAACTGCGTAGGCCAGCTTCAATATGAGCAATTAAGGGCTTTTTTCCATTTTTGTAAGTAATTTTCGTTGCGACTAAACCGCAAGCTAAAGTAGAATTGACATCTCCCACTACTACAACTATATCAGGTTTTTCATTCCACATAACCTTTTCAAACTCGATCATAATTTTTCCAGTTTGTTCTCCATGATTGCCGGAGCCCACACCTAAATAAATATCCGGATCTGGAATTTCCAATTCTTTAAAAAAAACTTTTGACATTTCATAATCATAATGCTGGCCAGTGTGGACTATTTTAAATTCAATTATCGTACCAAGATTTCTTCCATTATGTGCTCTTATGGCTCGAACTAAGGGGGCAATTTTCATAAAATTAGGTCTTGCTCCCCCGACAAGTATAACTCTTAATAGTTTCAATTTTGTATTATTAATCAGAATCTTATAATTTATTAACTAAGTTTTGTAAGAGCTCTTTAGGGGTTTTTTCGACAATTTTTTGGTTGTAGTTTTTTTCATTCGGATTCACTATAGGATAAAAAATTGGAGACTTCCCATAAACTTTTTAACATAATAAGAGAAACAATTTTTAAAAATTGTGTGAATACGCCTTATACTAGCAATTTTTTATTATATTTTTGTTATTCTAAAAATAACAGTTCCTCCACCAGTGTATTTGCAAGGGTTAAGACATTGGATATAAGCCTCATTATTGTCCATGCTTAATCCAAGTTCCTTTGGAGAGATTCCCTTACTTAATGCAACATAATAAGGCATTATTGAGGCAAGCGAATGCATGCAAATGAGACCTATTGTTTTGAGTTTATAGCCATTTAAAATATAAAATTTATCACCTTTTTTATAAACTGGACAATTCTCTTTAATTTCGAAAACTTCTACTTTTAAATTAAACATTTATCAGGTTTTTATAGTTTCTCAGGTTTTTCTTGTTTCTCTGGTTTGTTCTGAGTCTTTTGTTTCCACTGTCTCTCATTTTCCTTTAGAACTTTATGAGCCCTGAAATCATTTTAGCTGTTTTATCTGCCTGATTGTATACTTCTTTAAATTTTTCTTGCTGGATATATCCCTGATCTAAAGCAACATAGAGATGGCTTTGAACTTCTGCTGTAGAAGACATAGCAATAAAGAGAAACTGAATAAACTCTTTGTTTGACCTTCTTATGAAACCCTCAGCAATGTTTGCCATAACAGACGAACTTGCTGCCTGAGTTTGACTTGATAAGCGAAGATCTTTCTTAAAAGCTCCATTTGTTGTGATAGTATACACCGTATTGACAAGCTTTCTAGCTTCTTGCCAGCAGTGAAGATTTTCAAATTTGGTTATTTTCATGTTCTTTGGTCTATTTAGTTTATCTGGTTTGTTTGCCCCTTGGCTCTATTGGTTCATAAATGTTTATAAAACTCATTATAAAATTCTGATATTTTTTGAACTATATATTCTTTCTGCTCGTTATTCAGCTCAGGATAGACCGGGAGTGATAAAACAGTTTCTGAAGCTTCTTCTGAAACTGGTAAATCTCCTCTTTTATAGCCTAAATTTTTAAAACATTCTTGAAGATGAAGAGGAAGAGGATAGTATATTTCTGTCCCAATACCATTTTCTTTAAGAAATTCTCTAAGTTTGTCTCTCGCTTTAGCACGAATAGTGTACTGATTATAAATATGACAATTTTTATCACCGTTGTTTTTATAAACTGGAATAGGAGTTTTTATGAATTCTTTTTCTTCCAGACCTAATTCCTTAAATCTTTTATCGTAGTACTCTGCATTTTTTCTTCTTTTTTGAGACCACTGGTCTAAATATTTTAATTTTACATTTAAAACTACTGCTTGAAGTGCATCTAATCTAAAATTGCCCCCAACTATTTTATGATAATATTTTGGCTCTGAACCATGAACTCTAAGAATTTTTATTTTCTCATAAAGATTCTCATCATTTGTTACGACCATTCCTCCATCGCCATATCCACCAAGATTTTTAGAAGGGAAAAAAGAAAAGATCCCTACATTACCTATTGAACCGGCTTTCTTAGATGTGAAATGTGAAAGGTGAAATGTGAAAGGGGGGTTTTGGGTTTTTGAGGGGTTTTCTGTTGTTTTCTTACTGTATGGATATTCTGCACCGATGGATTGAGCTGCATCTTCAATGACATAGAGATTGTATTTTTTGGCGATTTCCATAATAGGATCCATGTCTGCACACTGACCAAAAAGGTGAACTGGTATTATTGCTTTAGTCTTTTTAGTTATAGCTTCTTCAATTTTATTAGGGGCAATGTTATAAGTTACAGGGTCAATGTCTACAAAAACTGGAATAGCATTGAGCCTTGCTATTACTCCTGCTGTTGAAAAAAAGGTGAATGGAGTAGTGATAATTTCATCGCCTGGTTTAATATCCAATGCCATTAGTGAAACAAGGAGTGCATCTGTTCCAGATGATACTCCAACTGCATATTTGGTTCCTGAATAAGCAGCTATATTTTTCTCTAATTCTTCTACTTTTGGACCCAATATAAAATGTTGGGATTCTAATACTTCTTCTACAGCTGTTTTTATTTCTTCCTTAATTGTTGAATATTGTGCTTTTAAATCAAGAAGAGGAATATTCATATTAACTTCTTTTTATAAATTCTAAATTCTAATTTCTAAATAATAACAAAATCCAAAAGTTTAAGTAATTCACTGTGGTCCTATCTCATTTTAAGTGAGTAAATCCCTCTCCCTTGACGGGAGGGGTGAGGGGAGGGTGAGATAAACAATTTTTCTTTATCACCTCTAATACCCCCTCTATATTAGTTAACACTTCATTGTTCCAAAACCTTAAAACTTTAAAACCCTGCCTTTCAACCCATATGTTCCTTTCATTATCCTTCTCCTTTTCTACTGCATGTTGTCCGCCATCTACTTCAATTACTATACCTTTTTCAAAACAAACAAAATCCAAAATATATTTACCAACTGGTTGTTGTCTCCTAAATTTAAGCCCTTCTAACTGTCTTGCTCGCAAATGCTTCCATAATAACCTTTCTGCATCGGTTGACCTTTTTCTGAGATTTTTTGCTAACTTTATAAGGTTATTATTACTCATCTTTTAACCCCTCACCCTAACCCTCTCCCTCAAGGAGAGAGGGAACCTGATGCCTCTCACCATCACTCTATGGAGTAAGTTTCATTATGCTACAGTGCATGCCTTCTCCCACAAGGGAAGAGGAAACTTATTATCTTACAACCTCATTTTAAGAAAGAACCTTCACTATTTTATTTCGAAGACATTTACTCTTTCTTTTTTATATTTCCTTCCACAATTACTGCATTCTGCGGTTTCTTGAGAATCAGGTGAATTTGGTAAACTGAGTTTAACTCCACAATAACACATCCACCCCTGAATTCTGGCTGGAACTCCATATACAAGTGCATAATCAGGAATATCTTTATTAACTAATGTTCCAGCTCCAATAAATGTATATTGTCCTATTGTAATTCCACAAACTATGGTTGAATTAGCACCCAATGAAGCTCCCTTTTTTACAAGGGTTTTTTTGTATTCATCCTTTCGAGGCCAGTGACTACGAGGATTTATTACATTGGTAAAAACCATGGAAGGACCACAAAACACATCGTTTTCAAGGGTGACTCCGTCATAAACTGAAACATTGTTTTGAATTTTAACATTATTGCCAATAGTTACATTAGGACCAATACTGACATTTTGTCCAATCACACAGTTTTTGCCAATTTTACAATTTTTTAATATATGAGAAAAATGCCAGACTTTAGTGCCCTCTCCAATTTCTACATTTTTATCTATAAATGAACTTTCATGGACGAAATATTTCTTTTCCTCTTCTTTTATAAATTGATAAATCCTGCCATTTTCTTTTAAAGATTCTTGACATGCTTCTAATATTTTAAGTACTCTGAGACCATTGTGGCCATCTGTTTTAGGTGTTTTCCTTGATATGATACATTCAATGAAATGTTCGCATTCTGATTTGAGAGGTTCTTTTTTTTCGACTTCTAAGGGTTGAGCTTGTTTTGGATGAGGGACTGGCAATCTTTCAATCCAGTCGATTTTGTGATTGTATGCGAATAATTTATCTTTAGGGTTGACATCATCAAATAAAATCATTTTTTTGTCGCCGATGACCACTAATTTCTGTTCTTTATAGGGATGAAGCCAGCTTACAAATATGTGAGCTTTAACACCACTGGGAAATTTCATGGTGGTGACAGTTACATCTGTAATATTTGGATTAAGATAATTACCTCCATGCGCTGAGACTTCTTCAGGCATTTCTCCTAATAAATCAAGAATAATGGATATATCATGGGGAGCAAAACTCCAGAGAATGTTTTCTTCTGTTCGGAATTTTCCGAGATTTAAGCGATTTGAATAAATATAATTGATTTTCCCCAACTCTCCTTTATTAATTAACTCTTTTAATTTAATTATGGCTGGATGATATTCGAGAATGTGTCCTACCATGAGAATTTTGTTTTTTTCTTTTGCTAATGAAGCTAACTCTTCGCCATCTTTATAATTCAAGGCAATAGGTTTTTCAACAAACACATCTTTATCTGCTAAAAGAGCTTCTTTGGCAAGAGAATAATGTGTCTCTGCTGGTGTGGATATTACTAAAGCTTCAACTTCAGAGTTTTTTAATAATGTTTTGTAGTCATTGTAAATAGTTAAATTTGGATATTTTTCTTGGAATGATTTCAGTTTAGTTTCATCGATATCGCAAATTGCATAAAGTGAGTTTAATTCGTAGAAATTACGAACCAAATTTTTTCCCCAATAGCCACATCCTATAACTGCAATATTTTTTTTCATTTTTCCTATCCTTTTTATGCTTTTCTAATTTTTCGTTGATGGATTTTTATATTTTTTGTTGCATTGCGGGTATCTATAACTAATTTTGAATTTTTCACAATCCATTCATAATCATAATTAGAATGGTCAGTTGTTATTATCATGCAATCATACTCTTTTAATTTTTCTTCTGTTAATTTCACGCTTTTCATAGCTAAATTTGGGTAGTGCCGCATCCCTGAAAAAGAAGGTATATATGGGTCATTATAATCCACCTTAGCGCCCTTACTTTTAAGAATATCAATTATTTCTACTCCTGGTGATTCTCGGATATCGTCTATGTCTTTTTTGTATGCGATTCCTAAAATTAAAATTTTTGAATTTTTAAGGCTTTTTCCCTTTTCGTTAAGCGCATCGGTGATCTTAGACACTACATAATTAGGCATATTAGTGTTTACTTCGCCAGCAAGCTCAATAAAATGGGTGTTGAAATTAAGTTCTTTTGCTTTCCAGGAAAGATAGAATGGATCAATGGGCGTACAGTGGCCGCCAAGGCCAGGTCCAGGATAAAAGGGCATAAAACCAAAAGGCTTAGTTGAAGCGGCTTCAATTATTTCCCAGATATCCACTCCCATTTTATCAGCGAGCATTTTTAGTTCATTGACAAGAGCAATATTCACGGCACGGAATATGTTTTCAAGAAGCTTAGTAAATTCTGCTACTTCTGGAGATGGAACTGTGACAACTTGATCCACAATCTGCTCATAAAGTGACTTTCCTGCCTCAGTGCATTCAGTAGTAATTCCTCCAACTACTTTTGGGATATTTTTGGTATTATATTTCGGATTGCCCGGGTCTTCTCTTTCAGGAGAAAATATAAGAAAGAAGTCTTTTCCAACTTTTAGTCCATTATTCTCAAATTTAGGAAGAAGAATTTCTCTTGTAGTCCCAGGATAGGTTGTGCTCTCTAAGGATACAAGGTGACCTTTTTTTAGATTTTTTGCTATTTCATTAGATGTATTTTCGATGCAACTTAAATCAGGTTCTCTCTTGCTGTTTAAAGGGGTAGGAACGCAGATTAATATACACTCAACTTCCTTTAGCCTTGAATAATCTGAAGTTGCCTGAAATTTATTTTTATTTATTAATTGTTTTATTTTTTCAGACTGGATGTGTTTAATATAGCTTTTGCCTCTATTCAGTTTTTCTACTTTCTTTTCATCAATGTCAAAACCAATAACTTTAAAGTTCTCTTCGCCAAATCGAATTACAAGAGGAAGACCAACATAACCGAGACCAATAATGCCTATTAAAGCTTGTTTTGATCTTATTTTGTTTAGCAAATCTTTAGCTAGCATTTTATCTAATTAACACAATTAACTTAAAAACGTAAAGTGTAAAGCGTGAAGCGTAAAGCGTAAAGCGTGAACTGTGAATCGTAAAGTGTAAGGCTATGATAAATATACTGAATTAATAAATTGGAATGTTGAGATTTATATATTTAGATATTTAACAATAGATTTTAAGAATTGGTCAAAATCTCCAAGGTTATTTTTCGCGTAATCCAGGATCTTTTGGTCATTTATTTCCCAGTAACGATGGACTAATATATTTCTAAAGCGAGCCATATTTCTGAGTTTGGATGACAAATCTTCGTCTATTACCTCAGATTTATAAAGATTTTCAAAACATTCGGCAAAACTTGAGGAGGCTTTAAATAATTTTTTGGCTGAAATTAGTAAACAAGATCTCGAATATACTGTAAGGATAATTCATAAAAATCGACATATTCTAAAGAGGTGCTTTCAATAAGGCTGAGTCTTAAATTTTCATCTTTACTAAATAGGAGTTTCCCATTTTTGAAAACACTATGTTGAAATCCTAAAGAAGCATAGTTCATTATTTGAATGTCAACTTCCAATCCTATTTGTTTCGAGATGTCAACAGATAATTGGAATGAGTAGTCAAAAGTCTGTAGAGAGCTAATCTTTTTGGGATTAACATATAAGGCTATGTCTATATCTTGGAAAGGAAATCTATCCAGAAATGATCCATGAATATAGCTGAAGATAATTTCACTCTTAGAAATGAGAGCATTCTTTAACTGTTTAATTATTTTTTCTTTTGAACTAATTTCTTTTTTTTCTGCCATGGTGTTATTTTGATTTTAAATCTATCACATTCTTATGGAGAAGTCAAAATTACAAGGCAATTCTTTTTACTTAATTTCTTGGATTTACACAATTTCCACAATTTCTTGAGTTTCTTGAATTTCTTGAATTACCTAATTATCTGTAAATTGTGAATCGTAAACTGTGAAAGGTAAAATTAGAAATATTTCTTTTCTAAAAATTCTTTTACTGTTTTCACAAATGTTTGTGCTTGGTTTATAAATGGTTCGACTTGTTCATAGCTAAGTTCTATATATTCCCGATAATCTCCTTCTTGCCTTAATTCAAATGCCTTATTTATTGCACGGCCAATATCTTTAGGAAATATTCCTCCTTTTATGAATCGCTTGTTGAAATAAGCCAGAATACCACTGTGTTTTGATGACGAAAACGGTTCAAATACTATTAATGCCAGAACTGCATAAAACATAGCGTAATAGGCGCGATTAATGACTGAACGAGGACTCTCTTTGTTGGAAAGCAAACAATTAGCTTCACTAATGGATTCTTCAGCCTGCTTTAAACGGTATTTAGCTAATTGAATTTGCTTCTCTTTAACTGTCAAATAGAAACACCTTCCTTTTGTATGGTCTTATAAATAGGTGATTCTGCCATTGGGCCGTCTTCTATCTCTTTCTTGCTAAAGATAGTGGGAGATATAAATGTGTCATTTTCAAGGTTGATTTCAAAAATAATATCATATATCTCTGATTTCACATCAGGATTAAATTTATCGATCACGATCATCACATCTATATCAGATTCAGGAGTATCCTTTCCTCGAACTTTTGAGCCAAAGATGCGAAAATCTAATAATTCAAACTTGGTGGAAAGGACATTTTTTAGAGCGAGGAGAGCTTTTCTCTCGTTTTCCTTTATGGTTAGATCTTGCTTTTTCATAAAATAAGTATAATTAATAGAGGAAATATTGGCAAGTGTTTAAATTGCCTTCTCGAAAGTCGAGATCTAATTAACATAATTAACACAATTTCTTGAATTTGGCGAGTTTGTTGAATTGATTGCGTTATTAAGTTTATTGCTTTACTCATTTCACATTTTACGTTTTACATTTCACGATTTACGGTTTACGATTTGCGTTTTTCGTAGAAAAAGGGTAGGCTACCGCCCTTCAAGGTTTTTACCTTTCTGTCATAGTTTTTTATTCAGCTCAGCTTACTGCTGCCTATCGGCAGACAGGTAATTCAACAAAAACTTTTTCTATATCAATAACTAACTAATTACTTTAGTTAATTTTTTTCTCTCAATCACCATTTGGGCCTGATAATTAATTGTCCTTAGAAGAATCATCACTCTCTCAGAGTCTTTTGTTTCTTTTTTAAATATTCCCTGAAAGCCTTTAAAAGGACCATCCATAATTTCTACCTCGTCACCAATTTTAGGCTCTTCTCTTGAAATTCTAAATTCAATAAATCCATTTACTTCTCTTGCCTTTATCTCATTAATTATTTCCGGGTGAACAGGGATTGGTCCATTTTCATTTTCAATAATTTTTTTAACTCCCCGGGTATATTTAATCATCTTATAGTGATTAGGAAAATCAAAATAGACAAATTCATATCCAGGAAAAAGGGATTTTATTCTCTCCTTGGTCCTCAGCCCAGACGGAGATTGTTTATATTTTGGATTATAGACTGAGATTCCTGCTTGTTTAAGCAGCGTTTCTACTGTAAATTCTTTTTGAGGTTTAGTATGAACCACAAACCAATTCTTCATTTTATGCCACTACCGTAAGAGTTATTTTTGCTCGAGCTAACCTCAGGGAGACAATTCCGTAATCTTCGGCATATTCCAAGGGGAGAGCTGCTATCAGATGAGTTCCAATATTAAGACACCTTTCTATGGCTAATTGAGAATTTCTTTCGACAATGGCTTGAATATCTGTATTATTCAGAAACTCTTCCTTTGATATGTTCTGCTTTTCCTTAAGCTTATGATAATATTTATCCAAAAGATTAAACTGATATTTTATTTTATTTACATCTACCAACTGTGTCTTCCTTTATTTTCTTGAATAAATAATTAGAATATTTATCCCGGATATGCTGGGTGTCAATATACATATCCATATGTTCCTTAAACTCAACCTATTTTGACTAATCTCAGTAAAAAAGTATTTTACCTGCATATCTTATAGAAAGAGGTGCCTCATTTAAACAAACAAGGCTTATTTCATTGATCCAAAGATATGCGGTTAAGGAAGAGTATATTTTATTGTTTATCTCTTTCATTTTTTCTTTGTTCAATTTTCATTTCCCAAATAAGCAATATTGCTTAAAGAACTCAGATTACCTTTAGCATAAGAACCAGAAAAATAGGAAGCAATTGTTCTTTCTTGCTCTTTGAATATTTCTTTTAGATTCGATGAGTATTCTTGTAAATTATGTCTTTTCATCTTCTGGTCTTTGATCCCTTCTCTCTCCAAACTCTCTCCAAACATAACTTTTCTGAAATTAAAACATAAATCGTCATAAAAATCAATACAATAGTTAATTCAGAGCCAATGTTTCTTTACCTATACATTAAATAGAGGAATGTCTTCTGAATGTAAAATGTGAATCGCGTATCGGAAAACGCAAATCGGAAACTGTGAAATGTAAATCGGAAATCGTATATCTATTATATTGGAGTGTAAGGCTTTAGCCTTACTCGGTTGTTCAGAAATAAACCTAAAGGTTTATACTCCAGTGAATTGGATCGGAAACTGTAAAATGTGAAATGTGAAATGTAAATCATAAATCGGAAATCGGAAATCGGAAAAAGGATAGGCTACCGCCCTAAGGGTAATTTTGAGTTTTAAATTTTTCACTGTTTCTGCTTCTACTTCTGCAATGAGATTCAACTTGTAAAAGAGTATCCGCTCAATTTTGAAATTCTTTCTGACCCCTTTGCTTTCTGACCCCTTTGCTTTTTACCACCAAACACAAGTTTTCTTTATATTTTTATCAAAATTTTTTAATTTTGTAAAGGGAAATGATTAACCTAGAATGGTAAAATGTGAAATGTAAAATGTGAAACGAAAATCGGAAAATGTGAATGGTGAAATGTGAAATGTGAAACTAATTGTTAAATTGCTAAGTAAGCTGTAAATTGTGAAATGAAAAAGGTGAAAAGTAAAAGGTGAAATGAAAAAGGTGAAATGTGGGGGTAGGGTGAAGCTCTTGTAATGAGCGCAGTCGAATTATTAGCTTTGCATGTTTGCTTAGGAGATGTCTTTAAGTTCTTATTGAAAAGGAATTAACTTTTATGTGGCTGGGAAGCAGGGACTCGAACCCCGATTCCATGATCCAGAGTCATGTGTCCTACCATTGAACGACTTCCCAGCACAAATATTATTATAAAGTTCGGCTTAAAAAAGTCAAGCTGATTGAAACTGTAATTTACTAATTTACTCAAGTCTATAATTAGGGGCTTCCTTGGTGATAATCACATCATGGACATGACTTTCCCTTACCCCAGCAGGAGTGATTTTAATGAATTTTGCTTTTTCCTGAAGTTCTTTTATTGTCCGACTGCCTGCATATCCCATCCCAGCTTTTAACCCACCAACCATCATCTGAATTATTTTACTTACACTTCCTTTATAAGGCACCCGGCCTTCAATTCCCTCTGGTACTAATTTGCTTTCACTTAGAATTTCTTCTTGAAAATAACGGTCTTTGCTTCCTTCTTTCATTGCTCCAATAGAGCCCATCCCGCGGTAAAGTTTATAGGATCTTCCTTGATAGATAACAATCTCACCAGGAGATTCGTCAGTGCCTGCCAGTAGACTGCCAATCATTATTGTATTTGCACCAGCAACTATTGCTTTAGTAATATCACCAGAGAATTTTATTCCTCCATCAGCGATAACTGGAATATTATATTTTTTGGTTACCTGATAAACATCAGCAATGGCAGTGATCTGAGGAATACCTATCCCTGTTACTACACGGGTAGTGCAGATGGAGCCTGGCCCCACACCAACTTTTACTCCATCCACTCCAAGACTGATTAATTCTTCTGCTGCTTCAGTTGTGCCAATATTACCAGCAATTAAATCCTTATCCGGGAACTCTTTTTTTAGTATTTTTATTGTTTCTAAAACTTTTTTTGAATGACCATGAGCAGTATCAATCACTAAAACATCCGCCTTGGCTTCTACCAGGGCTTTGGCTCTTTCTAAGGTTTCTTTGCCGACTCCTAAAGCAGCCCCAACTCTTAATCTTCCAAACTCGTCTTTGTTGGCGTTAGGATATTGGATTCTTTTTAAAATGTCCTTATAAGTAATTAGTCCTTTTAAATTAAAATTTTCATCCACAACTAGAAGTTTTTCAATTTTATGCTGGTGGAGTATTTTTTCAGCCTCCTGAAGGGAAGTTCCCACTGGGACAGTAATTAGGTCCTTGGTCATAATTTCCTTAATAGGTAGATTTAACCGAGTTTCAAATCTTAAATCACGGTTAGTTAAAATACCAACCAGTTTTTTTCCTTCAGTAATTGGGAGACCCGAAATTTTATATTTTTTCATTACTTCCAGGGCTTGGTAAATTTTGTCTTCTGGAGACATGGTGATGGGGTCAACAATCATTCCGCTTTCTGATCTTTTAACCTTGTCTACTTCTTCAGCCTGTCTTTTAATTGGTAAATTACGGTGGATGATACCAATTCCCCCTAACTGAGCCAGAGCAATAGCCATTTTTGATTCAGTTACTGTATCCATTGCTGAACTGACGATTGGAATATTAACTTTAATCTTAGTAGTTAATTGGCTGGTTACATCTGTCTTTGCTGGAATGACCTCTGATTTAGCAGGTAAGATCAAGACATCATCAAAAGTTAAACCCTCTTTTATGTTTTTTTCTAACATTAGTCCTTACCCCTTACTTCTAAATGAGCCTTTTCATCTTTCGGAACCCCATACTGACAAGGGTTCTTTGACTCTATTTTTCAGTTTCACCTCCACATAAACTGAAATCCTAAATCCGAAATCCTAAATCCGAAACAAATTCTGTCCCGAGTGCTCGGGAAAAATGTTCAAAACTATATAAAATGCACCAGAACACCAGAAACTTGTTTAGTAATGTAAAAATGTTTAGAATTTTGGTCATTTGGATTTTGATATTGTTTAGAATTTCGATATTAGAATTTAGGATTTAAACTCCCTCCTTATCCATTATATTGATATTGAAATCCCTATATACTTTAAAAATATCTTTTCTGGTCATTTGAAAGTCCTCAAGTTGAATATATTATCTTGCCTTTTTCTTTTTTCTTTTGCTCGGTATGATTGCTCTTGCTTGGCGCGGTTTTCCACCAGAGAAAGATTGAGGAGCGGGAGCAGAAACAGCTTGAGCTTGAGGATAAGGATTAACTGCTGGTCGATGATAAATAGCTTGAGGCGCTTCTTTCCTCACTTGTTCTTCTTGGGGCATTGGTTGAATCATATATAAATAACGAATACTTTCTTCTTCTATTCGGTCCATCATTGCCTGAAACATATCATAGCTTTCTTTTTTATATTCAACCAGTGGGTCTCTTTGGCCGTAGCCCCGCAGTCCTATTCCTTCCTTTAAGTAATCCATGGCTAATAAGTGGTCTTTCCACTGAGAATCTATCACCTGAAGCATAATTATCCGCTCAAACTCTCTCATTCTCTCGGAGCTTAAATCCTCTTCCTTTTTTTGGTAGAGTTCTTTAAGACGGGAGAGAATTAGCTCTCTCAGTTCTTGATAGCCAATTGTTTTCCAATTTATATCCAATTCATTAAGGTCAAAAATAAATTGAGTAATTAGAGCCTTTCTTAAGCCTTCTATGTCCCAATCCTCAGGGTCTTTATTTTGATTGGCGTGAAGATCGAGAATCCAGTCAAGTAAGTCTTCGATTAACTGCTGAATATTTTCTTTTAGGTTTTTACCTTCCAGGATTTCTCGCCGCATAGAATAAATGGTTTCTCTTTGTTTATTCATTACATCGTCATATTCCAGGAGGTGCTTTCTAATAGAGAAATTCTGGGCTTCCACTTGTTTTTGAGCGCGCTCAATTGCTTTGGTAACCATTTTGTGTTCGATGGGAATTCCTTCTTGCATGCCTATTCGAGCCATTAAACCCGAAATTCTGTCACTGCCAAAAATACGCATTAAATCGTCTTCTAAGGAAATATAAAATCGGGATGATCCGGGATCACCCTGTCGGCCAGCTCTTCCTCGCAGCTGATTATCTATTCGTCTTGCTTCATGTCTTTCTGTACCAATTATATGGAGACCTCTCTTTTCAACTACTCTTTTATGGTCTTCCCCGGTAATTTTCATTGCTTCAGCTAAAGCTTTTTCCCATTCTTCCTGGCTCGCTTTTTTAGGGTCAAGTCCTTTTTTCTTGAGAAATTCCTTGGCTAAAAATTCGGGATTACCGCCCAAAATAATATCTACTCCCCGGCCAGCCATATTAGTGGCAATGGTTACTGCGCTTGATCTTCCTGCCTGAGCAATAATTACTGCTTCTTGTTCATGATATTTAGCATTTAATATCACATGTTTTATTTCTTTTTTTCTTAGCAGAGAACTCAAATGTTCAGAATTTTCAATCGAGATTGTTCCTACTAAAACTGGTTGACCCCTTTTATGACATTCTTCAATTTCTCGAACTACTGCTTCCCATTTTTCCTTCTTAGTTCGGTAGATTACATCTTGATATTCGTATCTGATAAGAGGTTTATTAGTTGGAATAACAACTACATCTAAATTATATATTGCGCTAAATTCAGCTGCTTCTGTAGCTGCTGTTCCGGTCATTCCAGCTAATTTTTTATACATTCGGAAATAATTCTGGAAAGTAATTGAAGCTAAGGTTTGATATTCTTCTTCAATTCTTACTTTTTCTTTTGCTTCCAGAGCCTGGTGAAGACCATCACTGTATCTTCTTCCGGGCATTAATCGCCCGGTAAATTCATCAACAATAATTACTTTGCCGTCTTTAACCATATAGTCTACATCTCGTTTAAATAAATGATGAGCTTTGAGTGCCTGGTTAATGTGATGGACCAGATCCATATGCTTTAGGTCATATAGATTGCTAACCTTTAAGAACTTTTCTCCTTGGGCAACTCCTTCTTCAGTTAACACAACAGTTCTTGTTTTTTCATCTACCTGAAAATGTTCATTTTTTCTCAATCGCCGCACCAAATTATCTATGCGATAATAAAGAGAAGTTGACTCCTCAGTTGGTCCGGAAATAATAAGAGGAGTTCTTGCTTCATCAATTAAAATGCTGTCTACCTCGTCAACAATAGCGTAATTATAACCTTGCTGAACGAGATCTTCCAGCCTGAATTTCATATTATCTCTCAGGAAATCAAAGCCAAATTCATTGTTTGTTCCGTACGTGATATCTGCTTGGTAAGCAGCTTTCCTCTCAGCATCGTCTATCCCATGCTGAATTGTGCCTACAGTTAAACCCAAAAATCTATATATTGGACCCATCCATTCAGTATCTCGGCGCGCAAGATAGTCATTAACAGTAACAATGTGAACGCCTTTACCCTCGAGAGCGTTTAAATAGGCAGGAAGAGTAGCCACCAAAGTTTTTCCTTCCCCAGTTTTCATTTCAGCTATTTTCCCTTGATGAAGGACAACTCCTCCCATTAACTGGACATCGAAGGGACGCATATTTACGGTTCTTTTTGCTACCTCACGCACTACAGCAAAGGCTTCGATTAGCAAATCATCTAAAGTTGCTCCTTGTTCTAATTTTTGTTTGAATTCAGCTGTTTTAGCTTTAAGTTGGGCGTCAGTTAATTTTGAAATTTTAGGTTCTAATTCATTAATGCGATAAACATAGGGCTGTAACTTCTTTAAATCTCGCTCGTTTTTTGTGCCAATTATTTTTTTAAGAATGAATTTTACCATTTTTATTTATTAAAACAGAAGTCAAGATAAAAGTCAATTAAACTCAGTTGAATTAAGGGGCTCCTATCCAGTTTGTGTTAGCAATATATCCCCATAGCAATGATTAAATCTCAATCCCGAGTACTCGGGACGAAAATTCTAAATCCGAATATCAAATGAATGATATTGAGATTTATTGAAACTCATTGAGATTCTTTGAGATTTATTAAGATGCTTAATCTTACTCCTTCCTAGTCTCCCAATCTCCTATTCTCATAGTCTCAGATTTTTCATTTGTCATTTGAGTTTT
>JBHIEE010000052.1:0-18232 GCA_046760445.1 Candidatus Aminicenantia bacterium
CTTTTATGGAAGCTTGAAATAAATCAAAATGCAAAAATCAAAGATAAAAATGACAGACCAAAAATATAAAAATAGTGCTGCAGTTGAGCGGTGCTGCAGTGCTGCTCATAACTCACCGCAACACTGCAGAACTGCAGCACAGCAGCACTTAAAAAAGTTATTTTTGAATTTTAATTTGTCATTTTGATATTTGATTTTTTATTTTTATGTGGAGGTGGAGCCACTCCCGAGTACTCGGGAAAAAGCCTTTATTAGTATCGGGTTTTTAAACTTGAAAATGTTCATATTTATAGGTTAAAGTAATCCAGATGGTAATACCAAAGAGTACCCAAACCGAGAGGACAAATTTTTTACCCGAGCCTAAGCTATGAACTCTTTATTGCTCGTCATTCTTCTCATCTTTATTGGTCAAATTTTAGGTTCTCTTTTTGGAATTTTGAAGAAACCCTCAACCTCTTTTCTTCACATTTCTTTAGCTTTTGCTGCCTCAATGATGCTTTCTATTTCCTTTATTCAGTTGATCCCAGAGTCTTTAAAAGTGACTACATTAAATTCGGTAATAATTGCTTTGTTTTCAGGTGCAATAATAATGGGTTTGATAGATAAGCTTCTTCCTCATATTAATCCAGAGCTATCAAAGAAAGAAAAGCCCTCTATTAAAAGATCTGTAACAATGCTAATTATAGGTATGGCTCTCCATAATTTACCTGAAGGATTAGCCATTGGTATTGGTTTTGCCCTAACAACTAAACTGGGAATAGTTATTGCCCTGGGTATTGCTCTTCAGGATCTTCCTGAAAATATTGCTACTATTGTGCCTCTTTACGGAATGAACAAAAAAAGATTAAAATCTTTTCTTATCCTTATGGCTACAGTTCTTTTTGAGCTTATAGGTTTCTTTATTGGGTTCTATTTTTTTAAGATTGCCTCTCTAAATCTTTTAGGAATTTTTCTTTCCTTTGCCGCTGGAGTTATGATCTATATATCTGTCGAGGAACTTATTCCTGCTGCTGAGATAAGTAAATCTCCTCTTTTATCTGGAGTAAGTATCTCACTTGGAATATTGATAGTTTTGGCGACAAATTTTATTTGAAAATAATGAGAAAAGAGTTTAAATATTGTCCTAAATGTGGGACAGAATTAAGAATGATCAAAACGGAAAAAAGGAAAAGGCTAATCTGTCCTGAATGCGACTGGATAAATTATGAAAATCCTCTGCCCAGTGTGGCTGCTTTAGTGAAAAATAAAAACAAGGAAATACTTTTGGTAAAGAGAGGGGTAGAGCCAGGAAAAGGAAAATGGGCTTTGCCTTCAGGATTTATTGAAGTTGAAGAAACTCCGGAGAGAGCCTGTCTCAGGGAACTTAGAGAGGAAACAGGACTCAAAGGGAAAATAGTGAGATTAATTGGAGTTTATTCTCAGAAATCAAAGTTATATAAAAATGTTCTTATTATCGGTTATGAAGCAAAAACAAGTGGATTTCTTTTACCTGGAACAGACGCCCAAGAGGTTGATTTTTTCCCTTTCAATAAACTCCCATACATTCCTTTTTCCAGCCACAGAAAAATTATTAAAAATGCATTGCGGAGTATGAAGAAATGAAAAGCTATTTAGACTGCCTTCCCTGCTTCTTTAGACAGGCCCTCGAGACAGCAAGGATTATTACTTCTGATAAGGAAAAAATTCGCGAAGTATTAAATGCGGTTAGTTTACTTATTTCTAAAATCTCACTGGAAGCTTCTCCCCCAGAAATAGGAAGAGAAGTATACCAGGTGATAAATGAAATAACTGGAGTAAAAGATCCTTATAAAGAACTAAAGGAAAAGTGTATTTATCAGGCAATTTCTTTGTATCCCGAACTTAAAAGAATAATAAATTCTTCCAGAGATAAACTTTTGACTGCTGTAAAACTCTCAATTGCTGGAAACGTTATAGATTTTGGCGCCAATCCTAACTTTGAATTAAAAAGAGACATAGAAAAGATCTTATCTCAGGATTTTGGAATAAATCATTATCAAGAATTTTGTGAAAAACTGAATAAGGCAAAAAAAATTCTTTATCTGGCAGACAATGCCGGAGAAACAGTGTTTGACCGTCTACTCATTGAAGAACTTGGCAAACCAGTTATCTATGTTGTAAGGGAAAAACCTGTTATAAATGATGCCACTAAAGAGGATGCACTCCTTTCTGAAATAAATAAAGTGGCAGAGATTATTTCTTCAGGCTGTGATGCTCCAGGAACAATATTACCACTCTGTTCCACAGAATTCTTAAAGATCTATCAGACTTCAGATTTAATTATAAGTAAGGGCCAGGGAAATTATGAAGGTCTTTCAGAGGAAGCTCGTCCTATATTTTTTCTTTTAAAAGCAAAATGTTCCACCATTGCTCGAGATATAAGAATACAAGAAAATAGTATAATACTTATGAAAGCAACTACAGATGTCACAGATAAATGAAAAATACCAAATTACAAATCACAAATTACAAAAACCGTAAATCGTAAAGAGTAAGGAGTAAAGTGATAAATGGCACCTTACGATTTACACCTTACACTTCACAGACAAAGTTTATATTTGATATTTGATGCTTGCCCCGTACATCCCGAGTACTCGGGACTACGGGGCTTGGAATTTGGGATTTATTAAAGCAGGTAGCCTCTGTGGTTAAATTTGACAATACTTTGATTTTCAAGAGGAGAAAAACTGATGATAGAAATAAAGGATTTACCTAAGGAAGAGTTATTAGAATTATTGTCAGATGCAGCAAGGAACTGGTTGGCCCATGATGGACTCTGGTTTCAGGCTGTTGAAAGAAAATTTGGAATAGAAACAGCAATTGAACTTGACCGCCAGGCTTGGGAAAGGTTTACTGTTATTGAAACCCAAAGAATAATGAAAAGATTGAAAATAGAACCAGGTGGGGGTATTCCTGCTTTAATTCAGGCACTAAAATTCCGACTTTATGCTCTTATCAATGTTCAAGAAGTGACAGAAGTGTCTGACCAACGCTGTGTTTTTCGAATGGTTAACTGTCGAGTTCAGGAAGCAAGGAAGAGAAAAAATCTACCGGATTTTCCCTGCAAGCCTGTGGGGATAGTTGAATATAGTTATTTTGCTCAGACTATTGACCCTAGAATTAAAACTACCTGTCTTTCCTGTCCCCCAGACCCTTATCCCTCAGATTATTGGTGTGCCTGGGAATTTGAGATTGAAAATAAATGAAAGAAAATAAACCACAGAGAACACAGAGCAATGTTTCTATGTTTATATGTTCTCTGTGAACTCTGTGGTTATTTGAATATATCAAAGGAGGAATTTTAATGTTTGATACTAAGTTCTTTCCATCCGCCAAAAAATTCTGGTATATGGGAAAATTCTATGAATGGCAGACTCCAAATATTCATTGTATGTCTCATGTCCTTCACTATGGAAGCTCAGTCTTTGAAGGTATTCGAGCCTATGAAACTCCTCGTGGTCCCACTATTTTCCGTCTCCCAGAACATATTGATAGGTTTTTTTATTCGGCCTCAGTATTAGGAATGAAAGTCCCTTATACTAAGGATGAAATTATTGAGGCAATCAAATTAACTATTCAAGAGAACAAACTCAATTCAGCCTATATTCGGCCACTCCTCTTTTTTTCCTATGGAAACTTAGGCTTAATCCCTAAAGCTTGTCCAGTTAAACTAATCATTGGTGCCTGGGAATGGGAGGCTTACCTTGGCAAAGAAATCTGGGAAAAAGGAGCCCATGTTCTAATTTTGCCCTGGAGGCGCATCCATCACTCTCAAATTGCTATTTCAGCTAAACTTGGAGGATTATATGTCCAATCCCAAATAGGCGGAGGATATGCCAGAAAACAAGGCTATGATGAGGGAGTGTTTTTGAACTTAGAAGGAAATGTAGCCGAAGGGCCAGGAGAAAATATTTTAATCGTGAAAGAAGGTCGAGTTAAAACAAACGACAAAAAAGAATCTATCCTGGAAGGAATTACTCAGACAAGTCTCTTGGAAATCGCCACGGATTTAGGTTATGCTACAGAAATTGGCCATATAACAAGAGCGGAATTTTTTAATGCAGATGAAGCTTTTTTCTCTGGAACAGCAGTTGAAATTGCCCCTATTACCAAAGTAACAGATGACTCAGCGCCTAAAACAGAGAAAAAGGAGTATATTATTGGAAAAGGAAAACCAGGTGAAATCACTTCGCATTTAGCAAAGGTCTATCAAGAGGCAGTGAGAGGCAAAATAAAGGAATATGAGAAATGGCTTACTTATCTGGATTAATATTTTAATCACGTAGTAAAAAGTGAGAAGAATAAAAGAAAAAAAAGTAATTTATATATTACTGATAAATTTAAAAGAACCTAAAAAAATTAAAGTTGGCAAATTAGGAATGATGATTTTTAAACCTGGAATTTATCTCTACCTTGGTTCAGCTCA
This sequence comes from Candidatus Aminicenantia bacterium, assembly GCA_046760445.1. Classification (GTDB taxonomy): domain Bacteria; phylum Acidobacteriota; class Aminicenantia; order JdFR-78; family JdFR-78; genus JBHIEE01. The sequence goes on from JBHIEE010000052.1 coordinate 4,445, forward strand.
AGCTGGTTTTAAAACCCGAATAAGACGGCATTTAAGAAATGAGAAGAAACTATTCTGGCATATAGATTACCTGCTGAGGGAAGCAGAAATTGAAGAGGTATGGTTAAAAAAAGACGAATCTGTTGAATGTAAAACTGCAATGGAGATTCAGAATTATTCTGATTTCTCTTTTCACCCTATAAAAGGATTTGGTTCATCGGACTGCAACTGTTTAACTCATCTTTTTTATTTCCCTGAATGTTCTTCTAAAATAAAAGATTTAAGAACAAAGTTAAAATTTGAAAAATTAGAGACAAATGGAAATTAAATTAAAGACAATAGGAATTGTTCATTCTCCTTTTAAAAGAAAAGAAGATATTCCCAAAGAAAAGTATGCTTACCCAGGAGGATTTGATTCAGTCGAGGGCAAACTCGAAATTTTTAAAAAATATGAGGGAGGGTTAAAAGATATCGAAGGTTTTTCTCATTTGATAGTGATATTTATATTTCATAAATCTGAAGGGTATAAGCTTTATACAAAACCCTTGTTTGATGATGAATTAAGGGGAGTATTTACAACAAGATCACCATATAGACCAAATCCAATAGGAATGACAATAGTTGAGTTAGTAGAAAGAAAAGGAAATATTTTGAAAGTAAAAGGAATAGATATGATAGAAGGAACGCCAATCATTGACATTAAACCCTACACTCCTCGTGACCAGAAGAAAGAAATTAAAATAGGCTGGCTGAGAGATAAAATCAAAGGTCAAAAGTCAAAATGATGGTTAATATCAAGAAGTTATTAAGTTGGAATAAGTCTTTTTAAAATAAAATTTTTTGTGCTTGACAGGGAAAATTTTAGGAGAATAAAATTTAGAGAAAAGGAGGTTTTTATGAAACAAAAAATTAAAGGATTATTTGTAATTCTGATTGTCTTTTTTGTTTTTTTAACATTTATCTCTATCCCTTTATGGGCGCAAACCCCACCAGAAGAATTTTTAGGATTTAAGGTTGGGGCTGATCGCAAGCTGGCTGATTATTCCCAGATTATGAGTTACTTTCAGAAACTTGACCAAGAATCACCTAAACTCAAATTAGTAGAAATAGGCCTTTCTACCCTTAAGAAGCCTATGATTATAGCTATTATTACTTCTGAAGAAAATATGGCCAAACTGGATTACTATAGAGATATAGTAAAAAAACTTAGAGATCCACGAACACTTTCACCTGAATCTGCCCAACAATTGGCGAAGGAAGGCAAGGTAATTCTTCTGATCACCTGTAACATACATTCTACGGAAATCGGTTCTTCACAAATGGCAATGGAGTTGGCCTATAAGCTTGTCACTGGACAGACACCATTCCCAGCTGATAAAGTCCTGGATGAAGTAATCGTGCTCCTTATTCCTACCACCAATCCCGACGGTCAACAAATGGTTACTGAATGGTACAGGAAATATGTTGGCACTAAATATGAAGGGGGAAGAATGCCCTGGCTTTATCATCATTATGCAGGTCATGATAACAACCGCGACTGGTTTATGTTTAATCTCGCTGAGACGAAAGCCGTAACGAAAGTTCTCTATCATAACTGGCTTCCTCAAATTCACATTGATGAACACCAGATGGGTTCTACTGGGGCAAGGCTATTTATACCTCCTTTTATGGATCCACCGGAACGGAATATTCAACCTTTATTATGGAGGTCAGTAGCTCTCTGTGGCACAAATATGGCTTATGATCTGGAAAAACTTGGCTTCAAAGGAGTCGTCTATGGAAGAAGCTTCACCGGCTGGTGGATTGGTGCTTGCGATGATACTTCCTGGCTTCATAATGTAGTGGGTTTACTCAGTGAATTGGCAAGTGTAAAAGTCGCTACTCCCATTTATATTGAACCAACAGAAATACCAAAATCATATTATGAAAAGCGAATAAACTTTCCCCATCCCTGGCCAGGTGGCTGGTGGAGGCTGAGAGATATTGTAGACTACGAGTTAGCTCTTACTTTCAGCCTGATCAAGACAGCCTATTCGCGTAAAGAAGACTTTTTATACAATTTCTATCAGATGTATAAAAATTCTATCGAAAACAGGGAACCAGGTGAACCCTTTGCCTTTGTTATTCCTAAGAATCAGCACGATTATCTAACTGCTCTAAAAATGTTTGATATCCTTATGTTCGGGGGAGTAGAAATCCATCAGGCTCTGGAAGATTTTATAGCTGACCAGAAAAAATACCCAGCGGGTTCTTTTGTTGTTTTAATGTCACAACCTTATAAGCCTTATGCCCAGGCTTTACTTGAAAAACAAAAGTATCCTGACCTCCGTGAATATGAAGGTGGTCCTCCTATTCCTCCTTATGATAATGCTGGATGGACTCTACCCCTCCAGATGGGAGTAACCTGCGATCAAATTGAACATCCTTTTACTGTCAAGCTCAAAAAACTGGATAAAGTACCTTATCCTCAATCTGTTTTTCCTGAAGGTCCACCTAATTATATAGTTCTGGATTCCCGATTAAATAATTCATTCGCGGTAGTATTTGCTCTTTTAAAAGAGAAGGCAGAAATCTTTCGCTCCAAAGAGGCGATTAAATTTGATTCTTACTCAGCTGCGCCAGGAAGTTTTATCATTAAAAATAATCCCAAAATCCAAAAAATTCTATCTTCTTTATTAGAAAAATGGCATTTGCCAGTTTATGGTCTTGTTAGTATTTCAGGCATTAAAACAGCTGCCTTGAAAAATCCGCGCATCGGGCTTTATCAATCCTGGGCATCCAATATGGATGAAGGCTGGACTCGTTACATCTTAGATGATTTAGGAATACCCTACACCACTCTTCACAACAAAGATTTTAAAGAGGCTAAAAAGAAATTGAAAGCTAAATTCGATGTAATAATTTTTGCCAGCGAATCTTATGAAATAATTAAAAAAGGCAAACCGAAACCTGACTTATGGTGGGCAAGATACTTCACTCCTCTTCCTCCAGAATACGAAGGTGGTATTGGCAAAGAAGGAATTGAAGCTTTAAAAAAATTTGTGGAAGAAGGAGGAATCCTTGTCACTCTTAATCAAGCCTGTGAATTGGTTTTTAAGGAATTCGAGGCTCCAGCCAGCAATGCTTTGGAGAAAGTAGACCAATCTAAGTTTTTCTGCCCGACATCTATCCTGAAAATTAAAGTTGATCCTAACACGCCAATCGGCTACGGTATGCCCGAAAAAGCAGCTGCTATGTTCGCTAACAGCCTGGCAATGAATACCTGGGTACCTTCAGGGGAGTGGGATCGAAAAGTAGTAGCCAGTTTCCCGGAAGAAAACATTCTTCTAAGTGGGTGGTTATTGGGTGAAGAAAAGATTGCTCGCAAGGCTGCGGTAGTGGATACTAAATATAAGAAAGGAAGAATTGTTTTAATTGGCATCCGCTCTCAGCATCGGGCCCAAGCTCACGGAACTTACAAATTCTTATTAAATGCCCTGCTGTACCCCAAGTCATAAGTAAGAAGAAGAATTTTATTAATAAAAAATAATTGGGAGTGAGGGGAAAACTGCCCGATTGAACAAATTCAAAATTTAAAATTCAAAGATAAAAATGCAAAATGACAAAGTAAAAATCAAAGATTGCAATTTAAATACTAAAGTTAATTCCTTTAATTAAGAATACTTTAAGACCAAAATAGTAAAATTGCAATGGAATTAAAATTAAAAATATTGATATTGAAGACTCCTCGAAATCTGGATTAACAATCTTACTTTATTTTCTATAGCAGGTTATGTATATTAATAGCATCAATTCAAAACTCAAATTCGACACCTAAAACTGGTAGTAAAGGTAACCCGAGGAGTTTATCAGGTTTTTTTTCAATAGTATTCCAGTAATACGAAAATACGTTTTTTCTATTAAAAACATTCCAGACACTGAAGTAAATTATCAGATTGGTGGATTGAAAATAAAAACGTTTATCAAAACGAATACTTAAAGAATGATAAGCCGGCAAACGCTCTCCATTTATACGCTTCCAATCAAAGATGCCGCTATTGATAGTTCTCGATGCCTCAATATCAAAGGGTGTATAGGGCGCCCCGGCTGCATAATTCCATTTTAAACTGAATTCCCAGTATTTGTTGAGTTTGTAGCCCCCTTCGACAGAAAAAATGTATCGGTTGTCATAAACTCGGTTCCTCCAAACCCCATCGAGGCCCGGATATAGTGCCCGAAAATAAGAGCCGCTGATTACTCCATAAAGCTTATCAGCCAATTTTTTCTGAATCATGAACTCAATTCCGTAGGAACGAGCCCTCCCGGTATCTACAAGCCTCTCGTGGTCGTTGAAAAAACCACCATAAAATACTTCATCGAATATAAACAGGGATGGTTGAGCCGGGTCGAGTGGGAAATTATCATACTCTTTATCATATACCTCAATGGTAAGTCTCGTATTTTCTGAGAGGAAATGGCGAAATCCCAGAACAAAATGATACGCCACTGGGTCTTTCAGCTCTTTGTAACTTTTGTTCTGAAGCAAAAGGATCAGAGGTAAATGCTGAGAAAAAACACCAACCGCAGCATTCAATGATGTCTTATTTGAAATCTTGTAGGATAAGGAAAATCTGGGTGAGAAGCGAGTATTTCGATTATAGGTAAAATAATCAATTCGCATTCCCGTGTTTAAAGCAAATTTAGGAAAAGGATTCCAGGTATGGTTGGCAAAAACGGCATATTTGTCTGCGGATACCCGGATATCCTTGAAAATATCCGGATACATGGTTCCCAAGAAATCGGTGTATTCTCCCAGAAAATAGTCATAGTCGGTGGTAAGATGCTTTATTTCGAATCCAAAACTGACTTTGTTTGTCTCGTTGAATCGATAATAGTTGATATTTCTCAAAGTGAAAACCTGTTCCGGGTTTTTGCCTTCCCTTGCCAGTTCTTCCGAGACCGTGTGAAAAAAAGCATCTTGGTATTTAGTGGAACAAAGGGAAATCGATGTATTCGAGTAGCCGCTTGAGTTCCACATAGCAAACCAATTGACCCCGATAGTGTATTCTGTGGTGTTAAGACCACCATAGTAACTCTCACCATCTCTTAAAGCGTCTTCCTTGTCAGTACCACTCTCGTCAACCCCTACAACACCAAGAATAGTCAATTTGCTTCTTCTGGAAAGGTCATAATTCAGTTTCCCTTGAAAGTCGCTCCATGTGACAGGTACCCCTGATCCCATAAGATCAATCAATAGGTCCAAATAACTTTTCCTGGCTGAAAACATCCAAGAACCTTTGTTTTTCGCCAAAGGCCCTTCTGTAACCAGACCAACCCCCATCATATCTAAACCTATTTGAAAGTCATATTCATTGTGATTGCCTTCGCGGAAGGCAATATCCATAACCGAGGAGAGACAATCTCCATAGATAGGGGAAAATCCTCCTGAATAAAAATGAACATCTTGGATAAAATCAACATTTAAAAGACCAATCGCTCCAGCTGTTGATCCAAGCATTGGATAATGGTTGATGTTGGGAATCTCGATATTATCAATATAAAAAGCATTTTCTACTGGACTTCCTCCCCTGACTACCAGAAAATTCATCATATCATTGACTCTGGCAATGCTTGGAAGGCTACTGATAATTCGGCTCACATCTCCAGCTGACCCCGCTGATCTTCGTATTTCTTCATTTGAAAAACCAGACACACTAACTGATTGTTGTTCAGATGTAGAGAAATATCCAGAAGTGACAGTTATTTTTTCCTCTAAATGCACGACATCAACCAGCTCAAGCTCTACCTCAACATAGGTAATTCGCTTTGATTTAACAATCACATCAGTTTTAAGTCGTGTGATGTAAAAACGATTAGAGAATTCCAGAATATAATTCCCTACTGGGATATCAGAAATGGTAAAATTTCCATCCGCGCCAGTAAAAGCTTCAAACGTTGTGCCAACAACTTTAACCTTCACATTTGGTATCGGTGATTTAACCTCTCTGTCAATGACTCGTCCTTTAATGATTCCTTTCTGAGGGATTGAATCTGCTGCATCTTTTGTGTATCCGAGACTAAATACTAAGGGAACAATGAGTATGAGAGTTAAAATAAATGAATACAAAATTATCTTTCTCATTTTATTCTTCCCTATTCGAAGTAATCATTTAGCTTTCTTTCCATAACTTCCACATAGCTCTTTGGTTTTTTGTTCATTCGATTTAATCATCATTATTAAACAATTGTTTTAATCATATGTTTATTTTAAAAAAGAAAAAATAATATGTCAAGTAAAGATAAAAATTATAATCCAGTCGGCAGGATATATTTAAGTGTTAAATATTCTCTTAGGACTTGTGATGTGCACCATAATAATATATAATGTGGATTAAATCATATGATTAAATCTCATATTTTAAACAAAAAGAGGCAGACAGAATGAGCATCAAAAAGATACCTACACGAGAAAAAATAATCCTTGCGACAATTAATTGCATAGAGAAAGGAGGAATTCAGGGCGTTACCATTCGAGGTATTGCCAAGGAAGCCAAGGTTAATAGTGCTGCGATCAATTACTATTTTGGAACAAAAGAAAAGCTTGTGGATGAAGCGCTTAAGCGTACACTTGATGAAATGTCGAAGATGCCTGAGGAATTGCTTGACTCAGAAGATTTGGCTCCCCGTGCTCGTTTACAAGCATTTTTCACAGCCCTAATGGACGGTATGTTCAAATGGCGAGGCATAACCAAAGCGCATTTCTACAATCCTCTTATGGAAAATAATTATAATACTCTCTCTGTCCGGCGGTTCAATGTATTCCTTGCGGATCTTACGAATAGGATAAAAGGATTAAAACCAAAAAATAATGGGAAAGACCTCAAAATAACTATAGTGCAAGTCATATCCGCGATTATGATTCCTGCACTTATGCCTAAAATTTTCCGAGCTTTTGCCAATATCAATTTTGAAAATGCAGAAACACGAAAGTCGTATGTGACCAAACTGCTGGATCACTTTTTTGAATAATTTGAAAAGTTTAGAGTCATAGTAATTTAATATTTTGTTCTATTACGCCCGCGACTAATAAAAAAAATTTGATGCATTATAATTTTCGAATCGAAATTCTAAATTTATTCAATGCAGAAAAAATCTTGACAATGAAAATAATATCATTATAATGTAATTAAAAGATAAAAATAATTACATTGCAAGGTAATTAAATTATGAATTTATTAAGATTTAATCATTGGTGGAGAGACGGACAAGTCGATTCAATCTTTTTAGGTAAACCTCGAAAAGTATTGCGAGAGATTCTTCCTTATTTAGACAAAAGGCAAATTATAGTTTTAAAAGGATTGAGAAGAGTTGGTAAAACTACACTCTTTTATCAATTGACTAATTACCTCCTCAGAAAAAAGAACATTTCTCCTTATCGAATCTTATATTTTTCATTCGATGAAATGACTGAGGAGCCTGACGAGATTCTCCAGTTTTATGCTAAAGAAATATTGAAAGAAGATCTTATGAAGACAAAATGCTATCTTTTTTTTGATGAAATCCAAAAACTTAAAAATTGGCCAAACAAAATAAAGATTATTTATGACCTCTATCCAAATTTAAAAATATTCATTTCTGGCTCTGCGTCCTTGGGACTAATCAAAGGAGCAAAGGAAAGTTTGGCAGGGAGAAGCTTCGAATTTGAAATCCATCCTTTAGATTTTCCAGAGTATATCAAATTTAGAAAAGTCGCTTATGAGGAGAAAAGAATAGATATTTTTAAAGATACACTTATGCGAGAATTTGATTTGTATCTTAATAATTCTGGATTCATTGAGATGGTCAATGAAGAAAATCCTGAAATTATCAGAAGATACTTTAAGGAGAGTATCATTGAAAGAGTTATCTACAGGGACATTCCAGAACATTTTACTATTAACAATACTTCCTTGCTTTATAGAATTTTAAATATCATAGCTTCTCAGCCAGGAATGCTGGTTGAATATAAAAACATAGGTAATGATCTCAAAAGGGATCAGAGAACAATTGCCCAGTATTTTGAATATCTAAGATGGTGTCTTCTTTTGAAATCCCTTTATCGCTTCTCTCCCAATTTTCTAACCAGTGAAAAGAAATTGAAGAAATACTATTTGACTTATCCTGCTTTAACCCTTGCCTTAGCTGGTCAGCCTTCTCCTGGGACTAAAGGCAAGGTAATAGAAAATCTTCTCGTAAGTCTAACAGATGGGGATTTCTTTTATCGCTCAGCAAGCAAGGAAGAAGTCGATATTATCCTTGAACCACAAAAAATCTCTATGGACCTTAAAGTTGAAGGACCAGGTATTCCTCTTGAGATAAAGTATTCTAATAAAATTTATCCAAAAGATTTAAGAGGAGTAAGAAGTTTTATGAAAAAATATGGAGTTAAACAAGGATATATTATCTCTGAAGACTTTGAGGAAGAACTAAACTTCGATTGGGGCAGAATTTCTATTATCCCAGCTTGGAAATTCCTCTTAAAAATGGAATATAAAATTTAAGAAGATATAAATGAAAAAAACAGAAAAACTTAATAAAATTCTTAATTCTTATTTCAAAGAAATCCATAAGATTTATATATCGCGCAATTTCAGGGAGGAAAGCTTCTATGGCTCTTTAAAAATACTTATAGAGGAATGTTCTAATCTATTTAGCTTGAAAGATGAAGCGGGTGTGCTTGTTCAACCAAAGAAGACAAAAGTTGGTATTCCTGACTTTCTGATTAGAACGAATGGAGAAATTATAGGTTACATTGAGGCTAAAACTCCTGATGAACATCTACTAAATATTGAGGATTCTGAACAACTGAAAAGATATCGTGATTCTCTTCCAAATCTAATTTTAACCAATTTCTTGGAATTCAGGTTATACAGATATGGAAATCTTATAGACAAAGTAGAGGTTGGTCGTCAATTTACTTTGCAAAGATTAGAGCATCCTCCTGTTCCTGAGAAATTAGAAGAATTTTTTCAATTCCTTGAAAAATTCTTTTCTTTCTCCACACCTGAAATTCAAAAATCATCCGAACTTTCTGTGGAACTTGCTAAGAGAACTCGATTTTTGGAACACATTTTACAGGAAGAGCTTTTAAGAGCAAACCCAGAGGTTACGAGATTTTACGAAGCTTTTCAAGAAGAACTTATAGAGACTCTGACCAAAGAAAGATTTGCTGATTTATATGCTCAGACCATCACCTATGGACTTTTTGCTGCCCGGATGAGAGCCCTCACTGAAGGTAAATTCAAAAGAGAATTAGCTTGGAAATTTATTCCTGAAAGCTTACCTTTACTTAAAGAAATTTTTTACTCTTTCACTGGACCCCATTTCCCTGAATCCCTTGCCTGGATTGTTGATGATGTAACTCAGGTGCTTGGAAAAGCAGATATCACATCAATTCTTAAAGAATTTAAAATTACTCGATGGGAGGAAGACCCGGTGATTCATTTTTATGAAACTTTTCTTTCCACATACAATCCAGAAGAAAGAGAAAGGCTTGGAGTTTATTACACTCCTCTACCTGTGGTTTCTTATATTGTAAGGTCAATTCATAAACTTTTAAAAGAAAAATTTGGAAAGCCCGATGGACTTGCCACTCAGGATGTTACTCTTCTTGACCCTGCTGCAGGAACTTTAACCTTTGTTGTTCAAGCAATCAAACAAGTTCAAAAAGAATTAGAAGAAAGGAAAAAAGGAGGACTAATTAAACCTTATATTGAAGAACATATACTCCCTCATTTCTATGCCTTTGAGATTCTTATGGCTCCCTATACAGTGGGACATTTCAAGGTTTCTATGATTTTGGAAGAGATGGGTTATAAATTCAAGGAAAAGGAGCGATTTCAATTTTATCTTACTAATACCCTCGAGATGAAAGAACCTAAGCAAATAAGTTTTCTCATTGATTTAGCTAAAGAAGGTCAGGAAGCAAAGAGGGTAAAGGAAGAAGTTCCTATTTTGGTTGTTATGGGTAATCCTCCTTATTCAGTGAGTTCAGAAAACAAGTCAGAGTTCATTGAAAACTTAATGAATGACTATAAAGAAGATGTAAGAGAAGAAAGAAATATCCAACCACTTTCTGATGATTACATAAAATTCATTCGATTTGCTCACTGGAAAATAGAGCAGGCTGGCAAAGGAATTTTGGGATTTATAACCAACAATTCTTATCTTTCTGGAATAATCCATCGGGGAATGAGGAGAAAACTTTTAGAAACATTTGATGAGATTTATATTTTAAATTTACACGGCTCTTCAAGAATCGGAGAGCGAACACCTGAAGGTAGAAAGGATGAAAATGTCTTTGACATCCAGCAGGGCGTTGCAATAGTATTGTTTTTGAAGTATAAAAAACAACATGAAACTTAAAACCACAGAGAACACAGAGATTTATTTTCTCTGTGTTCTCCCCGTTTACTCGGAGGAGAACACAATATTGAAAATTATCTTTTATATAATGAGAAATCATTGAATTTATTTCAGATACATGCTTTTATTTAAGTTAAAGACAATGAAACAAATATTGGATACATTGAAAAATTTTAACATAGATAAAAACACTGCTAAATGTTTTTATAGTTATATGTTCTCTGTGACTTCTGTGGTTAATAAAGAATATGGGTAAAATAAATGAAAAAAGAAATTAAAAATTGGGTTGATTCAGCGAAATATGACTTTGAAACTGCAGAACACATGTTCAATGCTGGAAGATATATATACACAATATTTATGTGTCATTTAGCCTTAGAGAAAATATTAAAAGCTAAAGTAGAGGAGATTACAGGTAAAACGCCACCAAAGACACATAATTTAAGATATCTCATAAAATTAAGCGGCCTTGAACCACCTGAAGATATATTCAATTTCTTAAGCAAATTGAGTGATGTGAGCATTCCAACTCGGTATCCAGAAGATTTTGGCGAACTCCTCGAAAGTTATGACCAGAAAGCTGCAAAAAACTATTTGATTCAGACAAAGGAGGCTTTTGAATGGATAAAAAAATCCTTCAAATCTTAAAAGAATTCGAATCTGCTCTTGAAGAAATAGGTATTAGAGTAGAAAGGATGATTCTATATGGCTCTTATGCCACTGGAAAAGCAAGGGAAGGGAGTGATATTGATGTAGCGGTAATTTCCAAAGATTTTGAAGGTATGAATCTATTAGAGAGATTAGAAACTATTGGGCTTGCCCTTGCCAAAGCCAGAATAATGGAACCAATCGAAGCCATAGGATATACCCAAGAAGAGTTCAATTCAAAAGGTAAGGGCACATTTATTGGAGATGAGGTTAAAACAAAAGGGATTGAAGTGATATGAGTGAAAAGAAATTAGCTAAAGTATTCTATGCTGATGTTTGGGGACTGAGAAGCGAGAAGTATGATTATCTTTTCAAAAATGATGTAAAAACAATCAAATGGCAAAAACTTGAACCAGTAGAACCTTATTATTTCTTTGTTCCCAAAGATTTCGCTTTATTAGAAGAGTACAAGAAATTCTGGAAAGTGACAGAGATTTTCAAGGAATATAGCTCTGGAGTACAGAGTAAAAGAGATAATCTTGCGGTTAACTTTGAAAGGAACATCCTTAGAACAAATTTTTATCAGTTTGTAAACTTGAATCTACCTGATGAATTTATTAAAAGAACTTTTAGAATAGACGATACTTACGAATGGATTCTTACACAAGCAAGAAAGTCAGTAAAAAAAGAGAATATTGATGAGATGATAGAAAAATACTGTTATCACCCCTTTGATCAGAGATGGATTTATTATTCAGATGCCATAATTGCAAGGCCTTTTAAGAGAGTAATGAAACATCTTCTAAATGAAAATATAGCTATAGCTACAAGTCGAAAATATCCGGGAACTAAAAATTTTGGAGCCTTTGTCGTAGCTTTAATGGGAGATATTCATTCTGTTGCTGACCAAACTTACTTTTTCCCGCTCTATCTCTACCTGGATAACTCAGAAGGGCAAATTTTTGATGAAAAGACTTCTAAACAAGAACGCATTCCTAATTTTACGCCTGAATTTTTAAAAGCCATAAAAGAAACTTTGAATAAAGAACCATCTCCTGAAGAAATTTTTTATTATATTTACGCTGTGCATTATTCTTCGGCATATCGAAAGCGATATGAAGAATTCCTAAAAATAGATTTTCCAAGGATTCCTTTGCTTACAAATTATAAACTTTTTAAAATTTTAAGCAATCTTGGTAAAGAACTTGTTGATGTTCATTTACTCAGACATCCAGCTCTCTCAGAAACTGAAATCGGCTTTCCAGAGAGTGGCTCTAATATTGTAGAAAAAGTTAGCTATGACGAAAAAACCAAAAGAGTTTATATCAATAAAAACCAATATTTTGAAGGCGTCTCCAATCAAGTCTGGCAATACCGAATCGGCGCCTATCAGATAATGCAAAAATACCTAAAAGACCGAAAAGCCCGAAAACTATCCCTTGATGAGATTAACCAGTATATGAAAGTAGCCAAAGCCCTCCGATTAACGATTGAATTACAGGAAGAGATTGATAATATCTATGAGAATCTCCATTAAAGGTTTGTTCCGACATTCTTTCTCCAAATCTTACTCTTAGACTTTCTTAACCGGAGAGCAAGAATGAAACGTGACGAAGAATTTTGTCAGTCAGCTCTGATAGAGTTTCTTCGTTCACAAGGCCATTCAGTAGTTACCCGACCAGGTGACGAACCACCCGATTTTTATATCACTCTTGACGGAACAGAATTTGCAGTGGAAATTACTACATTATCAGAGTTAATACCAAGCCCCAAAACAAGCAAACTCCAGCCTATTCTTACAGCCCATATGACGCTGTATCGTTTTGTATCTGAAATAGAGACTTTTACTCTTCAAAAGGAAATACTCAACGGTACCTATCTTGTGTCCATTGACCTTAATAAGCCCATTCCAAACTTCAACAAAATAAAAAGTAATTTAATTAAAGCAATTGAAGAGTTTATTTCCGAAACCCGCCAAGAGGAGTCCACCCCTTACTTTCAACTCTTTCGAAAGGGCAAGGTGCGCATGGAATGTAAGAAGCTAAGCGGAGATGGGGCAAGAATAACCCATATGATAACCCACGGCGCGAAGTGGCACGATGAAATATGTAAACACGCTCGCCTTATTTTACAACGAGCTATTGATGATAAGAGAAATAAATTGCTCCACGAACCTCGACCAAAGATGTTACTTTTACTGAATCGTTATTTATTCGCAAGTATAAAGGACTTCCAAGAAGCTCTTTTGCTTTGCTCAGGATGCGAATTCTTTCATTCGATCTATCTTGTCACTTGCGATGGAATAATTCATCAGCTTAAATGACACGTGATATTATTTTAAAAACTTTTCAAACGAGACCTACCAATGGAGCCTCTCAGTTAATAGAGAAGGGTTAATTTCTTCAATGGAAAATAATACAAAAAATAGAGGAGTTTTTTTACGGAATCAGCGGATTAACGATTTTCACGAATCTGCACTAATATGCTATTTCCTAAAGTGAGGTATTAGAATGATTCAAAATAAATCACCACGGGAAATCATTATTCGGTGGACTGAGTTATTCAATAGACAAGATGCTAAAGCTTTAAAAGAGTTGTATGCACCTGATGCCACAAACTTTCAGGTTCCTGATCAGCCTATCACAGGAGAGGATGCGATATACGAAAGTTTTCGAGACTTTTTTCAGGCTTTTCCTGATGCGGGCTTCTTAATAGTGAACCTATTTGAGGATGGCGAATGGGTGATCTTAGAATGGGAAGGATGGGGAACCTTCAAAG
>JBHIEE010000053.1:0-18184 GCA_046760445.1 Candidatus Aminicenantia bacterium
TTCATTTTTTGATAAATTATTTTTTATTCGAGCCATCAAGTTTAATGGCATTTTTCTGATTAATCTATTTTTCAGAAAGAAATAAGGAAAGTAAATAATTAAGGCTATAAAAAGAAGAAAATTATACAGCCCATACATTAGCCTTGAATATACTATAATAATTCAAACCTTGCAAGTTAAAATGATTGACATTTTATCTTTAAAGAGATATTGTTTGAGTAACTGATTAAATCCAAAAGGAGGGTGGTGTTAAAAATTCATAAACTGACACTTCACCCGAGTATGCACTAATCTTATTGTTCTATTTGGTTCCAGGTAAGTAAGTGCACTTGTTTTCAGCGTACGAGGAGAAGCACCTGGAATTTTCTTTTCCAAAAGTGCCCTTGCTTGTGAAGCTGGATACTTAGGAATGTATCCTTTAGGATGCATCTGATACATCCTAAGGCATGCGCTCCATTTTTTATCTTCTTCCAACTATTTTTTTCCTTTTCTTAGTATTTATCTTCCAAACATGTGCCAGAGGTCTCTCGTTCTCTCGATCTCCTCTAAATTCAAAGATGTAGAGGAAGCCCCTTTTGCGGTCAAAGCAAGCTGCACCAAGGCGGTATTTTTGTAGCTTAATATCAAGCCCTGGTACTTTTTCAATATTATACAAATATTCATCGATATTTAATGTAGCATAAGGTTGGGGTTCGTAAGACTTTTTTCTTCCTTGAGCCACATCAGCTAAATCATCTGGATTATAGAAAATAATCTGTGCCTCAAATCTGCTGCTCCACCAACCTCTGTCATTGTGAGGAGGATCAGGTATATCAGGATAAGGAGGTTCATCCGGCCATACAGTTCCATCTGAGAATCCATACCAATATTTTCCAATTCCTTTTGTACCAACAAATATCACCGTGGATTTATCACCAGCAGTAAGCCATGCTCCACCAGACCATTCATCAGAATGGTGATAGTTCTTCATGGTATGGGCACTGCTGTCATAGAGTGCATCAACTTCTTCAGAGCTATCATATTTAAGTAAGGTGATGGCATCTAATCTTGTGCCATGTGCAGGTGGGTTTCCTTCATTCCAGGGACCGTAGGCAAAAAGAGATGGGCCTTGTCCAGACCAACCACCATCACGATATCTTCCCGTGGCCAGTAGTTTTCCAGGTGTGTTAGAGTTAGCCCAGGAGCTTGGGATTTCAAAGATATAATCATTTACACTGTAAGGTGATTGATTGTCAATATACCATCCACCAGCTCTTTGAGGGTTGGATAGATTTAGATTAAACCAGCCATGAGTAACATCAGATTCTTCTTGGAAATGCTGCCCCCAGCCAAAATGAATTTTGTCTGATGTTTGACTGCCCTGTTTAGGTAGATATTCTAAGCCTACTCGAGGAAGTTCAACATAATCACCAAGAAAATCACCTCTGATATCTTGGAAACTTTGTAAACTCTTGGCTGTATTTAGTTCACTTAAGTTTTTACTTGAAGAAATAACAGGAACAGGTATGCTTATTTCTGAAACATATTGATACTGTTCATGTCCAGTGGCAAAAATAGAGCCAGGATATTCATCATTGGGACCTGTAGGATCACCATGAGGATAATAAGTCATGGCTGTCCCACCCCAGCTCCAACTTCTTTCATCGGAGCCGTCTCCAGCAGGTAACCTAAATGCTCCTTGGTAGACTAAGTCTGATGGTTGAATAAGGTGGGTGGAGATATCGGTGGTAGTATTAGTATTCTTATCAGTATCAGCAGTAGTAGCACTGAAAATAATAACCAGTATGCTCACTGTTAATAAAGATAAAAAAACATTTTTCTTCATTTTTTGCTTCTCATTTCAGGTTTAAAAATTATTTTCCAATAATTGGAAAAATGGTGTATCAAGGGCATTGTACGCTGCTTCATTTAAGTGAGAATCCCATTCGTCAACAGCATAATCTGACCGCAGGTTTCCATCAGGATCGGTCAAAATAGAGTACATATCAAAAATAAACACCTTTCCAGGATGTTGATTTTTAAAGTCTACAAGCCATTGGTTGTATTGCTTGTGATTCCAAACTAAGTATGAATCCGTATCGTTAGCAGTCATTGGTAAGGCATTGCCAATTATTAACTTATATCCATGTTGCTGAACTACAATATCATAGACTTCTTTCACAATATTTTTATTTCTATTTAGATTAGCTTGAGCTTGAGATTGTGAGCCTCCTTCAAAATCCACGAAACAGAATTTAAAAAAGACAATAGGATACTTCTCATTAGGAATATTATTGACAACTTCTCTGACACTATCTTGCATGGTGGTACCACCCCAGGGACCTTCGATGGGGCGATAATAAAGATTAAATCTACCATGCTTGACAGGATGGCTCTCATTCCAATCCCAACCCCAATGAACGAACCACCCTTCCATGACAGAACGACCGCACATATAAACATCTCTTTCTCCTCCCGTGCCGTTTCCATTTTCATCATCCGGTCCCGCGGGACTTTTGCATCCAAGAGAGAGCATAAGTATAATCCCCAGGCTTAAAACCAACCGAAATGAAGGTCTTCCCTTTATCATCAATCTACCTCTATTTAAGATTATTTGAAACACTTTATGCGCATTATTTTCTCAGGGTGAAATGCCAACTATCCATGTTATTTGCCCGGTTTCTATCCCGGTGATTATCGCCAGGATCTACTTCAACTCTAATATAGTAGCGCCCCTCTTCCAGTCTCGGTCTTCTCCTTTTAGAACCGTCGTCACCGCATTTAAGATCAACTGAATGTGAATGTTCCTCACCAGGAGAAAGGCTTCCAATTCTGTAAGAACGTTCATAACGATTGCTTCCGGCTGATTTATACAATGCATACCTAACATACACATCTCTAAGCGTTTCTCTAAAACCTTCGCCAGTTACTTTAACTTTAAACTTAATACGCCATCTGAAATCTTTAAAATAAGCCACCTTAAGCTCTTTGTCGGTTATTCGACATCTCAAATCGACACTGCGAGCTTGTTGTAGAGGACCTACTGGTGGTAGAGTTACACGAGTTGCAGCCTGTTTCCTGACACTAATCTGGGTTTTGAAAATGTTGTTCTCTTCGTCGGATTCTCTAACTTCATTAAAGGGGTCTATGACTACTTTTGTAATCAATCGGCCATACCAACTAGGATATCCCTCATAAGTATAAGTTAGTATTCTTCCACCGCGCGCTGCCATGCTTCCAATTCTCCACTCATGTGCGGGCTCGCGATAGTTCTCACCTGCCCACCATTGAACTGTAAAAGCCCCTGCCCGTTTCTTACCTTTATTATAAACACCAATCCGTACTCCAACTCGCTCGCCTTGAATTGGAACCTCTGGTTTAAGCTTGAACTCAGAAACATACAAGTCGGGAGAAGCTAGCACTTGTAGTGACGGATGAAGCACAAGTTCAGGTTCAGCTGATTCAGGCTCAGCTGATTCAGGCTCCTCTTCAGGTGGTGGAGGAGGCTCAGGTGCTCGTGGTGTTGGCATTTGAATTGGACATCCTGAAAATACGAGAAATGCAAATAAAACCAAAAGAAAAATTGAGAAATTTGTTGATTTTTTCATTTCTTACCTCCATAATTTTAGTAACTGGTCACTGGTAACTTGTAATTTGTTAATTGATAATTGGTATCAGATACCAGTAACCAAATTTTTTTCTTGTTCACTTTATTTTATTAAACCCAATAAATTTATTTTTTATGCATTTTTTGAACATTTCCTCAAACGCGCTTGATTATTAAAATTTTCGCTTCCATTGAGGATGGGTTGGGCTATTTGACCGAAAGAAATACCATGACCATACTTCCCCCTCAGCCTCATCTGGTTGTTTAACCCACAACTTTCCGCTTTCAGGAGGTAATTCATATTCATCAAACTGAAAGGCAAACTTAAAAAGCGAATCATATACTTCACTTCGAGTACCTTCGTCAGTAATTATGTCCATGAATGGACTGTCATAAATAACCATATATGGTGGAACATCGACTCTTCGACCACTAAGTGGTACTATTGTCGGGACGTATTGTACCATTCTGCCTTGAGCATTTAAATACTGGGGAGGTGAGATAAAAATGCAAAAATCATCTATTCTATAAACAGGGTTTTCCATATTAGTAGGCAAGTTATACATTATAAAGCCATAAGCTTTAATTTCGTCTGCCCAGCTTTCTCGCCATCCTATTTTTCTGACTCCATCATAACCTGATGGATCACTACATACTAATTGTCCTTCATCTCTCCAAGCTGCACCTCGAACAAAACCAAGATAGTATACTTTAAAATTGCCACCAATTCTTCTTTCAAATGGTGGCACATTAGCATTTATTTGTGCTCCAGGAATCTCCACAAAACTTAACCAAGCCCATTCACTTTTTCTTCCTCGAAAGCCATATAGCCCTGCTTGTATGCCTATGATACAAGTATCTTCTGTGTAGTTTTTTACCTTATTAATCGAAAGATGCCAATATATTTTTGGTCCTGACCATAGTGGAAAAGAAAAGCTAAAAAGCAAAATACAAATTAAAATACGTTTGGCCATTTCTCTAACCTCCTTTGATTCGAAAACTGCAAACTGCAAGCTATAGTTAGCTGCTCACTTCAAACAGCTTACTATTGTTGTAGTCACAGACTCCAAGTCATAAAAGTCAACCTGCTAAATAAAACATTTAGCTTTGGAGTGCACCTTTTAAGGTGCCAATTGATGCATCCTAAAGGATCCATTCCAAAGCAACTGTCCACCGTCCACTTTATTTAATTCAAAACTCAACATTCAAAATTCATAATTTCTTTTTCATATATTTTATTAAACCCGATAATTTTATTTTTTATGTAAAAGACCTTTTAGAAAATTGTAAAAATTGGGGTCAAATCTTTCTTATTGACAATTTTCAAAATAATTGACTCCCCTCTCTCACTGGATTTTCAATGAACCGGTTAAATCTCAAAGTTAAAGATTTGACCCCTTACTTTTTTGACTGCTACATCATCAGCACGACAATCTCTGTCAAAATCGCCTACAATTGGAATATCGCCTCTTTGCCCCCAAGGGCCACTTCTATCATCAGTGGTACCATTGTGATCATAGTCATAGTACCACATACGAGTGGAAGGGCGAAAAACTCCTACATCATCGAAGACTCGGTCTCCCTTATCTCTATCAAAATCTCCAGCTATCGGCAAATCACCTCTTAGCCCCCAAGGGCCACTTCGTGTGTCAGTAGTGCCATTATGACGCGAGTCAAAGTACCACATGCGATTAGAAGGTCGAAAGACTGCTACACCGCATTTTACGTACCGAGCACTTAGAGAGCCCTCTTGTCCTGAAGCTTGCTTGCCAGTAAGCAGAACAAGGATCGTTCCAAACAACAGACTTACCGTTACTAGTAGATAAATTATCTTAGGCAACGTTAATCTTGTTAGCAATGATTTTAAGGTGGATTTCCTTTTATTTTTCATTTTTGAACCTCCTTAAATTAGTTCATTGAGTTTATTTGTTAATTGGTTAGCTCATTTTTATCACCTTCTCAATTGGGTTTATTGAGTAAGCGAAGCTAAAGCTTCGCGCTACATTCCTCCAGCATCTTGCATCCTGCCTTCAGCTTCTTGCTTCCTGCTTCTTAATTAAAACTTAATCTTTATCCCTGCTTTAATTGTAAATCCAGAAAAGTCTACTTTTGCTTCTCTTACATTTCTTATATCAGCCCCACTTGGTGGTTCCTCATCTCTTACGCCTATCCATGAATACCAATCACCAAAATCCTGCCATTCACAATAATAAAGAGTTCCTTTCTCTGATTCATTTAAACCCCCGGAGCTTCTCCTTTTTCGGCTACCCTCAAAGCCATCTATTTTGGCATATCTTCCATATCCTTCAATTACAAAAGCAAAATTTCGAGCAATGTCAATTTCAAATCCCACTCCTCCATGAAATCCAATACCATTACCTTTTGCTTCAGAATCAGAAGTATACCAATCACCATTCCACTCGAAGCGAAAGGAATCAGACCATCGGGCAAAGTAATAGCCTGCTCCAGCGTTTAAGAAAAATCGCGCATTAGAAGACATTGGTAAAGAATAATAGACTCCTATTTTCACTGGAATAGCACTCACTTTTGTATCGTGAGTGTCGGTTTCTGTTTCCGCAGGCCAAGTTATAGTTATCATGCTTACATCTTTTCCTTTTTTACCATAGATATACCCTGAACCAACACTTATTCCAAAACGAGGGTTTAAATAAACTATCATATCCCCTTCAAAATCTAATCCTAAATGAATCTTTTTAAATTCACCATCTGTAGTGCCACCATAAGCCATTGCCAGATCTTCGAACCAATCTGTATCTCCTTCCATAAATTCATTCGAGTCTCCAATCACTAAGTAATTCATTCCACCTGAAAGTTTCACTCCAAATCCTATTCCTCTTTGAGCAGGCTGAACAATTTGAGGTTGAGGTGGTGTGGGAGGTGCAGGTGGAGGGGCTACTTCAACAGGCTCTTTCTTCACTCCTGGCTTTTCTTCAATGACTTCAACCAACTCCTCCCAGATATATCCAGAGATAACAAATCCTTTCTCATCTGGAGGAAGATTGACATGATACCAGCTACCTGATTTACCAATTGCCTCTAAGACTGCTCCAACAGGCACTGTGGCAATAACAGTACTTTCTGTAAAGGGCTTTAATCTCACATTTGCGTCTTTGATCACCCTGAGCTTTATATTTCCTGCTTGGGTAATTGTTGTCAAAAGAAACAAAAATAAAATTGTTAAGGTTAAGAAGATGATTTTAAAGTTTTTCATTTTTAAACCTCCTAATATTAGTAACTGGCCACTGGTAATTAGTAATTTCTAATTTCCAATTTCCATTTTCTAATTTATTTATTAAACCCAATAATTTTATTTTTTATGGAAAAGATCTTGGTAAAAAGAATAATGAATCCCGAGATGCTTAACTTTAGGGTTTCCTTTATAATTGTTGTTGACTCAATATATTGTTTCTTTATAAAATGAAGGAAAAATTATTTGGGTTTAAGTAATATAATGGAAAAAGAAAAATATAAGAAAGAGAAGAATTTAGTAGAAAAAGTAAAGGAAGGAGATGAACAAGCTCTAAATGAACTTTATATAAAGCTCAATAAGATTATTATGGAAAAAGCATTCTTTATTTGTAAAAAAACCTGTAATTTAATTCCTAATGAGGCCAAATATTGTCCAGACAAAAAAGCAATCTCTTCTTGTGAGGATTTTAATGAAGCTCGTAGACATGTTTTTAATTTTCTTTTTAATCTTGAAAAGAAATCAGGGCCAATATTTAACTATAGAGCAATAGCCTCTTTAAAAACTTATGTCTTGATGGTATTAGAAAAACATCAGAAATACCTTATAATGAATTGGTATAGAAAAAAGAAGAAGCGTTATCCTTACATAAGCCATTATCCAGTAGCAATAAAGAAACTTTCCCCTGAGCACCAAGAAGTATTTGGACTAATGACAATAGGAAAAGGAGTGGAATATATAGCTTCACATTTGAGTTTAAGTTTAAGTCTTCCAATAAATGAAGCAATTAAAAAGGCAAAAGAGACAATGAGTGACATAGAGCATGAACTGGCAAAAGCAGGACACAGGGGTAAAGTAGTGAGTTCTGAGGTTCAGATGAAGGAAATTAAAAAGGAGAGAAAAGAAGATCATTTAACTATCCTAAGTACACCAAATCAGGAGGATCCAGCAGAAATATTAATAAGTAAGCTTTTTAGAGAAAAAATAATAAAAAAACACAATATTATAAGGGAAGCTTGTCAGAAATTAGGGAAATTGGAAAAACTTATTCTTCGTTTTATGGCTGATAAAGACTGGTCTGGTAAAGAGATTGCAAAAAATATTAATAATAGTATCATCAGAGAAGATTTATTAGCTGCTTCGAAAAATAAAATAACTGAACACGAAGTATATAAAATAATTAAAAATAGTTTAAGGAATATCTATGAGTATATACAAGCTAAATATCCAGACTTTTTTATTGAAAATGAAGAAGAGAAGGAATGGCTTGGACTAAAGAATGAAAGAAATAGAATTAAATACCTAAAAGAATTTTTGATATTTTTTGGTTCGCATTCAGAGGAATACAATGAATAAAGCAAAATTAGATAAAGAAGGGGTAAAAAAAGGATTTGAAATTCTATCTTCTTTTATCTCAGAGGAAAACCTGGAAAATTGTCCAGATGAAGAAATGTTAGCTGCTTTTATGGATGGAGAATTAAATGAACAAGAGGAAAGAGATATAAGAAATCATATAAGAGAATGCTCTTTCTGTTCATATTTAATAATATCCTTAGAAAGTCAGGGAATAAAGTTTAAAAAAAAGAGAAAAAATATATTAGATAGATTAAAAGCAGCAATTTTGTCAAAGCCTTATATTTTAAGACCTGCACCAGTATTGCCAATTCTCCTTTTAATTTTTATTTTGGGATTTATTTTTGTATTAAAATTTCCTCAAATCTCAAGAAGACAAATACATTATAGAGAGATTGGAAAAAATAGAATTGAATTAATCGAACCTATAGGAGAGATAAAAGCAGTTCCAAGTATCTTTAAATGGAGACAAGTTGAAGGAGTGAAGTATTATATTTTTGAGTTATTAGATGAAGAATTAAGTCTTGTCTGGGAAAGTGATCAGCTGTTTAATAATAAAGTCTCTTTACCTCAAGATGTCATAAATAGTTTGATAAACGAAAAAACCTATTTCTGGAGAGTGACTGCTTTTCTGAAAAACGGTCAAAAAATAGAATCCCATACTCAGGATTTTGAGTTGAAGAAATAGTAGGTACATCAGAATGCATCCTAAAGGATGCAATCCAAGTTAAAACAATCTTTCCCAAAAAGAAGGTTTTGAGATTTTAATGGAAGAATTGTAATCCCCGATTAAAATAAAAGCTGCCCAGTGAAATGGGTGATTATAATTAGATTTCAGCATTTTGATTTTTGTCTGGCGTAAAGCTTCACTTTTGCTTTTTCCTTGAGATAAATATTCATAAAAATAAGTCATAAATTGAGCTGTGGATTTATCATTTATGCTCCACAAACTAACTAAAACTGATTCTGCCCCAGCATAAAGAAAGGCACGAGCTAAACCTGAAACACCTTCCCCTTTTTCTATTTTTCCCTTTCCGCTCTGACAAGCTGAAAGAACAACTAAGTCAGCATTTAATCTAATATTATAAATCTCTCGAACTTGTAAAAAGCCATCCTCTGTTGGATCCTCATCCAGAGTTAATACAAGGGCTGAACGACCAGCAACATTCTCATCCAATAAACCATGAGTAGCAAAATGAATTATTTTATAATCTTTCAAAGAAAGTCTTTTCACTTTTTCTTCTTTTGCTTCTTCTTTTAAATAAAATTCTCTCGATTTCCTTTTGAAGTATTTTGATATATTTTTAATTTCTTTAGCGCTAAAAAATAATGGATAAAGTTTAAATCCATGGTCTAAGTAGTATTCTCTTAAAATTATATCAGCCTTAGGAACAATTTTTTTTCCTGGCTTTTCCTTAAAAATATATAATGGATTTGCAAAACCTAATATATCTTTCTTGGTTTTTTCTTTTTGCTCTCTTTCTAAAAGATTAATAAGAGAAGAAGCTGAAGGCGCATAGGAAATCTTAAAATCCTGAATTAAATACCTAAAATTAGTGGACAGTGGTCTGTGGACAGTGAACAGTGAACTTCTGTCTTCTGTTTTCTGACTTCTGTCTTCAGTAATAAGTGTTTCGAACGGCAAACAATGTAAATTTCCGTCAGGAATAATTATCAAATTTTCAATATCTTCTAAATTCTTCTGAAAAGGAAAAATTAGTTCTTTATACAGTTTTTTACTCGCAGCAATCCCTTTGAATTTATCTCTTTCCGGAGAGGAAAATAACCCAATATAATAATTAACCCTTTTTCTGAGAGACTTACTTTCAGATAATTTATGTATACATAAGTTATTCTTAGTGATTAAAAAAGCAAAAGAGTTCTTATCTCCGATTAAATACTCAATAAGAGCAGTTTTTTTATCTAATAATTTTTCTTGAATTTCTTTTAAATTATATGGCTCAGGGTAAACCAAATTGGCGTAGTTAGGATTTAAATATCTGATTTCTTGCTTTAAGAAGTCATACTCATCCTCAACATTTTGAAGCTTTTTATATAATTCATTTCTTTTATCTATAGAAAGGCCTAAATCTGCTAATTTAGTTTGAATCTGGTATATATTGTTCAAAATTTCTTTTTCTCTCTCTAAAAGCTCTGAAGGAATATCATTACTTATATCAACATTAGCTTCGGCCAAGGAATCAAGAAATGCTCGGGCCTTGCTTTTTTCTAAGTAATAAAAAGCTTGTTTGTCATATTTTTCCAAAGGATCTTTCTGATGCATTTTAAATAACAGATTTATTAATGATTCATAGATTTCAATCTTATCTTTTAGAAATTCAGATTTCTGTTCTTTTGTCTGAAGAATTCCTCTCACTCCTTCAATCGTCTCTATTGCTTTTTTATAATAATTTAATGCCTGGTGGTATTTATTTATTTTTTCATAACAAGCAGCTTGGCCACTATAAGCACTCCAGATAATCTCAGGAACATTTATCTCTTTACCTAATCGTAGAGTTTTTTCAAATAATTGAAGAGATTTGGAATAATCTCTTAATTTTAAGTTTATATTCCCTAAAAAATTAAGCACATATCCCTCATCTCTTTTATATCCAATCTCCTGGTTAATTTTTAATGATTGCTGACAATATTCAATGGCTTTAGGTAAGTTATTTATTTCATAATAAACAAGGCCCATATTTCCGAGGGTAATTCCTTCTACCCATTTATTTCCTATTGCTCTGTCAATTTCTAATCCTTTTTCAAAATAATCTAAGGCTTTTTGATAATCACCTAATTTAAAATAAACCAAGCCAATTTCGTTATAGGTTCCTCCTAGTCTAAATTTATCTCCTGTCTGTTCGAGAATCTCTAAGTTCTTTTTATAATACTCAAGGGCTTTCCTATAATTCCCTGTCTCATAATAAATAATACCAATATACGAATAGAGATAGCCCTCTAATCTTTTAAATCCAATTTCTTCAGCTATCTTTAATGATTGCTGACAATTTGCTAAAGCTTCCGGGTAATTGGCTAATCTGCTATAGATAAGACCAATGTTAGCTTGAGCAATGCCTTGTCCTCTTTTGTTGTATATCTTTTTAGCTATTCTTAAAACTTGTTTATAATACTCTAAGGCTTTAGAGAAGTTACTTACGTAATAATATGAATTTCCAATTAAATTTAAAAAGCGTAGTTTTAATTCTTTATCATTCTTTTTTTCTGCCAATTTTAATCCCACAGTCAATATCTCTTGGGCCAGCTCACATTTACTCGTGGATAAATAGATAGTCCCTTTAGAAATATAAACTTCTGGGAAATCAGATTTTAATTTTAGAGCTTTATCTAAATTTTTTAATCCTTTATTCCATTTCCCTTGAATTTGATATATATAGCCTAAACCATAATAAGCTAAAGGAGTATTTGAATTAGTTTTAATAATATTCTCTATGTATGCTTTGGCTTCGGATAGTTTGTTTAATTCTTTGGAAATGTCTATAAATTTTGTGTAAGTATCTGCAAATTCAGCTTTTAATTTAATGCTTTTTTCAAAATTTTCAACTGCTTTATTATATTTTTTTTGTTCTTTGAAACATAGTCCTATAGCATAATAAAAATATGGATTATCTGGCTCTCTTGTAATTAATGTCTGTAAATATTTAACTGTTTTATGCAATTCTTTTCTTTCTCTTGACGCTTGAATAAGAGGAGGATAAATTTTATAAAAAGTTGAATCTTGCCTTATGATTTTTTTACATCGTAAAATTACTTTTTCGTATTTCTTTTCTCCCATTAATTTCAGAATTTGAATATATTGCTCATCCAACATATTTTGCTCTTGAGTACTTCTGTGAGAGAATATATTTTGAGTAAAAACAAATACTGCCAAAATCATAAAAAATATCAGAACTAATTTTTTAAATAAAAAAATACAAAAGCCTTTCATTATTAGCTCCTAATTTTTAATCAAAATTTAATGCTTTTTTACAAAAAATGCAACTCGAAAATAAAGCTTTAAACTTATATTTAGGCTAAAAATCCATTTCCCAAAAAATTTAATCACATCTTGCAGCTTGAGATGAACAGGACAGTCTATACCAAACAAATGAAATCCTTGACAATTTTTTTCTAAAAAGATAATAATTAGTCTCTATAGCTAAAAGAAATTCAAAAATGGAGATGAAGAATGACTGACCAAGAAAAGAAAAAAGAAAAAGCCGAGGAAAAAGAAAGTATAAAAGAAAAACCAACCGAACAAGAAGCGAAAAAAAGAAAAGAAGATCCAAAAGAAAAAACTGAAAAGCAAGAAGTCAAGAAAAAGGAAAAAACAAAAGAAAAACCTAAAGAAGAAGTAAAAGCTGAAAAGCAAGAAGTCAAGAAAAAGGAAAAAATAAAAGAAAAACCTAAAAAAGAAGCAGAAGAAAAAAAGCCTGAAGAAAAAATAGAAGCTAAAGAGGAGAAAAAAGAAGAACCAGCAAAGCCAGTAGCTAAAAAAGCTCCTGAGGCACCACCTCCAACCAAGAAAAAAAAGATAAATAAAATGTCCTTAGAGGAAGTTGAAGCACAGCTAAAAACAGTTAAAGAAAAAATGGGTGGATTTGATTCAATTTATGCCCAGCATTTGCTTCGTCGCAAAGAAATCTTAACCCAAAAAAATAAATAATTTATTTTTGTATTTCTAATTTAACTTTCCCCAGATTTTCCATATGAATATAAATACTACCAAATCTATTTATTTAAATTTTTATTTCTCGAACTCTAATTGCATATCCTATTGCAATACTCATTGTTGGGATTATTAAATATCTTAATCCAATTTCTGCAAAATAGGTAACAATGCTCATTTTTGCTAAAGGGATTAAAATACCTACATCCAATATCCAGTTAATGAGAAGCCAGGCAAAACCCACTATAATCCCCTCTTTCAGATAATCCTTTTTTATCTTCTTGAAGTATATTATTAATAATACTGCTCCTGTAATTGAGGCAACAATTATCATAATCGTTTTAAAGAAAATCTTATCAATCAATGGTGTTCCTTCCGGGGAATAAAAGAAGAAAGAGACAACAAAAGGAATCAACCACATCAAGAATCCAAATAACCCTATTTTTAAAATTTTTTTCATAGTTAAACACCTCTTTCATTTTATGGCATTACTTAATACTTGAAATGCTTTTTCTTCTATTTCGTGACATTCAAGAATCTTGCGTTTCAAACTGTCTAATAAAGATGCAAGGTCTTTTTTCTGTAAATCTTCTTCTACTTTTCTTATTAAATCATCAAATTCAATATTGATCTTTTTCATTTTCTCTAAAGCTTGTGGTTTTTGTTCTTCAAAAATTTTCTCCTTTTCGATCAATAGCTCTCTTATTCTTTTAAGCGTAGGCCAGGAATCAGGAAGAGCGGCAGTTGCAATTTCACTCCAGATTTTTCCAGAATCTTTAAACATTTCTGCCACTTCATTCAAGGATGGCTTGTTTAGAATGGAACTGGCTTCTTTAAGAAACTGACCATACATTGGTCGGAAGGCACTGCCTCCTGTACCTCCAATTTCGATATACATAAAAGTATTAAAAAGACAACCAAATAAATCTAATCCTTTAAACTGGTTAGGCCATTTTGGTACAATATCTCCCCATTTTTTTATTCCTTCTAATCCAATATTCTTTATCGGAGGCTTTAACATATTCCTACAGCAGTCTTTAATACTCTCTCGTATTCCTTTCTCTAAATTTCCAATTCTTGGGGGACATTTTTTTATCTTTAGCAATTTATTCTTAGGAGAAAATGGAGGGTGTTTTGAACTTCGAGCTTTCTTTAAATCTTCTATGCTCACAGTTACCGGATTTTTACCACGATCAGAGATGTAAACTTTATCCTCCTGCTCATCCAAGCCAAAACCCACAATTGTATGACCCCCAAAATGAGCTGCTTCTGGAATGGCCATGTATGGGAGGTAAGCCATATCTGCGAATATATATGCTGGTTCGCCTTCGCGAAGCAATTTTTTTAATTCCTTGTGTCCCTTTTTAGTACTGGTTGTTTGTGATATCTCTGCTTCAGCACCGATACGTTTGCAAATATCTAATATAAATTCGTCTACCTTTCCATTCTTGCCACCTATAAATGGAGCTGGCATCAGTTTCATATACCAATAGATAAATCCAATGCCTCCACCTAAACCTAACAGCATTTCTTCAGATAAAGATAAGCCGTAATACTCAAGTATATTCTTCAGAGCAGCTGTCTGGCAATGTTTCCCCCCCAATTGTTTAAAACCTTGAACCATCAACTTTTCTGCCATACTTATCCCCTCCCATTATCTTGATTTTACAGGTTGCCGTAATATTGTCCTGTATTTTTCTTCAGGAACTCGCCTTGGGTCTGTGAGATAGATTTCGTGATGAAGACCATTTTCGACAAGATTTTTTTCTTCCATCAATTTTCTCATTTTTTCCCATGATTCAGATTCAGTGGAGTAAGGACCAATATGCAGTATTTGAACACATTTACCTTCAGTTATTTTTTCTAACTTAATATCCTTTACAAACTCTATCCCTTTCTTTTTTATAACTTTACTCTTAGCTCTTTCAACGATTTCAGAAATTATAAATTCTGGTTGACGAATGAGAAGCTTCCATTGCCACTCCTCACGAGGAACTTCTAGATATGGTTTATCAGAATCTACCCACCATAGACCTTCAAGCTTTGTAACTGTGAAATCCTTGCCTTCTTTTTTCATTGCCATCTTAATTCCATAGGCAAGGGTATACAAAGCTTTCATTTTTGCCATAAACTCTCTACCAGCAGGAGCTCCTTTGCCCTCTATTGTTAAAAAATGTCCTTCACTAAATTCAACTATCTCAGGAACAGTCTTTGCTATATAATATGTCTTGTATTCTTTTGTTAAGTCTAATTTTTTCATAATCTTACCTCCTTTTTTATATTTTTGATTCACTATTTCTATAAATTCATTTACCCATCTAATCTCTGTCTCAATATGAGATAAAGAATGAATAAATAATGCCTGGACAAAAAAAGGAAGTTTCTCTCCTTCTTGCCTTTTAAAAGTCTCTTCAACATGTTTCTTTCTTTGAATTAAACTTTCAATATATTTCTTAAGACTAATAATTACTTCTTTTTTGCTTAAGCAAGGAAGATTAGAAATTCCTAAATCAAGCTCGGAATGTGTCTTTTTTGGATTTGAGATAAGTCGAACAATTTCTTTTTTTAAAGTCTCTTTTCCTTTTTTATTTATTCGATAAATTCTTCGAAAAGGAGTAGAACCTCGCTGTTCTATTTTACTTTCTAACAATCCTTCTTTTTCTAATTTACTTAAAACATAATAAATGGAAGAAAAGCCAATATCGGTCCATTCCCTCATTCCCCTTTCTTCAATTACTGCTTCAATTTCATAACCATAACGAGGTTTTTCTGCTACTAATCCTAATATTGCTATTTCAACGTTTGATAATCTATTCATCAAATATCCTAATATTATATTATTCTAATATTAGAATAATACCTATAGAATGTCAAGCTTTTTTTAGATATTTTGACTGCGATATTAAAAATTTATTGATTTATGAGAACTGTCAAATTTATAATGATTATCGAAAATGATTAAAATTAAAAAGATCTATCTTCTGCTTAGCGTATTAACTCTTCTTGCTATTCTTTCAAATAATTTTCTGAGTGCTCAAGAAATTCCTCCTTATCACAAATCGGGAATAAAATATGACTACAGAACACTTATTCTCGAGGAACCAGAACACAACTTTGATGTTCTCCACTATCGATTTGACTGGAAAATAGATTTTTCCTCCTCTTTTATTAAAGGCAAAGCAGAAGTGAGATGTCGGAGTTTTATTAATAATTTAAATAAAATAACTCTCCATTTAAATGACAATATGAAAGTAGATAAGATTACTCAGAATCAAATGACTCTTGATTTCATCCATCATAATAATCAAATAGACATTTATTTAGTTGAACCTTTTTATCAGAACGAAGAATTTACAGTAGAGATTAGGTATCACGGTTATCCTTCGGAAGGGCTAAATTTTTCTTACCATCAGAGCCAACCTATTATCTGGAGCCTGGATGAACCAGTTAGTGCTCGAGCATGGTTTCCCTGCTATGACCTTCCTTCTGACAAAGCAACAGTTGAACTCAGGATTACTATCCCTAATAATATGATTGCTGCCTCCAATGGAACTTTAGTCAATTTCATTTCAAACTCTGATAATACAGTGACTTACCATTGGGAAGAAAATTATCCGATTGCTACCTATTTGATTTCAGTGGCTGCCACAAATTATGAGGTTTTTTCAGACTATTATTATTCCCAGAATAATTCAATGGAAGTAACTTATTTTGTTTATCCTGAAGACTTTCATCTTGCCAAAAAAGATTTCAGTGTGACAGTGCCTATGATTGAGTTTTATTCCCAAGTTTTTGGAGAATATCCCTTTATTAAAGAAAAATATGGAATGGCAGAGATTCCTGGAGGGACAGCTATGGAACATCAAACCTGCACTTCTTATCCAGAAAGTTTGATAACTGGAAATCACAACTATGACTGGATTATTGCTCATGAGCTGGCTCATCAATGGTGGGGTGATCTGGTTACTCTTCTTGATTGGGCTGACATCTGGTTAAATGAAGGGTTTGCCACTTATTCAGATGCTCTCTGGCAAGAAAATTTAACCGGTTTTAATGGTCTTAAAAACAGAATGGCTGAGTTCAAAAACATTTATTTTAATCGGCATCAAGGACCCGAACATCCAATCTATAATCCGCCAGAAGGTCATCTTTTTTGCTCAATTGAATATGAAAAACCTGCCTGGGTGCTTCATATGTTAAGACATATTGTTGGTGATAAAAATTTCTGGAAGATATTAAGACAATACGCTCAAATTTATGCTTATTCGAATGCTTCTACTAAGGATTTTCAGCACATCTGCGAACAAATTTTTGGTAGCAATTTAGACTGGTTCTTTAATCAGTGGATTTATCAACCTGGTTATCCGAAATATCAATTTGGTTGGTATTATCTCGGTCAGAATAAAGTCCGGATAATAATCAATCAGACTCAAGAGAACTTTTCGCTATTTATTATGCCCGTTGATTTAGTAATTAAAACCTTTTCAGGAGAAATTAAAAAAACTGTCTGGGTAGATGAGAAATATAATGTATTTGATTTTTCTCTCGAGGAAAAGCCAATCGATATTCTCTTCGACCCAGATGACTGGATTTTATATCAGGTTGAACCTTATCAGAAAAAAGGAAAAAGTCGAAGATAGCTCAAAAGTTCAATAATTCTCTGACTTTAAACTTTATTCGAAGAAAATATAAAAGAACCAAAAGAAATATTATCCCAAAGATACTGTAAAAATAAAAAATATCCATTCCAGGAGTAAGTTGATGAGCAGTTAAAATCACACTCCTCTGAAAATGGATGAATATCAAATTAAAAAAGATAAGCACTAAAAATATAAATTCCTTAATAATGTCAAAAATAATCCTTTTCTTCTCAGAAGGCAAAGTTGAAATCTTATCTTTTTGGGGAAAATAAACAAGATGGCTCACTCGAGCCAGAATAAAGAAGCCGATAAAAAAAATTGCTTGAATCACTGGCGGGATAAAAAATAAAAACCGAGATTTCTCGCTCCAGGTATCAGGCAAACCAGAAAGATTGAAGTGAACTGGTATTTCAGACGGCAGTCTTGGGTAGGCAACAATAGACATTGCCCAGCTTACTCCCAAGAGAATAACATTTGCCAAAACAAGCCACTTTATGCTTTTAAGCATTTTTATGATCAGTGTAGAATGTTTTTCCCCTGAAGAATAACTTAGTTTCATTTAAATTGTCAAATTGATAATTTTTTTGATAAAAGGACAAGAAGAAAATTTAGATTTATAAATTTAAGATTGCTCAAAAAATTGCATTTAGGTGGGAAAGCTAATTCTATTTTTTCATTAACTAAATATCCCAGCGGTAAGAGATTTTTATCAAGAAAATATTATCCCCTAG
>JBHIEE010000054.1:0-18169 GCA_046760445.1 Candidatus Aminicenantia bacterium
GGTCTTGACAAATTGAGGGCGAAACCTATATTTATCAATACAATACGGATAACTTGGCTTTTTGAATACATAGAAGGAGAGTTAAAAAATGAAATTTAAGATGTTTAACAAAAAAGTGGGAACAATTTTGGTTTTATTAACTGTCTCATTAATATTTTTAACCAAAATCTCTCAGGCAGAGGAGAAACTAAGTTTTATGGAAAGATTTAGTCTTAAGCTTACTGGTGGATTGGCTTATGTGAGTGTTGGAGATATTAATAGATCCATAGACTCCTTTAACAATGGTTTAAAAGAAGCAGTTCGCTATTCCAATGATTCATTAAATGGTGAAATAGAGGAACTTAATTATGGTTTTGATTGGGAAGCAGAATTAAGGATAGATATCAGTGATAAAGTTGGAATTGGCTTTGCTACAGGATATATTCATCTTAAAAATGAAAGTTCTCTCACTTATACAATAAGAGGATGGGATCGTAATGAGATAAACATATATTCTTTTGAACCAAAAGTTACAGCTGTGCCTCTCAAATTGAGAGTTTATTATACATTGCCAGTAACTCCTAAAAGTAAGTTATTCTTAAATGGTGGAATAGGTTATTACTTTGCTAAGTGTTCCCAAGGGGAAAAGCGTAAATGGCGTAGTGTTATCACTGACAGATGGTGGAATGAGAATAAATATTGGGAAGTCAATTCTGGTAATTTTGGTTTTCATGGAGGAATTGGAATTGAATACAATTTAACAAAAAATTTGGCTTTAATGATTGAAGGAGAGGGAAGATATGCCAAGATAAAGAAATTAAAAGGGAAGGGGAAATGGATATGGGAACCTAAGGAAGTAAATGGAACTCTTTATTACTATACCTGGTTTGATTGGAGGATAGGAGAATGGGGAGAATGGTACGACGGGTTGGCAGTTTTTGAAAGCGTAGAGGCTGGGAATAGACGCTTAGTTTGGGAGAGGGTTTTAAGAGAAGCAATTTTAGACTTAAGTGGATTCTCGTTGAGAGTAGGCATAAAGATAAAATTATTTTAAGAGGAGGGGATGAAAATAAGTTAAGAGCGAAAGGTAAAGGGTTTTAGGTAAAAAAACCTTTAAAGGGGGTAGATTAAATGAAAAAATTAATTCTAATTTTTGCTTTAACTACTTTGTTGATTCCTTTGCTTATTTTATTGCCCAGACTTACATCTCAGCAGCTTAAAACAGAGGGTTCGTCTAATTTTTACTATGCTCCTGGTAAAATAGTGATTCAATTTACTAAAGAAGTGAGCCCTGTTATTCCCTGGGAAGAAGATGGAATTATTCATACTGGTATTGGTTCAGTAGATGAATTGTGCCAGAAATTCAAAGTTCACACTATGCGCCGGCAATTTCCTGCTCCAAAATATCCATTTCCAGACTTAACCCGACACTTTGTAGTGAAATTTGATGAATCAATAAATTTAGACAAAGTAGTCGATGCTTTTTCAAAAAATCCATTTATAGAGAAAGCAGAAAGAGTAGGAGTTCATAAATTTCTTATTCAGCCCAATGATCCAAAATATCCTCAACAATGGGCATTGCATAACACGGGTCAGGCAGGAGGAAAAGTGGATGCAGATATTGATGCTCCTGAAGCCTGGAACATTCAAAAAGGTAGTAAAAGTGTTATTTTAGCTATTCCTGATTCAGGGGTGCTTTATACTCATCCAGATTTAAAAGGAAATATCTGGATAAATTGGAAAGAAAAAAATGGAACTCCTAATTATGATGATGACGGAAATGGATATATAGATGATATTTATGGTTGGGATTGGTATGAGAACGATAATGATCCTACTGATGAGGATGAACATGGCACTCCTATTGCTGGAATTGCAGCTGCAATGACTAATAATAATACTGGAGTAGCAGGTATTGCTGGTGGTTGGTATCTTGGACAGAAGGGTTGTAGAATTATGTGTCTACGCATTGGTTACAAGGGGGCTGATATGAGTAATGCTGCCTCCGCTATCCAATATGCAACAGATATGGGAGCATTTGCTATTAATTGCAGTTGGGAAAGTAGTAGCACTGGTACATTTCCTGAGGCTGTAGATTACGCCATACGAAATAAAGTATTAGTTGTTGTTGCTGCTGGAAATGCCAATGGAAACTACTGTAATGACACAAATAATAATTATCTAAGTACTCGCTCAGATGTTATGGTTGTTGCTGCTACCAATATTGAGGATAAAAAAGCAAGGTATTCTAATTACGGACCTTGTGTAGATGTTTCTGCTCCTGGTGGTGATGGTCCTTATAAGGAGCAATGGATTTTAACTACAATCCTAAATAATGACTATGGTTATTATAAAGGTACTTCCTATGCTGCACCAATGGTGGTAGGCTTAGCTGGACTTATAAAATCACAACGCCCTGCTTGGGGAAGATCGAAAATCTGGAATGCAATAGTTAAATCTGCAGATTATATTTATCACTTAAATCCTGATTATAAAGGTAAATTAGGTTCAGACAGAATCAATGCTCATTATGCTTTAAAACAAACCTGGTCACCAGCAGCACCGAGTAATTTAACTGCTAAGGCAGTTGCATATAATCAGATAAATTTAAGCTGGAAAGACAACTCAAATAATGAACTTGGATTTAAAATTCAAAGAAAAAAAGCTGGTGGTACATTTTCAACTATTAAAACAGTTGGAAGAAATGTCACTTCTTACAAGGATAAAAGTGTTTCTGCTAATACTACTTATTATTATCGAGTAAGAGCTTATAATGTAAATGGAAATTCAAGTTTTTCCAATACAGCCAGTGCTACAACTCCACCAAAGCCTGCACCTCCCGCTGCACCAAGCAATTTAACCGCCACTGCAAAGACATCTTATCGGATAGATTTAGCCTGGAAGGATAACTCAAACAATGAAGATGGATTTAAGATTGAGCGAAAGATAAAAAATGTAACATCTTTTTCCCAGATTGCTAAAGTAGGACGAAATGTCACTTCTTATAGTGATACTTCTTGTGAACCTGCCACTACTTACTGTTATCGAGTAAGAGCTTATAATGCAAGTGGAAACTCTTCTTACTCAAACACAGCCTGTGCGACAACCTTTCCTGAGAAGCCAGAACCACCTGAACCTCCTTTTCCTAAGGGTATAGATTTAGGATTATCAGTTGATAAAACTATTATCAATTCTGGAGAGTCAGTTACCTTTACTTATACAATAACTAATATAGGTAGAGCAAAATTAACTGATGTTGTGTTAGAAGATAGTTTTGGTCATGTGGCTGAGATATCCAGGTTACCAAGCACAGGGAAAGGCAATTATACTCGAAATGTTATCTTGACTGAAACTACAACCAATACTGCTACGGTTATTGCTGTATACCATATTAAAAATAAGATAGGTAATGTTAAGGCTACTGCAACTATAACAGTTGAAGTTAGAGAGTAGTAGCTTAAACTTTTTATTCCCTCACCCAGACATCTTTTAAAAAAGTAAAGTCTCCGGCAGGATAAAGTCTTACTCCTTGGATTTTCTTATTCATTACAGCCACATTATCTGCATACCAGAGTGAAATATAAGGCACATCCGAGGCAATGATTTGTTGAATTTGAGAATATAATTTTTTTCTTTCTTCAAGATTATAAACAGTTCTTGCTTTTTCAATTAACTGGTCAAGATAAGGATTAATATATTTTACCCGGTTAGCTCCCTTAGGAGGTAAATTTGCTGAATGGAAAAGATTATAAAATATGTCCGGGTCAGATACTCCAATCCATCTTAAAGAATAGATTTGAAAGTTACCTTTAAGAATATCAGAATAAAAGGTGGCAAATTCAAAAGATCTGATTTCTACCTCTATCCCTATTTTTTTTAAGCTGTCTTTAACAATCATTGCCAACTGACGACCAAAAGAAGAATTTGATGTTTTGTAAACAAGCTTAAATCTCGACTTGCCTTTTCTTTGTTTATATCCTGCCTGGTCAAGGAGCTGATTAGCCTTATCTAAGTTATATTCAAATTTAAAAACATTGCCCTCGTATGCCCAATTATTGGGAGCTAAAACTCCACTTGCTGGCCTGGCATAACCTCTCATCAAATTAGCAATTATTTCATCCCGATTTAAAGCATAACCAATTGCCTGGCGAACCAATTTGTTCTTTAAAATTGGATCAGCTAAATTAAACCCAAGATAATAATAAGTCGTTCCCAGCTTTCTTATGATTTTCAGATTCTTATCCTGGGCTAAGAAATAAATTAAATCTGGTGAAAGAACATTTAGACCTAAATCAACCGTTCTTCTTTTCAATTCCAGTGCTCGGGTAATGGCATCAGGAATAATTCTCGCGATTAACCTGTTAATTTTTGGTTTACCTTTAAAATAATCAGAGAAAGCCTCAAAAATAATTTCCTCAGAATCTTGTTTAACTAATTTAAACGGGCCGGTGCCGACTGGATTTTTAAAAAAATCAGCTCCTGAATCTTTAGGAACAATACCTAAGGTAAGATTAATTAAAAAAGAGGAATAAGGCTGTTTTAAAATAAATTTGACCGCCCATCTATCTGGAGCTTCAACTTTTTTAAGTACAGCAAAAGATTGTTTTCTCAAAGAAATAAATTCTTCGTCCAAAAGACTTTGAAAAGTGAATTTGACATCTTCTGAGTCTAAGATCTTTCCATTGTGAAATTTTATTCCTTTCTTTAAATAAAAAACAAATGTCCAATCATCTACTCTCTCCCATCTTTCAGCCAAATCAGGAACCAATTCATCTTTTTCATTTCTTTCTAATAGGCCACTAAACATAATCTGATGAAGACGCTGAGAAACAGAATCAGTCCCGATCCTCGGGTCTAAATTAGTTGGACTGTTATCTAATTCAAGAATTAAAGTGGAAGAATTAGGGTGGTGGAATGAACAGGTAAGAAAAAGTAGAAGAAAAATCAATAATATTTTTTTCATAATTTAATTATCTTCCAAGGAGAATTGAACTCTCACTGAAAAATGTGCCTGCCACAGCTGCGGTCATCAGACAAGCCAGGGTAGCAGCCAGAAGAGCTCGAAAACCCAAACGGGATAAGTCTCTTATCCTTTCAGGCACCAAAGCTGCAATGCCTCCCACAAAGATGGCTAAAGAAGCAATGTGGGCAAACCCACAAAGAGCATAGGTAGTAATAATGGCTGACCGAGGATGATGAAGCTCACCAGCAGCCAATAATTGAGCCAAGTGTTGATAAGACTGAACCTCTGTAGCAACAGTCCTCTCTCCAATAACTTGGGCTATTTGAATAGCATCAGAAGGAGGGACTCCGATAGCTAAAGTAAAAGGGTAAAAAACATAACCCAGGAGACCTTTGATTGACCAGTCAATGTTTAAACCAAGCCAAGTATTTATCTGCCCTCCAAACAATCCTAAAATCAAATCAAGCAAAGCAATCAGTCCCAGAAAAGCAAGAAGCAAAGTAGCAATTCCAATTACAAGACGAGTTCCACTGTTTGCTCCATTAATGATGGCTTCAATTAGATTTCCCTCTCGTTCGTAATGAGGCTTTACCTGTTCCCCCAGGGTGGTAGGGGTTTCGGTCTCTGGGTAAAGAAGTTTAGCCATGACAACAGCAGCAGGAGCTGAAAGAAGGGAAGCAGAAACTAAATGGCCAGCAATAGTAGAAAATTCTTTTTGAAGAATAAAAACATAAAGAGCCATCACACTCGAGGCAATGGTGCCCATTCCTGCAGTGAGAATAGTGCATAATTCTGACTTGGTCATTTCTTTTAGATGTGGTTGAACAGTTAAAGCTGATTCAATTCCAACAAAAATATTGCTTGAAACACAGAGGGATTCTGCTCCACTTATTCGCATTAAACGGGTAAAAACATAGGAAAAAAGGCGAATAAGAAAGGGCATCACCTTTAAATAATAGAGAGCTCCCACAAGTGCAGCGAAGAAAATAACAGTGGGAAGAGCCTGAAAAGCCAAGAAGAATCCCAAAGAAGTTTCGCCCGCTTCATTGGTTGTCCCAGGAGGAAGAGCCAGCCGACCAAATAAAAATTTTGTGCCAGCAGTGGCACTGTCCAAGACTCTAATTACTACTTGATTAATAGCCAAAAAGACTTTTGATCCAGTAGGAACAACAAAAATTAAGACGGCGAAAAGAAGTTGAAGACTAATTCCCCAAAAAATTACCCGCCAGTTAATCACTCTCCGGTTAGTTGACAGCAACCAGGCAAAGCCCATCAGGATAAAAATCCCAGCAAAACTTACCAGGTTGTATAATTCCATG
Organism: Candidatus Aminicenantia bacterium; assembly: GCA_046760445.1. GTDB lineage: Bacteria > Acidobacteriota > Aminicenantia > JdFR-78 > JdFR-78 > JBHIEE01. The sequence continues at coordinate 6,262 of JBHIEE010000054.1, forward strand.
TTTTACCTCCTCTGGGTAGGTAAATTTGGAGTTAGAGAGGAAGAAGATAACTTACCATTTTACGAGTAGATTCTTAATTATTTAAGGTATTTAATTTCTCAGTTATATACTCGCCTGAAATACCTTCTAAGAGAAATACCTTTTCTTTGGATCTTTCCCCTTTTAGTAATTTGATTTTAGATTTTGGAATTTTTAAAAATTTGGAGAGGAGCTGAATTGCTTCCTGATTAGCGGCTCCTTTTATTGGGCGAGAAGTCAATTTTAATTTCAAGGTATTGGGTGATAATAATTCAATTGATTGCTTTCTTGCTCCAGGATGAACTTTAACCTCCAGAAAAATCTTCTCATCTGGGCTCATTCTTTTTCTTTGGCTAAAAAGTCAATCTTCGCCCCTTCTTCAGCCTCTTTTCTTTGAATTTCTATTAGGTGCTGAACTGAATCAATATAGTTAAGTAATTTAAGTTCAAAATCTTTTCGGATTCTTTTTAAAGAGAAAATTTCATCCTTCAATTTTCTAACCTCCTGGGCAGAGCGATTTATAATGTCTTCAGCTTTCACTTCTGCTTCCTTGACTATTAACTCTGATTCCTTCCTGGCATTTTCTTTCAATTCTTCAGCAAATTTTTGGGCAGCAATAAGTGTTTCTCTTAAAACTTTTTCTCTAATTCGATATTCTTCCAACTTCTCTTTTAGACTTTTTATCTCGTCCTTTAGCTTTTCATTCTTCAGAAGATAAAGATCAAATTCTTCAGCTAAATAACTGAGGAACTGATGAACCTCTTCTGGGTCGTAACCTTTAAGTTTTCGGGAAAAAGTCTGCTCCTTGATTTGAGAAGAACTTATTTTCATTTCCTCCTCCCTTATTTATTTTCCTTCTAAAATAGAAAGGGCATAATGACTCAAGGAAGTTACAAGAAATGAGTCAATAAAAAGAATTAAAAATATGACAATAATCGGGGAAATATCAATCCCTCCCAATTTATAGGGAGGAACAATTCTTCTACAAGGTTGTAATACAGGTTCGGTCAGGTAATAAAGAGTTCTGACTAAAGGATGATAGGGGTTGGGGTAAACCCAAGAAAGCACTGCCCGAATGATAATGATCCACATATATCCCATTAAGAGTAAATGGAATACTTGAGCAAAAGCTTTTAATAAACTGGCAAATAAAATCATTTATGCCCTCGGTCCAAAAATGGCTGTTCCCAATCTAACCATTGTGGCCCCTTCCTCGATTGCCACCACAAAGTCTTGACTCATCCCCATGGAGAGCTCGGTTGGATTGAGCCCAGGAATTTTCATTTGATTAATTTTTTCCTTTATTTCTCTCAGCCTGATAAAATAGGGTCTGACTTCTTCTGGTTCTAAAAAAGGAGGAATAACCATTAAACCCTTTGTCTCTAAATAAGGTAAATTAGCTAAATTTTCTAATTTTTCCCATAATTCTTCTTCTAGGAATCCTGACTTGGTCGATTCCCGGCCGATATTGATTTCCAAAAGGCACGGTATTTTCTGATTAATCCTCTGACAGGATTTATTAATCTTTTCTGCTAATGCCAGGCTGCTCACTGATTGAATCATCTTAAAAAGATTTAAAGCTTTATTAACTTTATTTTTCTGTAAATAACCAATCATATGCCATTCCACGTTTTTGTCTTTTAGCTCGGAAATTTTTTTTTCTGCTTCCTGAACCCTGTTTTCACCAATGATGCTCACCCCAGCAGCAATTGCTTCTCTAATTTTCTCGACAGGAACAGTCTTAGTGGCAGCAACTAATTTTACCTTATCTGGATTTCGACCTACTTTTTTACATGAAATTTCAATTTTTTCTCTAATTCGAACCAAATTTTCCTTTATATCTGCACTCACCGTGTTAGAAGTTTAGCAGAGATAAAAAAAAGAGTCAATTTTATCAATTTTTAGTTATGAATAATGATTCAATCTAGAGAACAAACAATTCTTTTAAGAGCAATTTCACTTTTTTATCTATTTCATCTTTATCTTCTTTTTTATAAGTCTGAATTTTTTGCTTCAATTCTTTTCTTGTTATTTTTCCAGAAAGATAATATTTACCTCCTATTTCAATGACAGGAATTTGATGCTTATACTTTTCATAAATATCCAAATCATCAGTAATATCGATTCTGTGGGCAGAAAACTTAAAAAGATTTTCCATTTCCTCAAGAAGCTCTTCCACCTCCTCACAAAGTGAACAATTTGGTTTAGTATAGAATTTTATCTGTAAACTCATCTTCCTAATTTTGGTCTAAGATTAACAAATAAAAATAGGAATACTCAATATATGGCTCTAGAATTTTTATCTTCTTGAAAAAATTTGTCAGCAAAAAATTTTTAAAATCAGCAAGCCAAATTTATTCTAAGGGCACGCATTTATAGCCATAACAGATAATTCCTGCTTCTCCTTCGGTTCTGATTTTGCGAAACTCTATTTTTACTCTTTTGCCTATGGCTAAATCCTCAAAATCGCAGTCAACAATTTGAGTCGTAATCCGGACTTCATTGTCTAATTCAATAATGCCTATTGCATAGGGAGCCTGATCAGTGAATTGCTCGGGAGGTATCCTGATAATGGTATAGGAAACAATTTTGCCTTCATCCTTTAATTTAATTGTTTCAAATTCTCTGTTTTTACACCTGGGGCAGACTAATCGAGGTGGAAAAGCAATATAGCCACATTTCTTACATCGGCCAGCTTCCAATCTATATCTTTGTGGAATTTCTCGCCAGTATCTTTGGGGGGTAAGCATTTTGACCTCCTTTATTCTTTTTCAAAAATGTGAACCAGAGTGCTTCCTCCGGTTCCTCCCATATTCTGGGTCATTCCTATTTTTGCATTTTTCACCTGTCTTTCCCCAGCTTCTTCTCGAAGTTGCTTAACCACTTCTATCACTTGAGCAACACCAGTTGCTCCCACAGGATGTCCTTTAGATTTTAAACCACCACTCGTATTGACAGGAATTTTTCCTTCAAGCAAGGTTAAATCTTTTTCAACAGCTTTTCCTCCTTGACCTCTTTCAAAAAATCCCAGGGCTTCAGTAACACATATTTCAGCAATGGTAAAACAGTCATGAACTTCTACGAAATCAATATCTTTGGGGGTTTTGGCAGCCATCTTATAAGCCATTTCTGCTGCTTTGGCAGTGGCACTCAGCCAAGTAATGTCTTCCCTGGAATGTAGAGCAATGGTATCAGTTGCTTGACCAGAACCAATTATTTTTATAATAGAATCTTTTTTAAGTTTTTTGGCTAATTCCACTGGGCAGATAATAACTGCTGCTGCTCCATCAGTAATTGGTGAACAATCAAGAAGCCTTAAAGGGTCAGAAATTAAAGGAGATTTCAACACATCTTCAACTGTAATTTCAAAAGGATATTGAGCCAATGGATTCTTAGCTCCGTGGCGGTGATTTTTCACTGCTACTTGAGCAAGTTGTTCTCTGGTAGTCCCATATTTATTCATATGAGCTTTGGCAATTAAAGCATATAACCCAGGAAAAGTAATACCATGATAACCTTCATACTCTTGATCAGCAGCCGTGCCTAAGGCAAATGTCGCCTCACCACCTGTCACATCTGTCATTTTTTCTACACCTCCAACAAGCACTATATCACTCATTCCTGAGGCAACATCGATAAAGCCCAGGCGAAGAGCTAATCCCCCTGAGGCACAGGCTGATTCAACTCGGGAACTGGGGATAGGCGCCACTCCTAAGTAGTCAGCCAGTAGAGAAGCAATATGTTCCTGCCCAATGAAAAGGCCTGAGGACATCGAGCCAACATACATCGAATCAATCTTATCTACCCCTGCATCATCAATAGCCAGTAAAGCAGCCTCAACAAACATTTCTCTCAATGACTTTTTCCAGAGTTCACCCCATTTATTCATTCCCACACCAATAATAGCCACTTCTCTCATTTTACCCTCCTTTCTACGCTTTCTTAATTTTTCCTCTGAATTTAGCATAAGTGCCGTAATCAATATAAATTTTTTCTCCGTCTACCATCTCTTTTGTTTTGAGAGCCTTATCTCTAACTTCATTAATCCTTTCAGTTACTCGAAAAATAAAGGCATCACTTCCTGCTCCTGAGCCAAAGGAGACAATTAAAATTCTATCTCCAGGCTGAGCAATATCAAGAGTGGACGTAAGTCCCAAAGGTGATGATCCAGAATAAGTATTGCCTATTTTAGGAACAAGTAATCCTGGCTCAATTTGTTCTCGAGAAAAACCCAACATTTTACCAACTTTTAAAGGGAACTTGCCGTTTGGTTGATGAAAAATCACATAGTTAAAATCCTTTGGTTGGGTATTAGTTTTGTCCATAATCCCTCTGGCTGCTCCAATAATGTGTTTAAAATAAGCCTGTTCTCCTGTGAATCGGCCACCATGTCGAGGATAAGATTGATATTCTCTTCGCCAGAAATCTGGAGTATCAGTCATAAAAGAATAAGTTTCTTCCACAATGGCTAAAATATTTTCCTCACCAAAAATAAAGGCAGCTGCCCCTGCAGCAGCTGAATATTCTAAAGCATCACCTGGAGCTCCTTGAGATGTATCAGCTCCCACTGCTAAACCATACTTCACTTCTCCTCCTTTAACCAGGCCATAACAAACATACATCGCCTCAGTGCCCGCTTTGCAAGCAAACTCATAGTCAGCACAATGCACATCAGGAACAGCACCAATTGCTTCGGCCAGGACAGTACCAGAAGGTTTAACCGCATAAGGGTGAGACTCTGAACCAACATAGACTGCTCCTATTTCTTTAGGATCTATCTCTGCTCTTTTTAACGCATTCTTGGTTGCTTCCACTGACATAGTAATAGTATCTTGATCAGGAAAAGGAACTGACTTTTCTTCAAGCATCAATCCTCTCTTATAAGTTGGAGCATCTGCTCCCCAGACTTTAGCAATTTCTTCAACTTTAATTCTGTAACGAGGGAGATAGGCTCCATAACCAACTATACCTACCATTTTTAACCTCCTTTCTATCTAAAGTCTTTTCAAATTTAAAAACCTAATACTAGTAAAGGCTTTCTCCCGAGTACTCGGGATTGGCTTCATCTCCAAATAAATTAAATCCTAAATCCTAAGCTCTAAATTCTAAACAAATTCAAAATCCAAATGTTCTAAATTCAAAACGGATTAAAGCAGTTTTTGTTTTGGTCATTTGAATTTTGGTAATTGGGATTTGTTTAGTATTTCGGATTTAGAATTTAGTATTTTTATTCTATCCTTACTCATATATTGAAATTCCCATCTCTTAATAATAGCTTCAATGATCATTTGAAAACCCTCATATAGAATAACCTAAATCTAAATGTTTTTAGAAATTCTTTTTAAAGATTAAAACAGACGACTTTGGGCTCTGTCATTTCCAAAAGGGCAAATTTGATTCCTTCTCTTCCCAAGCCGCTGTATTTCACTCCACCAAAAGGCATCATATCAATTCGATAATCAGAGGAATCATTAACCATTACTCCTCCCACTTCCAGTTCTCTTATGGCCTTAAAAGCATTTTCTATATTTTGAGTAAAAATTCCTGCTTGGAGTCCGAATTTTACATTATTAGCTAATTTGATTGCCTCGTCAAGGGAATTTACTCGATAAAGACTAACCACAGGGCCAAAAACCTCCTCACAGTCAAGCCTAACTCCTAGAGGAACATTTTTTAAAACAGTAGGCTCAAATAGAGTTCCCTTTCTTTTTCCTCCAGTTAAAATTGTTGCTCCAGCTTCTACTGCTTCTTTAACCCATTTCTCTACCCTCTCTGCTTCTGCCTCAGTAATCATTGGTCCCATATCTGTTTCTTCGTCAAGTTGATAGCCGACTTTCATTTTTTTGGTTCGTTCAACAAATTTTTGTTCGAAATCATCATAGACTGCCTGATGGATGTAAACTCGCTGCACACCAAGACAGTTCTGACCAACAGCCCAGAAAGCACCAGAAACAGTGAGTTCGACGGCTTTCTTCAGATTAGCATCATCCATTACAATTACTGGAGAATTAGAACCTAATTCCATCCCTATCTTTTTAAGCCCTGCTTTCTTTAATATTTCCAACCCAGCTTCAGTTCCTCCAGTAAAAGTGATCATCCTTACCCTCGGATCAGTAATTAAGGCATCTCCTATCTTATGTCCATAACCAGTAACAATATTTAATATTTTGGAAGGCAAGCCAGCCTCTAAAAGAGCTTCTCCTAACTTTAAGGCAGAAAGGGGAGTCACAGTAGCTGGTTTTAAGACAACTGAATTTCCTCCAGCAATAGCTGGTCCTATTTTATGAGCCACTAAATTCAAAGGATCATTAAAAGGAGTAATAGTCACAATTGTTCCAATAGGAAAGCGATAATAATAACCAACTCGGTTCTCTGAGCCTACCCTACTGTCAAAAGGCAGGGTTTCTCCAACCACTCGTCTCGCCTCCTCAGCAGAAATGGTTATCGTATCTATGCAGCGAGTAACTTCAAGTCTCGCTTCCCGAATAGTCTTACTTCCTTCAGTAGCGATGGTTTGGGCAAATTCTTCGTGATTTTGACGTAAGACATCGGCTGTTTTTCTTAAAATATTTATTCTTTTATGCACAGGCAGATTCTTACTTATAGAAAAGCCTTCCCCAGCACTGTCAATCGCAGCCTTAACATCTTCTTCAGTTCCACTGGGCACAGTGTCTATGAGTTCATTATTATATGGATTCCTGACTTCAATCTTTTCTTCTTTATCCACCCATTTCCCACCAATTAACATTTTCATTTTATTCCTCCTAATTCCTAAGATTATTTCCTCTTAATTTAAACTTATACTTTCTCAATAGTCAATATTTCTTTGAATCTGAAAGTTTCCTGAAAATTTTTACTGAATTATATTAAATATGAAACAAATAAATTCCAAGGGTTTTTCGATAGACTCATGGGCTGTGCAGTTTACGGAGTTTATTCCGAGTACTCGGGATAAACTCCGTAAACACAAGAACCGTTAAGTAAGATTGTCCTTCGCCGGCTAAAAGAAAAATAACCGTAAAAAATAAAAAAACACTTGACAGGCTCTATTTATTTATGTATTTTATTCAGTGTATACTGATTTTTCAGAAAAGTCTAAATTCTCTGAAAATATTGCCCAAGGAGGTGATAAAAATGGTCGAAAAAGATAAAAATGAATCTTGTTGCGCACCGATGGGTAAGAGTATGGGTTGCTGTAAAGTTGAATCAATAATAAGCGTAGATGACAGGGGGCAGATGGTGCTTCCCAAGGAAATAAGAGATAAAGCAAGAATTCAAGCTGGAGATAAATTAACTGTTATAAGTTGGGAAAAAGATGGGAAGGTATGCTGCATTTCTTTAATTAAGGCCGAAGATTTTGCAGAAATGATAAAGGATCTACTCGGTCCTATGATGAGAGAGATAATCGCAAAATGATATTAGTAAAACTGGTTATGTTAACTAAAAATGATGTCTAAATCTTTGGAGAAGAAGGAGGTGGAAATATGAGGCGATTTGTAATTCCGCGTGTAGCCCATTGTTGCGAAGGCGCCTGTATTCAGTCCCGGGCATGACGGTAAACTGCCCAGCCCCAGGCAAGACCGAAACCTGTTCTTATTATTGATGAGATAATAACTTTTGGAGGTGATTAAAAATGGAGGTCAAACATATGAGAACTTTTCTAGAGGTCATAATGACCAGAAGGAGTATAAGGGACTTCAAGGAGGGGAATATACCTCCTGAAGACGTAGAGAGGATACTTCAGGCCGGTATTATGGCACCTTCTCCAGGCAATAGCCAACCGTGGCGATTCCATGTAATTAGGGGGAAGACCAAAGAGAAGTTTGTAGAGGTATTAAAGAATATAAAAACCATCCCACCTTTATGGCATCAGCTTGTTGTTAGAAGCATGGGAATTGTGCCTGTAGTTATAGCAGTGGAGAACCCCATTTTTACAAATAAAGACGATAGTTCTTCTTCCAATGCATTTAAAGTTTGCGGAGAAACCAAATTAAAAACTACTTTCATAAATAAAGATGATATCACCTCTCTCGGATCTCTTCTAGGGACAGCTGCCAGTGTAGAAAACATGCTGCTTGCAGCTCATTCTTTAGGGTATGGTAGCGTTTGGTTAGCATTCCCCCCTATACTTGAAGCTGTAAAAGAGATTATAGAAATCCATGGAGAGATAGTAGGCGTCCTTCCCGTAGGACATCCTGCAGACCATCAAAAAGAATATGTAAATCGCTCACGTAAGCCTATGGAGGAGGTTACAAAATTTTATGACTAAGAAAGGACACTTATATTATGGAAGTCCTTGAGATAATCCGAAAAAGAAGAACAGAATTAAAGGGAGGATAAAAATGGATAAAAGAAATACTAAGGAATTTCTAAGAGAAGGTTATGCCAAAATAGCTAAGCAGGATAGTTCCTGTTGCGTTCCTGTTAATTCGTGCTGTGGAGGAATTGATTTGGCACAGGCCATTAGCAAGAAGATAGGATACAAGGATGAAGAACTCAAATCTGTTCCTGAAGGTGCAAATTTGGGTCTTGGTTGTGGAAATCCTGTTGCTCTTGCCTCTTTAAGAGAAGGCGAGACCGTTCTTGATCTTGGTTCAGGTGCAGGTCTGGACTGCTTCCTTGCAGCCCAAAAAATTGGTAAGAAGGGAAACGTTATCGGCGTGGATATGACGCCAGAGATGATTGGAAAGGCAAGAGAAAACGCAATGAAAGGAAACTACAAAAATGTGGAATTTAGGCTAGGCGAAATCGAAAATTTACCTATTGCTGATAATTCTGTTGATGTAGTCATCTCAAATTGTGTTATCAACCTATCCATTGACAAAAGCAGGGTCTTTAAAGAGGTTTTCAGGGTACTAAAATATGGTGGAAGGTTTATGATTTCAGATATAATTCTCCTGAAGGAACTTCCTGATGTCATAAAAAATTCTATAGAGGCTTATATCGGATGCCTTTCAGGTGCGATAATAAAGGACAAGTACTTGGAAGTAATAAAAAATGCAGGCTTCAAGGATGTCAATATAATTGACGAGATCTCTTTTCCAGTCGAATACATGGCTGATGACCCAACTGCAAAGGCAATCATTAAAGCTTTAAAAATACCACCTGAAAAAGTAAAGGAAGTCGCAAGTTCGGTGGTGAGTATAAAAGTTTATGGGGTCAAACCAAATGAGACAACTTAGAAGGGGGTGGCGAAGGACAAGTCTGTGAGACTTTGTGTCTTACCTCGCTTCTCTGAGTCATACAATTCCAAAACCCATCGAAAAATCAACTTCTGAGCATCTTTTTTGACTTTTTTGACGATCTTAGAATATAATTCTTAAAAAATAATTAGATAAAAATTCTAAAAGGAGGTAGTCAAATGATTTTAACCACAACTCCCACAATCCAGGGAAAAGAAATTACTAATTATATCGGCGTAGTCACCGGAGATACTGTCATTGGCGTTAACCTTGTGAGAGATATGTTCGCTGGAATCCGGGACATTGTTGGAGGAAGAACTGCTTCTTATGAAAAATTACTGCGAAAAGCAAAAGACATAGCCATTGAAGAAATGATAGAAAACGCAAGGGCCCAGGGAGCAGACGCAATTGTTGGAATTGACCTTGATTATGAAGTCCTGGGACCAAAAGGCATGATGCTTATGGTCTCTGTTTCAGGTACAGCTATAAAGCTGGTTTAAAATAATAGGGTCTTATATTCTTTCTTAAAATGCTTTTTAAATTTCGAAGATTTTGTTTTTCTACCTTTAAATTTTATCTTCTTCAAAAATTAATCAGTAAGTTATCATTTTCAAGATATATTTTATCTGGAGGAACAAACTCAGTAGAAATAGCTCTAATTCCCACCCCTTGATGGTAAATTTCTTTTAATAAATGGGCAAATTCTTGATCTATTTCTTTAAAAGCTTTGAAAGACAAAGCATCAGGTCTTTGGATTACAAAAACAACAATGGAATTAATACCGTCTTTTCCTATTTTCCCTAATATTTTTAGATGTTTTCTTCCTCTTTCAGTCGGTCTATCAGGAAACTTGGCTATTCCATTCTCAACATGAGTGCAAGATTTTACCTCAACCAATAATTGCTCTCCTTTTAAATTTTTTAGGACAAAATCAATTCTTCCATATTCAGGAATCAATTTTTCCTTGTCTTCAAGAGAAAAATCTTTTAAATCAGATAAGAGTTTTCTTTTTATTGCATTTTCAAATATAGTGTTGGCAAAGAGTGAATTCACTGTAGCATAAATTCCATTCAATTTAACAGCGAAAGCATTTAAATTGGTCTTTCTCCTTTTTGCTTTCGCTTTGGTGCATAGAATTTCTCTCCCTCTTTCAAGGACAGTGCTCAATTTCCCTGGATTGGGCAAATAAACTTTTTCTGCTTTGGAATTGAATTCTACCAAAAGAGTGAATCTATTCGGCTGAGAGAGAATATAGCCTTTTATTAGAGGATTCCTATATTCTAAAATAAGTTTATTAACATTACTCAATAGGAATTTCTTCTCCTTTTATTTTCCTCGGCCACTCGATCTCTATTAATCCTGGTTTCACTAAACGAGCCTTTATTTCTTCTTTTTTAATTTCAGGGTTGATTTTAATTCGAAGAATATGAGAATCAGTAGCTCGAGAATACTTAACAAATTTTCCCAATCCATGCATACTTATTCCCATAGGACCAATTCTAATCCCAAAATCTTCCCAAAAATCTTCAAAATCCCACATTTTTTCTTCCTCCGTCTAAAATTATACTATTAATTTTTCGAATAAAAATCAATTTAAGAAAGAATTTCATATAATGGTATAATAGGAATGGAAAAAAATGAAAATAGGAATGATGAGTCTTTGGAATGCTGCCAATGGACCTTCCATCCATGCAGAATTGGTGGGAAGGGCTTGGGTAAAATTAGGGCACCAACTAAGGGTTTTTTCTGCAAAGAAACATCCTGACGCAAGGCCAACCTTCCAAAAAGACGAAGATTTTGTTATTAGACATTTTAGTGTCGAGAAGGTCATTCCAGTTACTCGGGCCTCTTGGTTTGATCCATCTCCACTCTTGAATGAAGATTATGATATTTTTGTTGCTCAAAATGTAGAGAGATTACCTGCGGAAAAACTTTTAGAATTTTTTCCAAACATTAAAGAAAAAGCGGTTACTGTTCAGGTTGTCCATGAGGGTAAACCCCCAGAAGACCTTCTTTATTATAAATTTGAGTGGGATGCTATCGTTTGTTTTGATCAAAGATACAAAAATTATTTGGTTAAATTTTTCCCTAAAAAGAAAATCCGAATTATACCTTATCCTTATCATTCCCTTTCTCTTGGTGACAAGAAAAAAGCAAGAAAAAAACTCCACATTCCATTTGACAAAAAAATCATATTTTCCTTTGGTTTTAGAACAAAAGATATTATATCTGTATTACCCGCACTGGAGGAGGTGGCGAGAAAATATCCATTAGGATATATAATTATAGCCAATTCTGAAAGCGATATAAGTGAATTATATGAAGCGAAAAAGAAATATAACTTTATGGATGTTCAAGTGAGAGCTCTTCCATTAGATGAATTATATACTTACCTGCACGCATCTGATGCATTACTCATCCACAGGGAATCTTCGAAAAAATTCAAAGCAGTAGTCTCCAGTACAGTATGTCAGGTTCTTGGGTCAGGTTGCCCCATTCTATTCCATGAATCAAATTATGTGGAACAACATGGTGAAGAGATTGTCAAATATCGCGATTTTGAAGACATGAAAGCTAAACTGATTGACATTTTCAACGATAAATTTGATTTAAATAAAGTAAAAGCTTTTCTTAAAGAACACAATGCAGAAAAAATTGCATCAAGATTTCTGACATTATTTGAAGAGTTACTTAAGGCTCGAAAAAGG
>JBHIEE010000055.1:0-18048 GCA_046760445.1 Candidatus Aminicenantia bacterium
CGTCGGGCAGGGAACTTATTTGTAATTTGAAATTTGATATTTGGAATTTTTATATATCTTCTCTCTTTCTTGCTTCAATAAATATTTTTTGCTATAAATTAATCCGAAATTATGTTCAGAAAGCTTGAAAAAGAAATAAAAAAATATATAAAATACAAAACAAGAGAAGGTAGAAAAAATGATTAATGCTACTCAAATAAGAAAAGGAATGACAATAGTTATTGAAGGTGAATTATATAAAGTATTAGAAACTGTCCATCTCACCCCAGGGAAAGGTCAAGCTTTAGTTCAGACCAAACTTCGCAATTTAAAAGATCAATCACTTCTTGATTATAGATTTCGTTCTAAAGATAAAGTAGAACAAGCCTATTTAGAAACAATTGAGATGGAATATTTATATCAGAGTGATGATCATTATGTCTTTATGAATTTAGAATCTTATGAACAAATTGACCTTTCCAAAGAAATGATTGGAGAAAATATTTATTATTTAGTGCCGAATGTGGTTTTTTTAGTTGAGGTATATGAGGGTAAGCCAGTAGGAATTCAACCTCCTTTAGCTGTTGATTTAAAAGTAGTTAAGACAGAGCCTTATATTAAAGGAGCAACCCAAGCAAGCAGCAATAAACCGGCTCTTTTAGAAACAGGTTTATCAATCAATGTTCCTCAATTTGTTGAGGAAGGGGATGTAATTAGAATTGACACTAGAGAGAATAAATATTTAGAAAGAGTATCAACTTAGGTTTTAATCTTTAATTTAATAAACTCAGAAAAGTTTCCGAAATACACCGATATTCTGATGAGTATCAGTCACTCTAATGGTAATTAAATTATCTGACTCGCGGGAAAGAGGGATTGGAAACTGAAACTGTTCTATTCGAGAGTCGCAAATTCCATCCACAGGGAAAATAACCTTCCAGCCCTCGGGCCTGAGCAGATATTCAACTTTTTGAATATCAGAGGTCAGGTCTTTGGCAAAGAAAGAAATCTCTAATTTCGAACCAGTTCTTTTTACTGAAAAGTCTTCTATAATGGGTGGAGTATTATCGATAATAAAAAGCTGACTGATTTTTTCTCCTGTCAGCTCAGTTTCAAAAGGATTATTCTTGGAATCTGAAGCTTTCACTCTTGTTCTGTAGATTCCATCTGGAAAGGAAATAGTTTCAAAAGCAAAAATTGTCTCTGGATAATTTTCTTTTAGAATTCTCCAATTTTTTTCTTTCTCTTCTTTAATAAATAAAGTATAGACTAATGGATCTTTATTGGGATCATTAGCCTCCCAGGTAACTGTTTGAAAACCTTTTCGGAGAACTTTTTTCCCATGAATTGGAGTAATTTTAGATTTAGAGGATGTGCTTGATAATTCACTTTCCAATCCCCATATTTTTTCCTCAGTTGGAGGAGGTTTTAAATAAATTTCATTTGGAGGAAGTAATTTAATTTGAGTTATTTCTGGAGCAAGATTAGCCTGAAGATAAAATAAAGATACTTTTCTTAATTGAGGAGATCTTCCTTTAACTTCTGATTTTAAAATTGCTTTAAATTGAATAAACCGAGCTTTGGGGTTGAGGATTTTTTCACCTTCTGCTTTTTGATAAGGAGGAGACCAGTCACTCCATCCTGGGCCAGGACGATGGGAATTTCCTGTCCGAGTAAAAAATTGAATACTTGTTCCTGAAGGAATATTTCCTTCCCATTTAATTTTTCCCCAAGAAGATACTGCTCCCGTATCTTTTGCTTTAGATAAATATTCTCCTACTAATCCCTGCTCAGGAGAAAGCGAAAACAAAGAAGAGGGATTGTTAGTAATAAAATAAATTTTGGAATCTGTTTTAATCAACAGATAGATCTGTTCACATTCTTCTTCTATAAGAAGCTTGATTTTTTTATCTTTATCAACTGAAAAAATTCTTCCTTCACTTCCAGTACCAATAATAAATTCATTTTTCAGGTTAATAATGGAATAAATCAAACTCTCATTAGATTGCCATAACTGATTAACTCGACCATCCACTGAAATTTCATAAAGAGCACCAGGTTGTCTAACTTTCAGCGGAATAGTTTTAAATTCGCTCGATAGGGTTTGTTCAGAGCTAACTGTAATGGAAATGTCTTGGACAGAAGAAATCTTTTTCGTTTCAGGAATAACTTTCTTAGCAATTCTACCTCCAGCACCCGCATAAATATTTCCCTTTTCGTCTATAATTAAAGTTCTAATTTCTTCGTAAGGAGATTCAAATAAAACTGTTGGGGTCCTAGTAGGGCTAATTTTATAAACCAAACCTTTTCTTCCAGTTCCTGCTATAATTTCACCGGTGTTACTTTTTTCAAGACAAAGGATATGTCTTTGAGGAGACTGGAAAAATAATTCACCTTCACCTTGTTTATTTATTCGATAAATCCCTCCCCTTTCTCCTACTGCAGCCAATAAAAAACCTTGGTAAAACATCAAATCCCAAATATACTTTTCATCTGGATTGAAAAATTCTTCTCTTTTACCCTTAGAATTAATTTTATAAATTTTCCCATTAGGAGAGGTCGCAGCGTAGAGATTCCCTGCTTTGTCAAGAGCCAGAGAGTAAACATCCATTTCAGGAAAGTCAAAGATAAGTTTATAATTTCCCCGAGGATTAATTTTATATACTCTTCCGCTATGGCCAGTTCCTAAATAAATATTTCCTTTAGTATCTGTAATTAAAGATAAATAAAATTCTTCAGGCGGAGAATTTATTTTCTTAGCTGTTGGAGATAAAGACAAAAACCCATCAGATGAAACAGAAACTCCTTTTAATTTTCCTGAAAGAAAATCTTCCTTTTTTTCCAAATCCCATTTAGTAGGGGTAACAGCAAGTAGATATGAAAAAACAGCTATTATAAGGAAGCAATATAGAAACAATCTTTTCATATTTTACTCCTTTATCTTTATCGGAATTATTACTGAACCATTGAAAACGAATTGAACAGGTAATTGATATTCTCTTAAGGTGGAAAAGTTTGTAATTGATGGTGAAGAAGATGATGCTCGTGGAGAAACAAGCATAGTTTGAATAGATGGGGGTAAGTTAGGCATCTCTTCTCCTTTTAAAAAAATGCCAGGTTTGTTAGTAAACAACTTAAAATAAATTCTATTGTTTTTCCTTAAGTTGTTAAGAATTCTTATTAACTGGTCAAGACTTCGAGGCATAAAATACCTCCGTCTATACTGAGCAATTTCCATTTGGTATAAAGAGCTTGCATCTCCAATCAAAATATTAAAACTTGACCCAACAGGAAGATAAGGAACTGTTAATCCGACTTCATTTTCCATAATTTTGCCTCGAGAAGTCCTTGAGAAAATTTTGATTTGAATTTTCTCTCCTGGCTTACCTTCAAATTTATTAACCCATACTTTTTCCAGATAAGCGACATTTAATTTTTCTTGGCACAGGATTTCTATATCAATTTTATGAATTTTTAAATTTTTGAATTGATTATTAGCCAGGAAATATACGACTGCAGTAAAAAGACCAGAAAATTCTTGGATTGAGGAATTAAAATTTCCAGAAAATAAATCTTCTAAATGAACACTTTTTCCATTCTCTAAATAAATATTTCCAGTTATTTTCAGGGACAGATCACCATATTCTCGCCCTTCATTCACTACAGCATTTGACAAGGCTAAATTTACTAAAAAAGGACTTAAAATTTTGTCGTTAATAAATTTTAGATTAAAAGTTTTTCTATCTTGTTCTGACTTAATTATTTCAATATTAAGTGGAATCAAGGTTGGCATTCGTCCAATTTCTCCGAGTAATCCTGAAAGCCTGTCCTGGGTAAATTTCCCAACTAATTCTCCAGTATTTGCTAACTTAAAGGAAGACTGAAGGCTGGGAATAACGGTAATAATTTCTGCTTTGGCCATTGAATAATCCACTTCACCAAGATTATATAGAGGATGCCCAAAAGCAAGAACTTTATTACCATCAACATAGGTTACTGTTCCTACTGCACTTAAATCGAAGTCACCAGTAATGAGTTGAACTGCTACCGGGGCTCCTTCTTCCAAGCGAATATCTTTCAATGAAAATCCAGTTAAAGGAGACTTTTGGGCTATTCCTCCCCTAACTGGCTGAAATCCTAAACGGGTAAAAAAGGACTTGTATTTTTCCACCATTCCTGGAGAAAATCCACTAAACACTAACGGGGTAGTCACAAGAGTTATCATTTGATTAGAGTTATTCAAAGAATAGATGTTAGAAAACAAAGGCTCATTTATTTTAAAAAGCTCTTCGAGGGTTAAAATTTTCTTGATGGGAATAGAGTTAGAAGTAGCTGATTTTTCAACAGATTTTTTTCCTGAGATATCAATCATTTCTTTAATAGGAGTTATACCAGCAATCGCTTCTTTAGAAAAAGGAAAATGATAGGCAATAGCACCGATAACTTTTCCATCAATATATACTGGACTGCCACTCATTCCCGCAATTACTCCTGTTTTTTCGAATTTTAGTCCTTTTAATTTTCCTAAAATCAAATTTTTATCAGGAGCGAAATTTTTCAAAACTCCGAGAATCTCAATTTCAAACTCTTCAATTTTATCTCCCTGAAGAACAGTTTTTCCTATGCCAATCATCCCTGGTTTTATTTCATTAAGATTCATTATAGTTGAACTTGAACTAAAATTATTGAGGATGAAAAAACCTAAAACCAAAAATAAAATCCTTCTCATTGCATTGCCTTTCTGATTTCAAGAATAACTTAAAACAGCTACTCTGTCAAGGAGACGAATCCTTGACACCATCTTTCTTAGAATTTATAATAAGCTTACTTAGAATTTATGATAAACTTACTCAAAGGAGGAACAAATGTGGAAAAGAGATAAAGAGCCATCAAAAACTACATTTTTTACTTCAGAGGTAAAAGAAACCGAGAAAACTAAAAGAAATTTCGAAGAGAAAATTGCTCGAATAGGTCAGTCAATTATTGTCACCGGAGAATTATCAGGAAATGAAGACCTGTTTATTGAAGGAAAAGTAGAAGGAAAAATTAACTTGAAAAATAATGCTCTGATAATAGGTCCTGATGGAAAAGTCACTGCTGAAATCCAGGCTAAAAAAGTCACGATAAATGGTAATGTTTCAGGGAATGTTCATGCCACTGAAATAGTGATTATTAATAAAACTGGTTCTTTAACCGGTGATATCTTTTCTCCTCGGATCTTAATTGCTGATGGAGCCCATTTTAAAGGAAGTGTTAAAATGGAGAAAAAAATAGAACAAATCTCGCCTTTTAAGGAAAAATTTGAGAAGAAAGAGGAAGAAAAAGAAGAGATAAAAGAAGAAGTTAAGTCGGAAAAAGGGATATAAATTCTGATTTTTATTAAAATATTTTTCTTTTAAATATGTTTTTAGACGGATTAGTTAAGAAAAAAATATATCAGGCTAATATTTACTCCTCTCATATATTACCTCGTTATATTGACCACCTTAAAAAGAAAAAAGCGCCTCGAGTGCTTGATTTAGGCTACATTTCAGGAAAAAACATCGAATTTTTAGCGAAACTAGGATTTACAGTATATGTGGAAGATTATCTAAATTCTATTTCTTGGGAAGAATTACAACCTAGGATTTTACCTAGGCGAAAAAAGACTAAAAAAAAGCTATTAGAAGTAAAAAATCTGAATTATACTCAAGATTATTTTGATGGAATATTATGTTGGGATTTGTTTGACTATTTAGATTTTGAGGATGGAAAGTGGTTAATCAAGGAAATCTGGAAAATCTTGAAACCAGAAGGAGTAGCTTTCAGTCTTTTTGATTCTTACAAATCTTCTCTTTATCAATCGCATAGAAAAAAGATATTCATTTATGATGAAAATCATCTATTTTATGACCGAGTGCCTTTTATTCGAACTTTTTTCACTACCTATGAAAATAGGGATATATTCGCTCTCTTTGCTGAATTTAACATTCTGGAATCTTACTATGTCAAGAATGGGATGAGGGAAATATTGATTCAGAAAAGATTATCTTACCCTAAATAATTTTTTTCTATCTGCTAAAAGCATTTATAAAACATTCAATATTTATTTTAATATCGATAGTACTGAACCGGCGTCTGACTAACAATAAAATCTACTGCTCTTTGGATACAGGCTCGAATGGCTTTCTCAGTAGGAGTTTTTGAAAACCCACCTAACGCTACAGGAAGTCCTATTCTCCCTCCAATTACACCACCAAAATCCGTTGCTTTTCCTTCAACAGAAGTGGCTGCGACGATTTGAGCAGTCTTAGCATCAATAATCCGAATATCAATTGCTACATGAGCTTTTTTGAACCCACCACCTAATACAATACCAGCAATTTTAGTCCCGGCACCAGCTCCTGATTGTGTTCCTTTGAATTCGGTTACTGAACCAGTAATCAAAAGGTCAGCCCCATAAATCTCACCAATTGGGGCTTCAGTTCCTTCCTTAATTCTTCCAGAAGCACCTAAATCTTGTTCTTTAAGAACCTCGTCCAAAAGCGCTCTTTCTAAAACTATAAATCGATTGGTATTGAATAAAGCAGTGGTTAGCATCTCTCTCATTCCTTCACCAATTTGATTCCAAGAAACCCCCCACATTCCAAGCCAACCTCCATGCCAACCGCCTTTAGCTGTTTTGTCTTTAAACTCAAGAACAGCTATTCGTGCTTTTGGTCCGTTGTAAGGTTGAGCCTGAGCTTGTTGAATAGTCGGTCCACCTGTAGAAGTCACTGTGGTAGTTGTTGCACATCCAACTAACAACCACGACAAAATTGAAACCATTCCTATAAGGAAATAGATTTTTCTCATAGTTTCCTCCTTTTGGTAAATTATATTGAATAAAATGTCTTTTTGTCAATTAGTTTTTGTGCTTGAATTAAAGGAAAAAGTATGTTAAATTGTCTAAAAATTTAAATGACCAAAAAAACAATTAGCTTTTTAGTACTAATCATTTCAGACATATCAGCTATTCTTCTTTGTTTTTTCTTCGCTTATCTGATAAGAAGCGAAATACTTCCTTATATTTACCATGGCTTTCAAAAAAAGCCCATTCCTCTCTCAGCTCACTTAGATTATTTTTATATGGTAATTATCTGGATTCTTATTTTTGCTTATGAAAAACTTTACACCAAAAGATTTACTTTCTGGGATGAAGCAAAAGTGTTATTAAAAAGCACGACCATTGCTTTTTTTCTAATAATGAGTATAACTTTTATTGCTCGAAAATCACTTCAATTTTCAAGGGCAATAATTATCTTAGCCTGGCTTATTAGTTTAATTCTTTTTCCTATTTTTCGCTCTTTAATTAAAAAGATTCTAATTAAACTAAATCTTTGGAAGAAAAAAATAATTATCTTAGGCGCTGCAAAAACAGGGAAATTGATCTTGGAAGGAATAAGAGATAATAAAATAATGGGATATGAAATTGCGGGTTTTTTAGACGATGATCCACAGAAAATAGGTAAAAAAATAAAAAATACTGAAGTATTGGGAAAAACCTCAGAATTAGAAGAATTAAGCACAAAATTGGGATTTCAAGATGTAATTATTGCTATGCCTAGCATTCAAAAAGAAAAATTAATTAAGATCTTAGAAAGATGTGAAAAAGTAGCTGAGACAATCAGAATTGTTCCAGACACTGTTGGTTTAATCACTGTTGGAGTAGAAATTGAAAATTTAGGTGAAGCCTTAACCCTTTCTATTAGACAAAATTTAACAAAACCCTGGAATATTTTTATTAAAAATTTTTTTGAATTTTTGTTAACCTTAATTATAACTATTTTACTGCTTCCTATTCTTTTAATAATTGCTTTAGCTATAAAAATCGATTCTCGAGGATCAATTATATTTACTCAGGAGAGATTAGGTAAAGGAAACAAAACATTTAAATTCTATAAATTCCGTTCAATGTACAAAGATGAAGATTTAAAATTAAATGAATATCTTGAGAAAAACCCAGCAACGAAAAAAGAATGGAATAAATACCAAAAACTTAAGAGCTTTGACCCCCGAGTAACCAGGGTTGGAAAATTCTTAAGAAAATACAGCTTAGATGAACTCCCTCAACTCTTTAATGTTCTTAAGGGAGAAATGAGCTTAGTTGGTCCTAGGCCCTATTTGCTCAGAGAAATGAAAATTATAGGTCAAAGGCATCGTATGATTTCTAAAGTGAAACCAGGGATAACTGGATTATGGCAGGTAAGCGGGAGAAATATCCTTCCTTTTAAAGAAAGACTCAGTTTAGATGAATATTATATTAGAAACTGGTCATTGTGGCTTGATATAGTGATTCTTCTTAAAACCATAAAAGCCTTAGCCAAACGAGAAGGCGCTTACTAAATCAATCTTTATCTCTTCAGGTGGCTGAACTGTTACTATTCTTTAAAGGGTTGAATCTGTTTCTTAAGAGTATCGATTTGCAGTTTCAATTTCTTCTACCCTTCTTTATCTTTTCTATCTCCCCTCTTTTTTTCCACTTATGAAATATATTAAACTTAAGCCTCCTTTATGAGTGAAAGATTTTAAGGAAGCAGAGACGTTGGGCTGAAATTTGTAAAAAGAAAACTCAAACCTCCACTTGAGCAAATTCAAGAGATTAGATGGATATCAGTAACTTTCTGGATTTCCTTGAAATGCTCATCCAGAGTAAAAATCTGGCAATTATGTTCCTGAGCTATAACAGCAATGTAACAATCGGTTAAATAGACAGTTTTACCTTTCTTTTTCAGATTATAGGAAAGTCTTCCTGCTTTCATCCAGCTATCTTCTTTTTGATCAATAATATTGAAAGCATCAATGAAATCCTCTATTATGGAAATCTCCCGTTCTGATTTAGCGCCTTGAATTAATTCAGCAATAACTATTTTTGGGACATAAATTTCATCCTCGGAAAGTATTTTATCTACTTTTTCTGAAAGATTGGACGATTTGTTCCTAAAATAATCTATCCAGACTGAAGTATCTATTAGAATTTTCTTACCGTTCATAATGTCTTATTTCATCAGCTGTCAAATCAAATTCCAACTTTCCCTTCATAGATTTTATTTTCTCTATTTTTCTTCGTCTGAGGTATTCATTAATGGCCTTTTTCACCGCAGAAGCTTTGCTCTTTGCCTTTGTTTCTTTTAGTAGTTCATCCAGAATGTCCTTTTCAATGGTTATTGTGGCTCTCATAATACCTCTCATTTAATAAAGTTTGCACAATCTATTATAATGAAATGATTCATCTTGTCAAGCTAAATTTTATTTTTAAGTGCACAATTTAATTCAAATTATTGTGCGTCATTTTATCACAATTTTTACTTAACAGCCTCAGTAAAGCATTTCTATCATACAACTTATGACTGAGGGAAGTCATTCAGTAATTTCAAGAGTAAAACCAGAGTTGACAGGTTTGTGGCAGGTAAGAGGGAGAAATGTTCTTCCTTTCAAAGAGAGGCTGGTTTTAGATGAGTATTATGTTCGTAACTGGTCTTTATGGCTTGATATAGTTATTTTCATTAAAACTATAAAGGTTTTAATTACTCGCGAAGGTGCTTATTAAGGATAAGGTCTTTCCTTTATCATAATTCATGAGAAAATTATACCAACTAAAAAATAATCTTACAATTTACAGGAGGTGTATACCGCGAGAATCCTTAAATGAACTCAGGATAAGTCTGTCGAATTATTATGAGGAGTTTACCGAACTATTTATAAAGTTGTTTACAGCGAGTTTATCTAATTGCCGAATTTCCGAGTCATTCACTATTATGATAAATTTTTTTAAAAATTTAAAAAAACCCAATAAAATTTGCGGTTTTTAAGACTTATTATAATAGGAAGGATGGTCGATGGACGATAGTCGATGGACGATAGTCGATGGACGATAGACGATAGTCGATGGACGATGGTCGGTGGACGATAAACGCAGACTAATGTAGGGTAAGGCTTCAGCCTTGCCATTGTACCATACGGTCTATGGCTTGCAAAAGATATCAGATATCAAATAGAAATTAGAAAATGGAAATTGGAAATTAAAAATGAAAAAAAACATTGACATTTTTAAAATTAGATATTATATATACCGTAAGGGAAAAGAAAGATAGAATGAATTTAGCAAGGGGAAATAATTTGGAAAAAACCAAATTCCATTTCATTCTTTTAATAACCTTAGTCTCAGTTATATTAATAACAGCTATTTTCAGTCAAGGGATATCAGTCAAGAGATAAAAGATACCATCAGTCGCAAGTCACGGGGTCATAGGCTGATTTCAGCCTGAGACATGAGACCTGTGACATGTGACTTATGAGAAGGAGGTGATAAATGTAATAAACACTAAAGAGCATATGGTTAGGGTTTTAGGAATGTTAGAAAATCTAAAAAACAAAAAAGGAGATAAAAAATGAGAAAAAAATTAATTTTAACTTTGGGTTTGGTTTCTCTGTTTTTTCTTTTCCCAGTTCTAATTCATGCCGATGAACTAATGCTTGGTCCGGCTGATTTCTTGCCTTATATGGATGATAATGATTATTATCAAAGTGGGGAATATCTTTATTCAGTGAGCGGTGCTACTAACCGTTATTTCTATGCTCCAGTTCATTTACCTCAAAATGCAAAGGTGACGAGTGTTACCCTCTACTATTGGGATGATGACGCAGGATATGTTCAACTTTATTTCTTCAAAGAGAATATGTATAATGCAAACTTATATACTTTATGTTCTTACTCGACTACAGGTGCTACGAATGCTTGGCGATACACTAAAATTTCCCCTATTTCCTATAACACGATCAATAATGGTGGCTACACTTATTTTATCAGAATCTATCTTTCTAGCTCAACGGCAGGATCTGGTCTTAGGTTGCACGGAGTTAAAATACTTTATAATCCTTAAGAAGTAAAGAATTACAGAATTTTCGATTAGTTCTAAGAAGAAGGGGGTCTTTTCTATTAGAAAAGACCCCCCTTTTTAAAAAATCATTTGAGAGATAGCTAATTTAAAATGGGTAAACAATCTGTGATCCCTTTAAAAAAAGGTTAAAAAATGAGAAAAAAATTGATATTAATTTTCGCCATTGTTTCTTTATTCTCTCTTTTTGTAGAGATTATAAAAGCTGAAGAAATTATGGTCCCAGCCAGTGCTTTTAACCCTTACTCTCAAGACAACCTCTATCAGCGTAATTTTCTGCGTATCTATTCAGATTGGGGCTCTCCTGAGGAGGCGTTCTTTGCTCCTGTTTACCTCCCCCAAGGTAAGAGAGTCCATAAAGTGATCATCTATTATTATGACCTAGGGAGTGAAAATATAGCTGTTCGTCTCTATCGGACAAATATGTATACATATAGCGCCAATATGATGGTTCAAGTGACCAGTAAAGGTGACTCCGGAAATGGAAGCAATTCCTCTTATTCTATTTCTACACCAGTAATAAACAATAGTGGATATGGTTATTCCCTGAAAATCTATTTTCCTGTTGGTGGAGGTTCAATTTATAGAATATATGGAGTAAAAATAGTTTTAAAATAGGTCTTAATTATTGTAATCGAAAAATAAGCCTGAATTTTAGGAACGTTTTTTCTTCAAAATTTTAATCTTAATCAGTTCTTTCATCACAAGCCAGATGAAAATTGTATTTCCGATGAGATATCTTTTCCATAAACGGCGTGGTTCTTGACATAACCGAAAAAACCATTCCATTCCAATTCTCTGCATCCACTTTGGTGCTCTTTTCAGTTTGCCAACAATAAAATCAAAGGTTGCTCCAATTCCAATAGAAACAGGTACTTGTAATTTTTCTTTATGTCTCCATAAAAATTTCTCTTCTTTAGGAAATCCTAATCCAATAAATAAAACATCAGGTCTTTTTTCTTTTATTAATTTTATAATTTTTTTTATCTCTATATCATCGTTCTCAAAACCATACGGAGGAGAGTAAGTACCAATAATTTGCAAGCCTGGATTTTTATTAATTAAAGTATTCTTTGCCTTTTTTGCAATGCCAGGCTCTGCTCCTAAAAAGAATAATCTGTATCCTTTTTTTGAAGCAATTTGACAAAATAAAGGAAGTAAATCTGATCCTGTGACCCTTTCTTTCAATGGTTTGCCCAGCAATTTTGAAGCCCATATGAGAGGTATTCCATCTGGAAGAAGTAAATCAGCCTTATCGTAAATTTCTTTAATATGCTCATCCTTTTTAGCAAAGACAACACGATGAACATTAGGAGTAAATATTATAGAATTTTTATTTAGTTTAATTAATCTTTCAATTTCAGCAATAGTCTCTTCCATAGTAACATTGTCAATATTTACTCCAAATAGTGAAATTCTCTCTTTCAAATTTCTATTCCATTCATTTCATTTATCTTTATATCTTTATCCTAAATATCCCAACCCCTTTAACTGCTCTTTGATCCTTTCATCTGTTTCATCTGGTAATTCATCAGTATATTCATAATTAATAGAAACATCATACTCTTTAATTTTAGAAAATTTCGATAATTTTTTGTCTTTCTTATTTAAGACATTCACCATAATTTTGCCTTTCATATAATCCGTTACTGGGTACCCTAACGAATGCAACATTGTTGGCATTATATCTAAAGTGGTATAAGGATTAATGAATTTTGTTCTCTTTAAAAAATCAAAAATAGAGTTAATTATTTTCCTATTTGAGACACCTTGTAAGTAAGATAAACCTATTGAAATAGGATTATCAATAACTAAAGCAGATAAAATTTTTCTTTTAAAAGCTGGACCTGACATTATAACCACTCCTCCTGGGTCGTGATTGCCGGAACTACCTTCAACAAATTTTAATAACCTTTTTAAGGGAGTTTTTCTTTCATTTACAATTAACAACTCATTGTTTAATTTCCGAAGTAAAGAAGTTTGCTCAACTAATATATCTATACCATTATTATCAACTTTTTGAACCTGCCCAAAAATCTTTTTTCCTTTTGATGTTCGGATGTTTTTGAAAATATTGATAATCCTATCTCTTTCCTCTTCAAATTCGTATTCTTCAATTATTCCGTTTTCTTCCCGTTTCTTAACATTTAATGAAAAAGCAAACTTCGTATTCCAGATTGTTGGATCACTCAGATAAGCCTTTGTTTTTGAAAAGTTTATCGTTTTAGAGCTATTTTGAAATTTTAATAATCCCATTGTCTCCAGCAATTCATTTCCATCCACATAAAAAAATGGCATTGCTCTCGGTTTTGCTCCATGATCTGAAATAATTACTACATTAGTATTTCTATCAATCTTGCTAATAATATTTCCGATAATCTTATCAACTTTGATCCAAGTTTCATCTATCGCGTTTTTATATTGTTGAATCTTCAACTTATCTATACTCCATCCATTTCTCTTAAACTTTTCAGGTTCTCGGTATTGCCAGAACTTATGCATGACTCCATCAGTCACATGAGTATAAAAAATAAATAAATCATGATCGTAATTATCTAATAAATATTTCGTTAATTTGTCTAAAGATTCAATCTCATTATTTATTTCTCTTAACCATTTTTCTTCTTTATTTTCATTTTCTCTGTCAACAGAATTCCCAATTAATTGAGAAACTCTACTATGCAGTTGTTCTGGATAAATAATGCCCTTATTTTTTTTATCAGTCAGCATTGAGACTATATAGCCATTTACCTCTTCTGCAGGATAGGAAATTATCCAGTTTAAGACCCCCACTTTTTTGGGGAATGAACTTAAGATGTTCCATAGAGCGGGTTTTCTCCTATGAAGACTTTTAAATAGAACCGGCTCAGTTTTTCCTTTTTGATGGAATACAAAGCCTTCTATACCATGATCATTAACAGTTGCCCCGGTGATAATTGTAGTCCATATAGCTGGAGATAATCTCTTACCATAGCAATCTAAATAGCCGTATGCACCCTTTTGTATAATTCTATTAATATTCGGAAGTTTATTCTTTCTTATGAGAGGGTTTAATATTTTCCAGTCAGCAGCATCTAATCCTATTAAAAATAATTTACTATTATTAGAAGAAATGTTTTGGGTTATATCACTTTTAATTTTTGATAAATCTGTATTAAAAAGAATTATTATAACTATTACTATAAAAACTGAAAAGCTAATAAAGCTTGGCATTATCATTCTTATAATGTAAGGGGATATAGTTCTAATAATGAAAAATGTTGCTCCTAAAATTATACTGAATGTAGCAAATATTTTAACTATATTTTCCTTTAAAGTTATTCTGTACGAAACACCTGATGGATTTTTTTTCAAGATCCGCCAAATTAACCAGGTCAGACAAGTATATCCACCCATACATATTGTTAAGATAATGGATAATGATAACAAAGGAGTATAATTCAATCCAAAAAATCCTAATGTAGAAACTATCCTATCAATCACCAAAGAAATAATTGCAAAAATAAATGTAAAAAAAGCTAAAGAATAAACAATTTTCAAAGAAATAAATGTTAAAGAACTTGATACTTCATTAATTTGGCGATCATTTAAAATTATACTTAAAATAATAACATACATTGAAGAAATCACCCCTATCAGGAGAGATTCGTTTTTAAAAGGAGAAAAGGAGAAAAACAAAACAAGAGGAAAAGTAATTAATAGAAAATTTATTAAGTATTTTAGGTAAATCTTATGATACATCTCTCTATTAGCTCCTTCTCCAAAATCTCATTCGCTTTTTTTGATGTTCCCGGATAAAGCTTATCAACTGTGGATCATCAATTGGTTTTATACCCTTTATTTTGTAGTAAAAAAATCCTAATATCATTACTAATCCACCTATGATATAAGGTTTATCAATTATCATTCGTCTAAGGCATCTTCCAATCATAAATAAAGGGTGATAGCCCATTTTACATGCACTTATTGCACCTCTAAGACGTCCTCTTAGAATTCCTCCAACAGAACCCATTGGTCTATAATGAATAACTCTAAGTTCTCGAAAACTTCTTGTTTTCCATCCTCTCATCTGGGCTTTCATCTCATCAATTCCGTCCCAGCCTAAAGTGGATAATAGTCCTCCAATTTCTTCAAAGCACTCTTTTCTATAAGTTTTTACACAGCCTCTCACATGATGCGCTGGAAAGACATGAGGTCTAAGATTATTTTTAACAAAATCATAAACGTATCCTCCTGCAATTCCTAATTTAGAATTACTATAAAACTTTTCGAATAATTTTTCAAAGTAATCCCTTTCAAAAGAAAGATCACCATCTAATTTTACAATAAAATCATAATTTAAATTTTTAATGATGTTATATCCTACATAAAAAGCTTCTATAACTCCAGAACCTCCTTTTCTACACCCTCTATCTGGTAAATTTGTTAATTTTATCCAAGTATATTCAGAGAGATATGTTCTAACTATATCTTCAGTTTTATCTCTCGAACCATCATTAACAATAACCCAAGTAATTGGTTGTACTGTTTGGGAAATGACAGAATGGATAGTTCTCTCAATGAATTTTTCTTCATTTCGAACAGGTGAAATAATTATATATTTAACTTCTTTAGTTTTTTTATCCATTTTTTAAGAAAGTAATATACTAAACTTTAATCGTTTTTTCAAATAAACTTAGCTTCACCAACTGTATAAATTACCTAATAAGTTACTGGAATGGAGAAATAGATATTTTTGGAAAGCCTAAACAACCTATTGACAAAATTTCCTCTAATAGTTATATTATAAGAAAAAAAATTTATGTGAAGGGAGGGATAAAGGCGATAAGTGTGAAAGAGTAAAGGTTAAGGTTTTTTAGGGCTATTGGAAAATTTAAAAACAAGAAAGGAGGAAAAAATGAGAAAAACATTATTAATAGTCTTAAGCACGGTTTGTTTATTTGTTTTTTCAGCAGTAGTTAGTCAAGCAGCAGAGATAATGATTCCAGGAACGGCTTTTAAGCCTTATGATGAAACAGTTCAATTTGTTATTGCTAACTCTGAGGTTTATGTCAAATCAGGATCATCACAAAGAAGCATGTATGCCCCCGTATTTGGTTTGCCTCACAATGAAAGAGTTCATAAAGTAGTAGTATATTTCTCAAGGTATGTAACAACCAATGTCTCCGTTTATCTTAAGCGCAAGAATATGTACACTCGAACTGTGCAAACAATGGCAACAATCACTATTGCTGGTCCTATGGGTGATGGATATTCCTATACTTCTACTATCTACACTCCTGTAATAAGCAACAGTGGATATGGATATTATATTTACGTTAACTTTCCAAGCGGTGCCGGGACGAATTTCAAGATACATGGCGTTAAGATAGTTACTAAAACTTCATCATAATGTGTAAATTTTGAAAAAATAATTCCTTCTAAAGTTGAATTGAAATCTATGTAATTTTCGATACTGATAACATAAACATTAATTTCTAAAAGTGGTTTTTACATAATATATGATTCATAAATAAAAAGACATTCCTTTCTCAAGGTAAAACGGCGCTCCGTTTAATAGAAAATTAAAAATTTTTTATTAAAAAATTTTTCTTGAAGGGGGAAAAATTTGGTGTTTTTTCAGTCTTATTTAATGGAGGAAGAATGCATTAAGCTTTTGAGTGAAATTAAAAATGATTGAATTTTATTCTCTTTATTAAATTTAAAGAGGGTAAGATGAGAAAAATGTTTTTAGTTTTAGGTATTGTTTCGTTATTTTTCTTTTAGCTCAAGTGAGTCAAGCAGGAGTATTAATGATTCCTGCAGCTGATTTTAGAGCTATAGAGGGTTCTTATCTTGTTAATGATGGAAGTACTATATATATAATACGGGATGGGGGGATAATTACTTTTATGCTCCTGTTTACTTGCCTCAGGGTGCAAGAGTACAAAAAGTAGTACTTTACTATTTAGATGATGGAATATATTCTATTACAGCTACTCTTCTTCGTCGGAATTGTTATACAAATACCAGACAGTCAATGGCTGAAATCACGACTATAGGCACTGCCTCTAATTGGAGAGTTAAAAGCACTCATTACATTTACACTCCTATAATAGATATGAACGGATATTCCTATTAAATTATAATTCTTATTTAATGCAGAGAAAATAATTAGAAGGGAAAAGCACATCTCCTAATTTCATTTTAATTATGCTATTAATGAGCCACTTATGTCGATTGTATTTGATTCTAAAATAATCCTTTCTGACAGAATAAACCTGGGAGAAATATTTTTCTAACTCTCGACGAAGAAACTCTTCTACGAATCCAGCGTGAGCTCCTTTTTCATTCTCAAATTCTCCTTTAATTCTATATTTCCAATCAATAATATTATTCTTTATTTTGTCCCAAAATGTAACTCTATCTGTGCCAAGAGAACCTAATAATCTATGTTTATTAGGAACTCCTATGTAACAAACTCCTCCTTTTTTGAGAATTCTCTTAATTTCAGAAAGTGCTTTATGATAATTGAGAATATGCTCAAGAACATGATAACAGTAAACTGCATCAAAACTTTCATCTTTGAAAGATAGATTTTCTGAGTTATTTTGACAGAAATTAACTTTTTTATTACTTATTTTAATAAAGTTGAATTCGATATCTACACCAATTATTTTACATAGCAACTGGTTAGCTAACTCTTCTGATTCCTGTCCATTACCACACCCTAAATTAAGTATTGTCTGAAAAGAAAGCTGACCTCTTTTTTGTTGACATCGTTTACCTATATCGTGGAAAGCCTTTACTTCAATATAAAAACTCACTTCTTCCTCCTCTATTTTGTAATTACTCTCGTTTTACTTTTAACCTTATCGATAAGATCAAACCATTCTTTTTCAAACTTTTCAACTGTAAATTCTTTTGCAAAATTATAACCATTTCTTGCTAATCTCTCTGAGTTATTTATAGCGTACTCAACCAGTTCAGGAAGTTTTGAAAAATCCTCACAGATTATCTGCCTACCTCCTTCGAGTAATTCTCGCATACCTCCTTTTCCAGAGCCAATAACTGGTGTTCTACATAGCATAGCTTCATGAGCTGTTCTATTCCAACCTTCTAAAAATTTTGACATAGTTAAAACCACTGAAGAGCTCTTAAGTAATAACAAATA
>JBHIEE010000056.1:0-17918 GCA_046760445.1 Candidatus Aminicenantia bacterium
ATTTGGAATTTTTTTATTATATATCTTCTCTTTGTTAGAATCATTTGAAAACCATTTAAGGATAGTGATCTCTTATCATTCTGCAAATTTTCGCTTTTCACAGACTAATATTTTATTGATTCCATCAGTATTATAAAGTCAATTTTTTATGGTGTCAACTTTGCGAATTACCTCATTAAAAATCCGAAATACATTAAATATATCAATCTTTTGCCTCCAAGTAACGTTAAGAGCTAAAAGCCTGGTTGCCGAACGGGTAGGAAGGAAATAAGGAAATCAACCATTAGATGATTTTAGCATTTTTATTTTTTGAAAGACTCTTTAACTTAAATCTATTGTTTTAAGAAGCTAATCTATCTTCGCTTAATTACTTTTATTATTTTTTTTCTTGAATTGTAGATAACGATCTTGAGAGGCATATCTCCTGGCAAAGCATGAGTAGCACAGGCATGGCAGGGGTCATAAGGTCGAAAAGCCATTTCAACCATATTTAACAAACCTTCTGAAACATTACCATTCTTGATTAATTTTTTAGCAGCTTTCTCAATACTCATTGCTATTGCAGCTGCATTATTTACTGTGGCAACAATCAAATTAGCCTCAGTAATGATTCCTTTCCCATCTGTCTTATAATGATGGAAAAGAGTTCCCCGTGGTGCTTCCACTACTCCGACACCTTCAGCGGGGATTTCAGTCGGTATGTTACGAATATTAGGGTCAGTAATCTCTTTATCCTTCAGAAGTTCAACCATTCTTTCAGCTGCATAAAGAGCCTCAATTAACCGGGCCCAGTGAAAAGCTAAAGTATGATGAGATGGTTTGCCGCCTAAAGTTTTATACATTTTCTCATATGCTTCTTGAGCCAAAGGAGTGGCCATCCCATCTGAAGCATTTAACCGAGCTAATGGTGCCACCCGATAGATACCACTATCCTTGCCATCAACAAACCCCTTCCAGCCAATATTTTTCAAATAAGGAAATTTAATGTAACTCCAGGGCTCAACATGCTCGGCAATATGATTTAAATATTCTTGAGGCTTAAATTTAGCAAATTCTTTGCCATCAGGGTCAACTACCCTTATATCACCATCATAAAAATTAACTTTATTATTTTTATCTACTAAGCCCATATAATAAGTCCGATGAAAATAAATATCTCCCACTACTAACTCAACATAGTCTTTATTTTTGAGAACCACATCATCAAATATTTTTAAAGCAAATTGAGCAAATTCTACTCCTGCCTTTGCTATTTCCAAGAATTTTTTCCTATCTTCCTCGGTAAGACCTTTTGACACTCCACCTGGCAAACCGCATACTGGATGAATAACTTTTCCTCCTAAATAACTAATAATTTCCCGACATTGCTTTCTTATTTGGATGACTTTTCCTCCGATTTCTAAACCAACTTTTGCTATCACTCCAAGGATATTCCTTTCTGCGGCTGGTGCTTGAGGACCAACTACGAAGTCAGGACCACCCAGGAAAAAGAAATGAAGAGTATGATCTTCTAACATAAAAGTGCTATATATCAATTCTCTTATTTTCCTGGCAGTTGGAGTAGGTTCTATTTTGAATAAATCATCCAATGTTTTGGTTGAAGCCATATGGTGAGCAGTAGGACAGACACCACATATTCGGGGAGTTATTCTCGGCATTTCCTCGGCTGGTCTTCCCACGGCAAACTGCTCAAATCCACGAAGCTCCGGAATCTGTAAAAAAGCTCTATCAACATTTCCTTTATCATCTAAAAATATTTCTATTTTTCCATGACCTTCTAACCGGGTAATAGGGTCTATGGTTATTCTTCTTGTCATTTTTTCCCTCCCATTCTTTTTCGTTTTAGCATAGACGAAGGCAAGCAGAATCTATAAAATGTTCCCACTGGATCAGAGATTGAATCAACTATTTTTTGTATTTCTTGCTCATCATTTGTACCAATTAGAGAAGCAAAAGCAGAGAGAAATTTAGCTCCCTGATCATAGACTTGATCTGTTGGTCCAAAACAACCTCTACAAGGCATATTGCCTTCTATACATCTTTCTCCACAGCCTGATCTTGTTGCAGGTCCAAGGCAGATAAGTCCTTGTTCTAAGAAACATTTTTCTGGATCAATTATTATCTCATGAGGTCTTTTTATCTCTTCAATAGTCAGTTTTTCTGGTTTTGTCTCATTCCTTTTACAGGTATCACACAGAGATTTATTTGGAGATAAAACAGCTCCTTTAGGAGGTAATTTACCTTCTAAAATGGCGTTAACAGCATTCATTATTAAATCAGGTGGAGGAGCACACCCGGGTAGATAATAATCCACATCAATAACCTGATCCAAACAATAAACAGTATTATAAAACCGAGGAAGAGTTAATTCCTTCCCATCAATCTCCACCTTTTCCTGTGGAACAATCCCTTCCGGATTATGGGTAGAAGGAGTAGTTTTGTAAGCTCGGTTGAAAATTGATTCTCGATCCCAGAAATTAGCTAAACCAGGAATTCCTCCCAGATTAGAACAACTGCCAAAAGCAACAATTAAACCAGATTTTCTCCTGAGAAGTTTGACCATTTCTTCTTGTTCAGACAATCTAACAGCTCCATTAATGAAACTTACTGCTATCGAGCCGTCGGGCATAGCTTCGACATCTTTCTTTTTAAAATCTAAGGCTACTGGCCAGAAAACAATATCAACAGCATCAACTACTTTTAAAATATCTTCAGCTAAATCAACTACAGCCTCTTCACATCCTCCACAAGAAGCACACCAATAAAAAGCAACTTTTGGTTTATTCATTTTGACCCTCCCTTTTCTGTACTAATCTGGTTTTCCCAGTTAAGTGGACCTAATGCTTTTATTTCTTTAGTTATTTGAGCAACCAAATTAGCAAATCTATCTCCTTCTGCAGCAGATACCCATTCCAATCTAAGTCTTTCTTTTTCTATTCCAAATTGTTCTAAGAGTCTGGTTAATAAATTATACCGCTTTAAGGCTTTGTAGTTTCCTTCTTCATAATGGCAATCTCCTAAATGACACCCAAAAATCAAAACCCCATCTGCTCCTCTTGAGAAAGCCCTAAGAACAAATGATGGGTCTACTCGACCAGAACACATAACTCTAATAGGAACAAGATTAGGTGGATATTGTAGTCTGCTTGTTCCAGCTAAATCTGCTCCTTGGTAAGAGCACCAATTGCATAAAAATCCAACCAATTTAGGTTCAAATTCATTGTTGCTCATAATCTCCTCCTTATCTCAGTAAATTGTTATATTAATGCTCCAGCAATTTCAGCAAAGATTTGCTCATCTTTGAAACCATTCTGTCTTGATGCTCCGGATGGGCAAGTAGCTACACATGCACCACAACCTTTACAAAGCGTTTCTTGAATCTGACTTATCTTTTTTTCTTTGTCAAAAGTAATAGCATCATAGGGACAAATTCCTATGCAAAGCTTGCATCCAGAGCATAGCTCTTCATCAATCACTCCATAGATAGGTTCAATGGTGAAAGTATCCCCTAAGGAAAGTACTCCTCCAGCTGCACCTGCACCTTGAGCAACTGAATCTGGAATGTCTTTAGGTCCCTGGCAAGCACCTGCTATAAAAATACCATCTGTGACAGTTGATATAGGACCAAGTTTTGGATGCTGTTCTCTAAAGAATCCGTCAGCAGTGCATCCTATTCCAAAGAGTTTTCTCACATTTTCGGCATCATTTTTTGGAACCATTGCAGGACAAAGAACAACCATATCAACGGGTATTCGTCTTACCATTCCTAAAAGAGTATCTTCAGCAACAGCTATAAGCTTTCCTTCTTCCTCAGGGCCCTCTGCAAAATCAGTGATCTCAGCAACTTTACCTCTTATAAAATTCACATCCTCTTCAAGCACTCTCTTGTAGAATTCTTCATATCCTTTACCAAAAGCTCTTATATCAATGTAGAATTCATAAATCTTAGCTTTCGTCTTTTCTTTTACAAGATGTGCAAATTTCATTGCATACATACAGCATATCCTTGAGCAATAATTTTTGTAGTTTTCATCCCTTGAACCAACACAATGAATAATAGCTATACTTTCAGGTTCTTCTCCATCTATAAGTTTTATCTTTCCCCCAGTAGGTCCTGAAGCATGGCAAAGATGCTCAAATTCTAAACTTGTTATTACATTGTCATATCTGCCATACCTATATTGAGGTATTTTTGAACAATCAAAAACTTCATATCCAGTAGCTAAAACTACTGAACCTATTTCAACTTCCTCATACTTATCTTCCATTTTATAATTTATTGCTTCTCGCTCACATACTTTCTCACATAGCTTACATTGTTCAGTCTTAAAGTGAATGCAACTATCAAGGTCAATTCTTGGAACATTGGGTATTGCTTGTAAAAAAGGAATACGAATAGCAGTTGTTGGACCTAAATAGAGTTCCGAGTGAATCACTTCTCTTTTTCTTAAGTCCTCATATGTTATAGCTTCAGTTGGACAGAAATAGGCACAGCCCACACAATCAATACATGCTTCAGAAGGCTCTCCAAAAGGTGGAGAGACTTTACGGTCAGCTCCTCTTTCAATAAAACTGATTGCTTTAGCACCCACTACCTGTTCACAGGCGCGAACGCATAATCCACAGAGAATGCATTTCTCTTCAGGATCTTCTATTTCAAATCTTGTTTTTTCAATCCCTAATTCTCTGGCTATTTTCTGGACAGGTTCAGCTGCTGGTGCTCTGGCCATAAGTAACTCAATATTCATCTTTCTTGCTTTTAATGCTCTTTCAGAGTTAGTAAATATCTCCATTCCTTTTTGAACCTTAGTATTACAGGAAGTCACTAATTCGCTTTGATCACCAATTTTTGCCTCTACCATACAAATACGACACACGGAATAAGGTTCCAAAAGTGGATGATAACACAAAGTAGGAATCTTAATATCCAGCTTTTCAGCAGCCTGGAGGATAGTAGTTCCTTTCTCTACCTTTATTTTTTTTCCATCTATTATCACTTTAATCATTGATGCCACCTCCTTATTCAATTTTTATCGCATTAAAACGACAAACATCAAAACACAATCCACACTTAGTGCACAAATCGAGACTAATAGTGTGAGCTTGGTTTTTTTCTCCAGAAATTGCGTCTTCAGGGCAATTTTTTCTGCATACACCACAACCGTGTCCTTTCTTCACACATTTCTCTTCGTCTATATAGTATCGGATTAATTCTCTGCATACATGAGCTGGGCATTTCTTTTCCTTGATATGAGCTTCATATTCATCTCGAAAATATCGAATAGTACTTAACACGGGATTAGGTGCAGTCTGGCCTAATCCACAGAGAGCAGTATCTTTCAGAGTAACACACAGTTCCTGTAGTAGCTCAACATCTCCTTCTTTGCCCTTTCCTTCTGTAATACCAGTCAATATTTTTAACATAGTAGGAAGACTTTCTCGACAAGGAGTACACTTTCCGCAAGATTCGTTTTTCAAAAAGTTTATGAAATACTTAGCTACATCAACCATACAGTTATCTTCATCCATAACCACCATTCCGCCAGAACCCATTATTGCCCCTGCTTCTGTCAGACTCTCATAATCCACAGGAAGATCAAGAAGGCTTTCAGGAATAAATCCTCCTGAAGGTCCTCCTGTTTGAACAGCTTTAAATTTTTTATTATTAGGAATTCCTCCTCCAATATCAAAAATTACTTTTCGTAAGGTTATTCCCATCGGTACTTCTACCAATCCAGTATTAAACACTTTTCCTGCTAATGAGAAGACTTTTGTCCCCTTACTGGTTTCAGTTCCTATAGAACTAAACCATTTAGCACCTTTTAGTATTATGACTGGAATATTCGCCCAAGTCTCTACATTATTAATATTAGTTGGTTTACCCCATAGACCTTGCTCCGCCGGATAAGGAGGACGCGGCCTTGGCTCACTTAATTTTCCTTCAATTGAAGCAATTAAAGCTGTCTCTTCTCCACTGACGAATGCTCCCGCGCCTCTTCTTACTTCGATATCAAAATCAAAATTAGTGCCAAAAATATTTTTCCCGAGAAGACCATATTCCCGAGCTTGTTCAACAGCAAGATAAAATCTTTTTACTGCTAAAGGATATTCCATTCTGACATATATATAACCTTGATTAGCGCCTATTGCATAGGCTCCGATAGCCATTCCTTCTATTACAGCATGAGGGTCTCCTTCGATGATGCTTCTATCCATAAATGCTCCTGGGTCACCTTCATCAGCGTTACAAATTACATACTTTATATCTCCCTTCGCTTTTCGGCAAAATTCCCATTTCAATCCCGTGGGGAAGCCTCCCCCACCTCTTCCCCTAAGACCGGATTTCTTTATTTCCTCTATCACTTCTTCAGGAGTTGTAGAACTCAAAACTTCACCTAAAGCAGCATATCCATCTCGGGCGATATAATCATCGATCTTTTCAGGATCTATTAGTCCCCGATTTCTAAGAGTTATTAATAATTGATCTCCAAAAAACCTTATGTCTTTCATCCTAGGAATAGGCTCTTCTTCTTCAGGAGGAACATACATCATCTTTTTAACTGGTCTGCCTTTCAATAAATGCTCTTCCACTAAGTAAGGAATATCTTTTTCTTTCAGAAATTGATAGAAAATCCCATCCGGTTGAACAACCATAATTGGTCCTTGGCCACAAAAACCATTGCAACCTGTTGAGACAACCAAAATCTCGCCCTTTAAGCCTCTTTTCTTAATTTCTTTTTCTAAAGCTTCCTTAATTTTAAGAGAGTCATTGGAAACGCATCCCGTGCCGGCACAAACCATTAAATGTGCTCTATATGGCATTTAAACCTCCTTTCATTTTATTTAATCAACTCTTTCACTGCCTATGGCTAACATATATTCTTTAACTATATTGCCTTTAAGAACATGCTCATCAAATATCTTGCGCATCTTATTTTCTGTC
This sequence comes from Candidatus Aminicenantia bacterium, assembly GCA_046760445.1. Lineage (GTDB taxonomy): Bacteria > Acidobacteriota > Aminicenantia > JdFR-78 > JdFR-78 > JBHIEE01. The sequence continues at coordinate 6,944 of JBHIEE010000056.1, forward strand.
AAATCCACATATTTAACAGGAGCTTTTCCTACAAGCTCCACTGTAATCATGGGCTCACGGCTACACAACCCAGCACATCCTGAAGTAGTAACAATGATATCTTTAATATCTTTCTCCTCGATCTCTTTTAAAATGACACTCATAATTTTCCTTGCTCCAGCAGCAATGCCGCAAGTTCCCATATGGACAGTAATTTTTGCTCTTCCTGCTCCTTCCCTGAGCATAGTTGCGCCCTTAACTCTTTCTTTAATTTTTTCTAAGTCTTCTAATTTCAATTTAGGCATTTTCCTCTCCTCTTTCCTTCTTATATTTTCTAAGTGTTTTTAATATTTTACTTTGGGTTACATTGCCATATAACTCCTCGTCTATAACTACTACCGGAGCTAAGCCACAGGTGCCCACACAACCTGTTATCTCGAGAGTAAAATTTAAATCTTTTGTGGTTCCCCCTTCTTTAACATTTAACTCTCTCTCTATAGCGTCAATAATTAGTGGGGCACCTTTGACATGACAAGGAGTCCCCATACACACACCAATTTTATGCCTCCCTCTGGGAGTGAGACTGAACCAATTATAGAAAGTAGCAACACTGCACACTTGACTCAAAGAGATATCCAATTCTTTAGAAATCTCAATTAAAACCTCCTTAGGCAAGTAATTGTATTCATTCTGAATATCATGAAGTATTTCAATAATAAGATCTCCTTTTTTGCCCCATTTTTCGAGTACTCGATTAATCCTTTCAGTACTCATTTTTTCACCTCCTTTATAAGGATTTTCCGAATAAAATTTTATTTTTTCTTTTTAAACTATTATCAAGATAATTTATTATCTGCTTGTAGTCTCGAGGATTATAATTAGCTTTAGCCTTTAATTCTTTTGTGTTTAAAAAATAATCAGATTTATTTTTACGATATCTAAAAACAAAATCAACATTGGGATTACTTATTATTAAAGTTGCTAAAGTGGCTTTAATATCTCCTAATGGCTGACGATCAATGTTACTGTGTTGGAATGAGGCTCTAACTACGGTGCCTTTACCAGGCTTTGAATCGATAAAAAAATCACCATTAGCCAGTTTGGCTGCCTGGGCTAAAAAAGGTAATCCTAACCCAATCTGTCGACCTGACTTAGTCGTAATAAATGGATCAAGCACTTTGTTTAACATTTCTTTATTCATTCCTTGTCCATCATCTTTTATCTCAATAACCAGGAAATCCTTCTTTTCATCCTCAACGATTTTTATTTCTATATTTTTTGCCCCAGCTCTAATTGAATTCTCAACGATATCTAAAATGTGTAATGATAAATCTTCCATCATAACCTTACCTCGAAATTTGAAATTGAAAATTTAATTTCCATTTTCCAGTTTCCATTTTTTACTCCTAACTATTCTTCTTCCATCTTCATTTCTTAAGGCTTTTTTGATCTCTTTAACAGTCGCTTTCTCTAAGATAAGAGAAGTAAAACCCTTTCCAATCTCATCTAAATAATGAGCATCAGAAGAACAGACGAAAGGATAATTATAGTTAAATCTTTTCTTAGCTTGTTGATAACTTATTTTTGGAGAGATTTCCAGTCCATCCAGTTCTAAATCATCAGGAATGAAGCCCAATTGTCCGATAATACTGAATGCTTCCCGGTCAATGTGAGAAGCAATCGCTATCCCATTATAAAAATGGATATAACGGATCACTTCTTCAATGGATAATATGGTAGCACTGATTAAAAGTTTTTTATTAAAACCTAATACTTCGCCTTTCTCATTAACTATGATCTGCATTCCATACTCATCTTCTTTATTTTCTCCATATAAATTACGATAAACAATTTCCTGGAGAGTTAATACATTTTTAACTTCATCAAAAAGTCCTAAAATATGAACTTCTTCCCGAGAAGTAACTTCCATTCCAGGTAAAACTTTTATTTCTTCATTTTTAGCAGCATTAATTACCGCCATCACATTTTCTGAAGAATTGTGGTCACAGATACCAATGATATCTATTCGTTTAAGCTTAACTTGGTCAACTATCCCCTGTGGTGACATTTCAAAATCTGTACAGGGAGAAAGACAGGTATGAATATGAAAATCAGCTCTAAAAGATCTGAGCATCTTATAACTCCTTAATTCATCTTACTTTCAACTCTTAATGCCTAATTGGTATATTCGTCCTGCCAGCTCAAAAGTAGTTAATTCACTTCTAAAAACTGGAATTTTTTCCTCCTTTGCTTTTTTTATTGTTGCCTCATCAGGCTGACGATTATTAACAATAATAATGCCCGACAAATCTTTTAATTTTGCTACAGCAACAATATTTTGATGGGTTTGAAGAGTTAACCAGATATTACCCTCTTTGCTATTAGCAATTACATCACTCAATAAATCACTGGCATATCCTCCGGTTACTTCTATGTCTACTTTATCGTGACCAGTGACTACTGTCAGACCTAATTCTTCTATTAAGTGTTTTAATTTCATTTTCCCTCCTTTTTACTGCTGAGTTGAAAAGGAAATTTCCTCATCAACTCTACCAATTCTTGGGAAAGCGTTTCAAATTTTTCTGGAAGTTTAAAGAAACAATCTGTTATTTCTGCTTCTCCTCGAACAACATCTTCGGCAAAAGTGAGGCAATCAGGTGAACCGCACGCTCCACAATCTATTCTGGGTAAAGTGCGGTAGATCTGTTCTTTTTCTTTCATTTTAGCAATGGCCTTAGAAATGTCTGGGTCCAAAGGCTTCATAGGACGAGGATTTAGTTTGCCATTAATGAAAAAGTATTTTTCTCGATAAAGCTTTCTAACTTCTCTCACATCAGGGCAAGCTTTAATTTTCTTCAGTTCTAAAGTCTCAATTAACTTTAAAATTTTGTTATAAGAAATATAAACATTCTCAACAGTTAATGAGCCGCCAACGCATCCCTCCAAACAGGAATAAGCTTCAACAAAATCAATATTTCGTAATTTCCTACTCTCTATATCATCAAATATTTTTATCACATTGGCCAGTCCTGACACAGCTAAAGAATTCTTTAGCCTCAAGGTTCGACATATCCCTCCAGACACTGCCCAACCGAGACCCAAAATACAGAGGTTTTCTAAAGAAGATTTATAATTTTTCTTAGTTAATCCTTCCATTGCTGATAAAAGAGAAGCATAAATGTCACTAATTGAAACAGCCCCATCTAAATTAGATTTTCCTCCTTCTGCTGGTTGTTTAATAGAAATCATTTTGGCTGGACAGGGAGTAAGGTAAATGGTTCCTATTTCTTCTTTTCTGAGGCCCAATTCTTTAGATTTTTTCTTTTTAATTTCCCGGGCAGCAATTTCTCTGGGCACATTAATGGGAATAATCAGTTCTATTAATTCTGGATATTTAACCTGAATTAAGCGGACGATAGTAGGGCAAACTGATAGAATCAGCGGCTTAGATCCCTGATACTCATTTAAATATTCTTGAATGGCAAAACTGACTGCTCCACAAGATTGAGCTACATCATAGGCATCATCAAAACCAATTCTGGTCAAGCCCGTCAATACTCTATCTGGTAGGATTTCTCTTCCAAACTGAGCATATAAAGCTGGTGAAGGAATAGCAATCGTATATTTAAACTTCGAAAAAGAGGTAAACGGGTCAGTCAAAGGAACGATTGCCTTATTAGGACAAACAGTAATACACTCACCGCAATCAATACATCTTTCTTCAATCATTCTCGCTTTTCCATCTCTTATTCTGATGGCTTGAGTAGGACAAACACGCATGCACTGCATCCGTCCCTCACATTTCTTTTCATCAAAATAAATGGAATGATAATATTGATTCATTCTTTTTTGTTTAAATAAATAATAATTTTTACCTTAGTTCCTTGATTAACTATTGAAGAAATTTCAAATTCATCAGAATTTTTTTTGATATTAGGCAGTCCCATTCCAGCTCCAAAACCCATCTCTCGCATTTCCTCAGTGGCTGTGGAATAGCCTTCCTGCATCGCTAAATTGATATCTTCAATCCCTGGGCCCTCATCATCTATTAAAATTTCTATTAGCTGGGGATTAAGAATTAAAGTTAATGTTCCCTGATTAGCATACATCACGACATTCATTTCTGCTTCATAGGTGGCAATGGCCACTCTTCTAATTGTTGAAGAATTAATACCAATTTCTTTAAGTACATCTTTAATTCTGGTAGAAACACTTCCTGCATTCCCAAAATCTTTTCCTTTAATTTTGTATTTCTGCTGAAGCTGGATTTCTCCCGTCATCAATTATCCTTCAAGACTCATTGACACCTGACAATCCCTGTGAGTAAAGTAATCCACAAGCCTCAAACATCATATAATTGGTGGAAAGTAATGGTATTCCCTTATTCTTAGCTAACTCAATTCCTTCCTTACTAGGCTTTTTGCCTCGAACATAAATAATAGCTTTACCCTCAATTATATCTGCTGTTCTAACTGATTGAGCATTAGTTAAACCAGTAAGGAGTAACATCCCAGGTTTTCCGAAAGCCAAGACATCACTCATTAAATCAGAACCTCCAACTGAACTGATTTCAATGTCCAAATTGTCTTCTCCCACTATAACTTCGCATTGAAGAATCTTCTTCACTTCTTTTAGAGTCATCTTTCTTGGTTTCCTGTTATCAATCTTCACTTGCTATTCCTCCTCAGTGACTTGTTTTATTATCACATCTCCTTTTCTGATTATTCTTTTAGAAGGAGTAATACTGGTAGGACAATTTTCCCAGCACAAGCCACATCCATTGCATTTTTCAAGATCGACATATCTTGCTTTCTTTTTTATTTTGACTTTAAAATTGCCTATATAACCTGAAATTTCTTCTACTTCGCTGTAAGTCAAAAGCTCAATGTTAGGATGCTTACTAGCTTCAGTCATTTTTGGAGTCAGAATACAAGCAGCACAATCGAGAGTAGGAAAAGTCTTATCTAATTCTGCCATATGTCCACCAATGGAAGGCTCTTTCTCAACCAAATAAACTTTTCTTCCAGCACTTGCAAGCCTCAAAGCTGCTTCAATACCTGTTATTCCTCCTCCAACAATTAACACATTTGGATTTATATTTACTTTCTTTTCTTCTAAGGGTTCATGGTTCATCACTCTATAAATAGCTGCAGCCACAATTCTTTTTGCTTTAGCAGTAGCTTCTTTTGAGTCTTCTGTTACCCAAGAGCAATGTTCACGAATATTAGCCATCTGAAACATAAATTTATTTAATCCAGCATCTTGACAAACTCTTCTAAAAGTAGCTTCATGTAGAAGAGGGGAACAGGACGCAACTATGACTCGATTCAATTTCAGTTCTTTAATGTCTTTCTTTATCATTTCCTGACCAGGGTCTGAACACATATATTTGTAATCTTTTGAGACTTTCACGCCTTCAATAGAAGATGCAAATTCAGCTACCTGAGAGACATCTACCTTTGGTGTAATATTAGTTCCACAATGACAAATATAAAAACCGATTTTTGGTCTACCATTTTCTTTCATGGTTTTTCCCTCCTTTAAATTGCTTCATATATAAGCTCTGCAATATCTTTTACTAATAATTTGCCCTCAAGACCTGCTGATTTTATTGCATCTGTAAACATTATGTAATCCTTAGGACAAGCAACTACCAAGTATTGAACATCTTTTAAAGAGGCAGCTTCTTTAACCCTTTGCTCAGCAGGACGTTCCTTTATTTCTTTTTCCTCCATCCATATATGACCCCCTCCTCCACCACAACAAAAGCTATTTCTCTTACTCCTTGGCATTTCTAAAACTTTTAGCCCTAAAGCTCTAAGGATAAACCTCGGTTCATCATAGATGTTATTATATCTTCCTAAATAACAGGGGTCATGGAAGGTCACTTTATAATTCAGGGCTCTTTGGATCTCCAAAGTACTATTTTTTAAGGCATTCCAAAGGACCTGGGTATAATGCAAAACATCCCATCTGCCTTCCGTATAATAAGGATATTCATTTTTAATGGTATGAAGGGTATGAGGGTCTGTGGTCATTATTAGTTTAAACCGGGATTTTTTCATAATCTCCGCATTTCTTTCTACAAGCATCTCATATAATCCCTCTTCTCCTATTCTCTTTACATCATTCCCGGAATTTCTTTCTCCTTCATAAAGGATGCCGAAATCTATTCCACATTTAATGAAGATTCTAGCAAGTGTACGGGTTTTCTCTTGGAGCCTCGGGTCATAAGAAGCGTAGTCTCCGACAAACCAGAGAAATTCTACGGATTCCTTTCTAACATCCTTTATTTTAAATTCCAGATTCTGGGTCCACTTTGCCCTCATTCTCTCAGATTGCCCAAAAGAGTTACCATATCGGGAATAATTAACCAAAATATCCTGTAAGCTTTTATCCAGCGTTCCTTCTTCTATAAGCCTTCTCCGCATCTGGATAATAAGTTGAAGATGCTCATTCCTCACAGGACACCAGTCCTGGCAGGCAAAACAGGTAAAGCAAGCCCAGAGTTCTTCCTTCGTTATCTTCTCTCCGAGGAGAGGCTTTGACTCCCCTTTTAATAGAATTCTTTTATTCTCAAGTATGAATTCCTTCAAATTAGAGATAATTTGTTTTGGAGAGAGAACATCAGATGAAGCGAGAGAGGGACAGGCTCTATCACATCTCCCACACTCAGTGCAGGCGTATCCATTTAGAATATCTCGCCAGCTAAAATCTTTAATTTCAGAAGCTCCATATCTTTCACCTTCTTTCAATTCAACTTTTTCCAGGGTGCCTCTGGATTTTAAAGAAGTGAAAAAGGCGGAAAATGGAGCGGCGAGAAGATGAAGGTGCTTGGTGTAAGGGACGTATACAAGGAAAAATAAGATAAGAAGTATATGAACCCACTTTGAGAAATTCATCCAGAACTTTGCAGTATTAATATCCATATTCTGAAACCAACTCAGAAGCAGCGAACCAATGGGAGAAAGTAAATTCTCCTTTTCTATAACAGATTCAAATCCCTCCATTAACGACAAGCTTAGGAGGATGAAGAAAATCAGAAGGAGTATTAACGTAGCAGAGAAAGTGCTTTTTAAATGGGGTGGTTTTAAGATATACCTTCTTATAGCAGCCAGGATCAATCCAATAAGAACTAAGAAGATAAATAGATCCTGTAAAATAAGAAAATAGCGATTTTTTGTTATGAAGGAAATAGAAAGAGAAGGAAAAAGTCCTTCTATAAAGATATTCAGAACTCCTATAGCAAGAATAACAAAACCCCAGAAAATAAAGAAGTGAGCAATACCAATGAGAGGCTCTCTCAAATGTCTGACCTGTGCGAGGATATCCGTCACAAAAATCATCACTCTCTTTGGTAAGTTATCAAAGCGATTTTCAAATTTACCTAATAGAAGGAGTTTCATCAAGACATATATTCGCTGACCAAAGAAAAAGAGTGCTACAAAGAGGACTACCCAAAAGGCTAAAGTTTCCATTTAACTGCTCTTCCTTTCCTTTAATCTTTGAACTATAAGAGGAACTATTTCAAAAAGATCCCTTTCCACTCCGTAGTGGGCAATATCAAAAATAGGAGCTGCAGGGTCAGTGTTTACTGCAATAATTAACTCGGAAGCTTTTATACCTTCCTGATGTTCTAATGCACCACTTATTCCAAGGGCTAAGTAAAGTTTAGGCTTAACCACCTTTCCTGATCTTCCTATAAGTCGACTTAAGGAAAACCATCCCTGGTCAATTACAGGACGAGTTGAACCCACTGCTCCACCAAGAAGTTGCGCTAACTCCTCGGCAAGGGAAATATTGTCCTTTGACTGAATGCCCCTACCAACAGAAACAAGTACATCTTGCTTTGAAATATCAATATCTGTAACTTCGGGTTCTATTATCCCTTTGAATCTCACCTTAAGAGCTGAAAGAGAAACAGGAGATTTTACCTCCTCTACAGAAGGAGATCTTTCTCTTTTGCCTTCTTCAGCAGAAAAAGAGCCAGGAAGAACCGAAATAATTGCTTTATTTAAAACAGAAATTTCATTTAGGATCTTTCCCCCATGAGTCTGGGTAGTAAATACAAAATTATCTTCCTCAAAGCGGAAATCTTTACAGTTTACCAAACAGGATGCTCCTAACTCAGGAGCAAGGACACTCGCTATATCCATTCCATAAGATGTGTTCCCTACAAGAAAGAAAAGAAAATCTTTTTCCAAAAGTAGATGGACTAAAACCATTTTGTAAGCCTCGGAAGAAAACTCAGAAAGATTCTCATCATCCACATATATCACCTTGTCTGCACATCCAAGATTGGGAATTAGAGTCTTCAAGTTGTGCCCGAGTAGGATAGCAAAGAGAGTACCTCCTGTTTGTTCTTTGATGGCTTTTCCACAGGAAAGAAGTTCAAAGGTTATATCACTTATCTCTCCTTTCAAGTGTTCCACAAGGACAAATATATCTCCTTTCATTTTTTATCCTCCTATTTTATTATCCCTTTTTCTTCTAAAATTTTTATGAGTTTTTCCACAATCTCCTCAGGTTCTCCTACTATCATTTCTGCCTTTCCTGCTATTTCTGGTTTGAACACTTTCTTTATCTCTACTTTTCCATTTTCCTCCTTTTCACACTGGAATTCCTCAAGTTTTGCTGTTCTCATTATTTGTCTGAGTCTAGATATAGCAACATAGCGAGGAGGGTTCTCTGCTGCTTGAATTCCCAATACACACGGAATACTTACTTCCATCTCGGCGAGAAGACCACCGGGTAGCTCCTTCTTCACGAGAACGGCGTCTTTTATAAAGGAAACTTCGGAGACCACACCAACATAAGGCATAGCCGAATAAGAGGCTAAGAGTGGACCTACATACCCATCTATATCTTCCACGGTCTGAACACCTGTGAGGACAAGGTCAAATTCAAAGCCCTCAAGTGCTTTTTTAAGAATCTTAGCTTTTACATGATTGTCAATTCCTTCAAAATCTCCATTTATCTTCACAGCTTTATCAGCACCTTTGGCTAAGGCAGCGAAAAGCATCTCATCGGTCTCCTCTCTGATATTAAGAGCCAAAACTACCACCTCTCCTCCATATCTTTCTTTTAACAAAAGAGCTTCCTCTAAGGCATGGTCATCTAATTCATTGGGAATATATCGAAGATAGGTTTTGTCCAAACTCTTACCATCCTGGGAGATTTCTAATTCTTCTACAAGGTCAGGAATTACCGTAGTTAATACAACGATTTTCATATTAAAATCCTCCTTTCATTGTATTGCTTCATATATTAATTCAATGATATCTTTCACTATAAGTTTCCCTTCATATCCTGTAATTTTAATAGCATCTTCAAAACGGGACATATCATAAGGACAGGCAACAGCAAGGATATTAGCCCCTGTGCCATATGCTTCTTTTACTCTTTTTTCCGATAAGCGTTCCTTAGAATATTCCCCAATATAACTATCTAACCAAATCCCACCCCCACCTCCACCGCAACATAATGCATTCTCGCGAGTTCGAGGCATCTCAACTAACTTAAGTCCAGGAATAGCCTTAAGAAGCTCTCGAGGGGCTTCATATTCTCCATTTCTGCGTCCTAAGTAACACGGATCGTGGTAAGTCACTCTCAAGTTTAGTTCTTTTTTAAACAAAGGCTTTAACTTATCAAGTTTATCAGACAAAAATTTAGTGTAATGCATAGTCTGATATTGGACACCAAACTTGGGATATTCATTTTTGAAAGCGTTGTAACCATGGGGATCTGTGAAAAGAATGAAGTCAAATTTATACTTATTTAGAGCTTTGGTATTACGCTCAATAAGCATTTCAAAAAGTCCCTTTTCTCCTACTAAACGGACATCATCACCAGCACAGGACTCTTCGTGACCAAGGATACCAAAGTTTACTTTTAAAGCATTGAGTATTCTGGCAAAGGCTTGAGAAATTAATATATTTCTCGGATTATAAGAGGGATAACATTCAACAAACCACAAAACTTCAACAGACTCAGAAGCTTGAGAGAGTATTTTCACAGGAATACCAACTTCTTTTGTCCAGTCAGCCCGTTTTCTCAGTGATTCACCCAATGGGTTACCATAACGAGAAGTATTCTCAAGAGCTTTTTGTACTTCTTGAGGAGTAGTCTTCCCTTCCAATAGGATTTCTTCTCTTAGATTTGGTATTAAAACATCTGTTAATTTAATACCGCTTGGACATCGCAAACTACAGTTAAAACAAGAAATACAAGTCCAGGCTGTGTTACTTTGAATAACTCTATTAAGCATATTCGCTCTAAGAGCAGCAATAAACTTCCGGGGTGGATAATCCATAAAATAGCCATTTGGGCAGGAACCCGCACACACTCCACATTGAATGCATTGCCGAAACTTTTCTCCATCTTGCTCCAGTATCATTCTTCCCACAAAATCACTCTCTAAATCTACATTATCTTTAACAATTTCTTCCATCTTTAAAACCTCCTTTTTAATTTTTTTCTTTACAATATCTCACTAAATTAGACAATAATTTAATATAGAATCTATTTTGTCAAAAAAATGCGCCAAGTTACATTGAATGCAACGCTCAATTTCCTCACACCCAGACATCTCTATAATTTCACCTAAAAATTGCTTATCTAATTCGGCTTCGTACTTTACTTTCCTTACTATTTCCATAAGTCCTCCTTCCTCAAAAATATTTTTTAGAGTTAAAAATACAAACTACGCACATAAATTTTTTTATTGAATTGAGAGATATTTAGAGATGTATTATTTTAATTATTTTCGTAGTAATAATTTTCCTGAAGTCGAGCGAAAAAATAAAAAATCCTTCTTAATAAAAACAATTATGATACCCGCTTTCAGAGATTAATCATCTCTTTTTTTATCTCTCAATTAATTTAAATAATTTACATATTAATTTAATTAATTAATTTCATTTTGTCAATAAAAAATTTGCCTTGTGTTACGGAATAATCAAAAGTGAACAATTGGGAAAGATCATTTATGAACAAA
>JBHIEE010000057.1:0-17887 GCA_046760445.1 Candidatus Aminicenantia bacterium
TTCTGCCCCCTTTCTGGGAAACTTGGTGGTTTATCGGACTGTCAGCTATAGGTTTTCTGTCTTTAGTTTTTGCGGGTCATAGGTATAGAATTAACAAAATAAAAAGAGAGAAAGAGAAACTTGAAGAATTGGTCAGAGAAAGAACTAAAAAGCTTAATGAGCTGGCCATTACTGATGAGTTAACTCAAGTATATAATCGGCGATTCTTTATGAAAAGTCTTGATCAGGAATTAAGAAGAACCGTACGCAGGAAATTCCCAGATTCTGTCGCTCTGATTATTTTGGATATTGATCATTTCAAAAAATTTAATGATAATTTTGGTCATCAGGCAGGAGATTATGTCCTGGCATGTTTAGCAGAGATTTTAAAAAATCGAATTCGTGAAACAGACACTGTGGCTCGGTATGGAGGTGAGGAGTTTTCTATAATTCTTCCCTCTACTGATTTAAAAGGTGCCCAAATCTTAGCTGAAAATTTACGCCAATCAGTTGAGAATTGCCCTTGTAAATTCAATGATCAGATATTCAAAATAACCATCAGCTTAGGAATTGGAGTTATCAGTCATCCCAGAGTCTTCCATGAAAGATTAATAGATAATTTAATTAAAGCAGCAGACGAGGCACTTTATGAAGCCAAAAATAAAGGTCGCAACCGGGTTTGTTTTAGGGAAATCATTTCCGAGGAAATAGAAATTTGAAGCCAGCCAAATTTTTCAATTTCATTGATTAAGAAAAAACCTAAGACTTTTAGTTTAAACCTTATTTAAATGAAACTTTTCCTGCCTTTTATGCATCTATAAAAATAGAGAATGGATAAATTAAAGGGGATAAAGTATAATGCTCATACTCATGAAAGATACTGAAAACGAAAATCTTAAGTTTGAATCTTTAATTCGTCAGTACGAAAAATATATTTATAATCTGCTTTTCCAGTTGGCTGGAAATCAAGCAGAAGCAAAAGATTTGGCCCAAGAAACATTTATTCAAGTTTACAAGAAACTCAATACTTTCCGAAATGAGGGAAGTCTGAAAAGCTGGATAACCCGGATAGCTATTAATTGTTTCCGAATGAGCAAAAGAGCCAAGCCCCCTCATGTCTCAATTAATCTTGGAGAATTGGTCATTCCTGATTCTTCTGGGAATCCAGAGAGAGTGGCTATTAAAAGAGAAATGCAGTGGTGTATTACTCATACTTTACAACAACATATTCCAAAAAAATATCGTCTGGTGCTTGTTCTCCGAGATCTTCAGGAAATGAGCTATTCAGAGATTGCCCAGATTTTAAATCTCCCAATTAGCACAGTCAAGATTCGCTTACATCGAGCAAGAAAGGCTTTCCGAGACCATTTTATTAAGGGTGGCTGTAAAGCTTTTGTTAGTGATTTCTCATGCTTCTGTCAGGGGATAGAGAAAATATGAATTGCAGCCAGGCAATTAACTTATTATCAGAATATCTGGATAATCAACTCGACCGTTCTATTAAAAATGAAATAGCCGAACATTTAAAAGGCTGTTCTTCCTGTTCTGAAGAACTAAAAACCCTGAAGAAGACTCTTAAAATTCTAAAAAGTCTTGATATTCTGGAACCCCCAAAAAAATCAGAGGAGGAAAAATGAATAAGATTATCAAATTATCTCAAGTTCTTTCCCAAGAAAAGAATTTTAAAGGAGTATCATTTAAAACCTTAGCTACTGGAGAAAGAATAATGCTCACCATAATGTATTACCAGAAAGGAACGAAGGTTTCCCCCCATTCCCACCCTCATGAACAGGTTGGATTTGTTTTGAATGGTAAATTAAAGATGAATCTAAATAATGAGGCTTTCTTGCTGGAAAAAGGAGACAGTTATTTCATTCCCGCTGATGGGGAGCACGGTTTTGAAGCACTGGAAAAATCAGAAGTAATTGATACTTTCAGTCCCCCTCGGGAAGATTACAAAATTAAGTAGAATATCAAAAGATGTAATTCAGTATATTATTAATCTTCGAACCTCACTTTTATAATCTCTAATTTTTCACTTTTAACTCATAACCACAGTAGGGACAGAAATTTTGGTTTGGCTCAATTGTTTTTTTACATTGGGGGCAGAGAGATTTTACATTTGAACCACATTGAGGACAATGAATATATTCTGCTGGCAAGAGATTACCACATTGAGTACATCTATTCAACTTAGGTTTTCTAAACAATAAGTAAATGATAAGTCCAATAAAATAAGGAACGAAGATAATTATTAGTAACCAAAGCCAAGGGTTCATTCCTCTTCTTTTGGCATCGTGATAGATATAGTCTAATATAACCAGTGCAACAGTTAATACAACTAAAATGAATATAAATATCCCCAAGACACCAAAGACATTTACTCCAGAAAATTTAAGAACAAGCCAACCAGTCAGAGCTGAGGCCAAAAAAGCAATGCTCAAATAAATAAGTATTCTTTTGTATAATTTATCTCTTTTCTTTTCGTATTTAGATAATCCCATGATTGACCTCCTTAAAATATATCTGTTTTATTTTTAAAATAATGGGTATGGTTACAAGAGAAAAAAAGCTGAAGATTCCCCACCAAAGAGCAAAGAAATAAGTAAAATTCCTAAAGATAGCCCAAGGAACAATTGACGAAACCATTTTGAAAATTAAAATAGGTATCAAAATAGAAATAAACAGCGAAAAGAACGAAGTAAGAACTATCAATCTTGTCTTTATTCTTTCCTCATATTCGATCTCTCTTCGTTGCAATTTTTCCTTAGCTAAATTTTTGATTCTTTCAAAAGCAAAGGAGTTAATTGATAAGACAGAATGTTTTTCCATTCCTTTAAAAATCACTCTCAAAGAATTTAGCCCTTCTCTACACCTCGGACATTCTTCCAAATGTTTTTCTATTTTCTTGTTTAGTTTATTGTCCAATCCTCCTAAATAAAAAAGAGGTAATTTTTTTATAACTTTTTTATGCTTCATTTCTGCTCTCCTTAAACCATATCTTTTTCATAGAATTAATTCCTCTATTTAATCTGCTTTTTACTGTGCCGACAGGAATTCTTAAAATGTCAGAAATTTCTTTTAAATCGCATTGATGGTAGAATCTCAAGATAATTACTTCTCTTAGTTTTGGTGAAATTTTGTTCAACGTCCTCATCAATTTTTCATCCCCAGCTTTTGATTCATTAAGAACTTCAGATTTCTCCGCCCAGAAAAATTTTTGTTTTAATCTTCTTCTTTTTGTTTTTCTTAAAGAATCTAAGCATAGATTTCTTGATATAGTAAACAACCAAATTTTAAATGAATATTTTGGATTAAATTTTCCTATTTTTTCAATCACTCTCGTCCAAGTTTCTTGGAATATATCCTCAGCAGTTTGATAATTTGATATCATTCGATAAATAAAATTAAAAAGATTGTCTTTATACTTATCCATTAGTTCTTCCACTGCGTTAAAATCCCCATTTTTTATTTTTTCTGCCAAGAGTTCATCTATCTTAAAATCTTTATTTTTCACTTTCATAGGTTATTACGCCTAAACAATAAAAAAGTTCCTTTTTTATTTTATCTTTTAATTTTCTTAATAAAGATATAAAATTAGAATATGATAGAAAAGATCAGAGTTCAAGGAGCAGAACAACATAATCTAAAGAAAATCGATGTAAGTCTCCCTCGAAATAAATTTATTGTCATCACAGGACCAAGTGGTTCGGGAAAATCTTCCTTAGCTTTTGACACTCTTTACGCTGAAGGACAGCGCCGATACATTGAATGTCTCTCGACTTATGCTCGGCAATTCATAGAGCAGTTAGAAAAGCCAGAAGTAGAACTAATCGAAGGGCTTTCTCCTTCTATTTCCATTGACCAAAAAACTATTTCTCATAATCCCCGCTCCACAGTAGGAACAATAACTGAAATTCACGATTATCTCAGACTTTTATTCGCCCGGGCGGGAACTCCTTATTGCCCTCAGTGTGGAAGAATAATCGAATCTCAGACATCTGATCAGATATTTCAGAAAACCATGGAGAATTATTTGGGACAAAAAATTAAAATCCTTTCTCCTATTATTCGGGGAAGAAAAGGGGAATATCATCAGCTTCTGGCGAGAATGAGAAAAAAAGGATTTTTAAGAGCAAGAATAGATGGAGTTTTCAAAGAATTAGAAGAAGAAATTCGATTGGAAAAGACGAAAAAACATACTATCGAGATTCTAATTGATGAGATTGAGATTTCTCCGGAAAGGGAGAAAAGAATAAAGGAGGCTATTTTTTATTCTTTAGATTTGGCTGAAGGCACTTTGCTCATTATTGATTCTCGAGGCAAGGAAAGATTATATTCTTTAAAGCTTTTCTGTCCTTACTGCGAGATAAGTTTGCCTCAACTTGAACCTCGAAATTTTTCTTTTAACAGTCCTTATGGTGCTTGTTCAGAATGTAATGGACTTGGTTTTGAAACAACCTATAATGAATGGGGCGAGATAGAATTAACTGAACAGGTTTGTCCGGCTTGTCAGGGACAAAGGCTGAAACCAGAAAGCTTGTCTGTTAAGGTTGACGGAAAAAATATTTATCAGCTCTCTTGTCTTCCCATCAAAAATCTTCTGAAAGAACTTCCTTCTTTACAATTTCCACCAAATCAAAAGGTAATAGCTGAAAAGATTTTAAAAGAGATTATTTCCCGCTTGGAGATTATGAATGAACTTGGCTTATCTTACCTCGATTTAAATCGACCAGCGATCACTCTGGCAGGAGGAGAAGCTCAAAGAGTTAGATTGGCTACTCAAATTGGCACCAAGCTCAGAGGGGTGATGTATGTCTTAGATGAACCAACTATTGGCTTGCATCAAAGAGATAATAAGAAATTAATTTCGATTTTAAAGGGTATCAGAGACATTGGAAATACTATCATTGTGGTGGAGCATGACGAACAGACTATCCGCGCGGCTGATTTCATCTTAGACTTAGGACCAGGAGCAGGAGAGCAAGGAGGATACAAAGTAGCTGAAGGCTCAGTGGATGATCTTCTTAGTCATTCTAATAATTCTCTGACTGCTCTCTATCTCAGAAAAGAGAAATTTATTCCTATACCAGAGAAAAGAAGGCAGCCTAAAGGTTGGTTAATCATCAAACAGGCAGCTGAACACAATCTAAAAAACATTGATGTAAAAATCCCTTTGGGAGTAATGACTACTATTACTGGTGTCTCTGGTTCAGGAAAAAGCACCTTAATTTATGATACCTTGTATAAGGTTCTAGCTAAAATTTTCTACCGAGCAAAAGAAACGCCTGGTAAGCATAAAGAAATTTTAGGGATAAAGAACATTGATAAGGTTGTTTCTATTGATCAAAAGCCAATTGGCCGAACCCCAAGATCCAATCCTGCAACCTATACCGGACTATTCACTCACCTGAGACAATTATTTTCTCAAATACCAGAGGCAAGGCTGAGAGGCTATAAACCTGGCAGGTTCAGTTTTAATGTTAAAGGCGGCAGATGTGAAGAATGTCGGGGTGCAGGAGTAAAAAGAATCGAAATGCATTTCTTGCCCGATGTGTTTGTCACCTGTCCCCGATGTCAGGGAAAAAGATATAATAAAGAAACGCTTGCTATTGTATATAAAGGAAAAAATATCGCTGATTACCTGCAAATGACTGTCGATGAGGCATATCCCTATTTGAAAAATATCCCTTCTCTTAAAAATAAATTAAAAGTATTGAATCAGGTCGGTTTGGGCTATATCAGGCTCGGTCAACCAGCACCAACTCTTTCTGGAGGAGAGGCTCAGCGAATTAAACTGACCAAAGAACTCAGTCGTAAGAGCACTGGCAGAACTCTTCATATCCTGGATGAACCAACTACTGGACTTCATTTTGATGATGTAAAAAAACTTCTTGAGCTTCTCTCTGAACTGGTTAATCGGGGAAATACAATAATCATTATTGAACATAATCTTGAAGTGATAAAATTTTCGGATTATATTATTGACCTTGGACCAGAAGGTGGAGAAGATGGAGGAAAAATAGTTGCTCAAGGCACTCCTGAGGAAGTGGCTGAAGTAGAAGACTCTTACACTGGTCAATTTCTTAGAAAAATACTGGAACAGAAGGACACCCGTCAGGTGATGACCAGAACAGACTCAGGGGAAATCCGAGTGGAGTAAAAAGATGGTTTTTTCTGATATTCCAGGCAATTCAAGAGTAAAGAAAATTCTTCAAAGTGCTCTTCAAAGAGATAGAATTCCTCACTCTATGATTTTTACTGGACCAAAAGGAGTTGGAAAAAACACAATGGCTCTCACTTTGGCCAAGGCTTTAAATTGCCTGAATGAAACTACTGATGCCTGTGAATATTGTTCCAACTGTCAAACGATAGAAAAAGGAAATCATCCAGATGTAATGGTTATTTCGCCTGAAGGAAGCTTTGTAAAAATTGAACAAATAAGATTTTTAACTCATACCGCTTATCTCAAGCCAATGATTAGTAAAAAGAGAGTATTTATTGTGAATCAGGCTGAAAAATTAAAAGAGGAAGCAGCGAATGCTTTACTTAAGATTCTAGAAGAGCCACCCCTTTTTTCTTTGATAATATTAATTACTGATAACCCCTCACTACTTCTGCCAACAATTATCTCCAGATGTCAGATAATAAATTTTTCCCGTATTTCCAAAGAACAAATAGAGTCTATTTTAAAAGAAAAAGGTTATACTCCAGAAAAAGCAAGACTTCTTTCCATATTAGCTGAGGGAGACTTGGAAAAGGCTTTATCCTTAGATTGGGAAGAGGTTCAAACTAAGAAAAAGGAGGCCTGGGAATTTTTTTGTGGTTTGATTGCCAGAAATAACTTGGTGAATCATTATAAGAAACTTGAACAAACAAGCAATTCCAAAAAATTCAGGCAAGAATTAGCTGAAACCTTAGAATTTTTTTCCTCTTTTTGTCGAGATATAATATTGCTCAAGGAGAAAGGAGAAACTGATTTCTTACTAAATCCAGACTACTTAGATGAATTAAAGAGAATTCTTAAATCAGTGGATTTAGAACAAATTAAACTCTACCTCTGGGAAATTGAAGGCTTAATATTTGGTCTTGAAAAGAATGTTAAATTAAATATCTTGGTAAATTATTTATTTTCCTGTTTTCTCAAGGGAAAGGAAGAGAAATATGTCTAAAATAGCTTGTGTGAAAATAAGACACTCTGGGAAAATTATAAGATTAAAATCAGAGAAAGAAAAGTTGGCTTCCGGGGATTTCTGTATTGTTCCCTCAGTTTTAGGCGGAGAATTGGGAATAGTGGTCAATGAATCCCCAGTGGTCTGTGACCATTACAACTCTAAGCAAGATATTCCCAAAGTTATTAGAAAGGCCACAAAGAAAGACTTGGAAAAATTCGAACAGCTGAGAGAAAAAGAGCGAAAAGCTTTTGAATTTTGCCTGGAAAAAATAAAAGCTCGAGAATTACCGATGAAGTTAGTAGCAGTAAGATATTTCTTTAGTGAAAGAAAAGGAATTTTCTACTATACTGCTGAGGGAAGAATAGACTTTCGAGAATTAGTAAAAGACTTGGCTAAGGAATTAAAAATGAGAATTGAAATGCGCCAGATAGGAGTCCGGGATGAGGCGAAAATGATCGGCGGATTAGGGGTCTGCGGTCGGACACTATGTTGTTTCAGTTTTATGAAAGCTTTTGAGCCAGTAACTATTCAGAAAGCCAAAGAACAGCAAATTGCAATCAATCCAACCAAGATTTCTGGCTTGTGTGGACGGTTAATGTGTTGTCTCACTTTTGAAGCAGAAAGTAGAGGAAGAATGTATGTTGAGGAAGAAGAAATTAAAGAAGACTAACCCTATTAATTATTAATTTCGAGTTATAAATTATGATAATCCTGAACTTGTTGAAGGATGAATTGTGAGTTTTGGGTGTTAAATTTTGAATTTTGAACTTTGAATTTTAAACTTCTTTGGTAGTATTTAGATTTGGGATTTTGGATTTGAGAATATGTTCTGATGCACCTTAAAAGGTGCACTCCAAAAGCACACCGAAAGGCTCTAAATTAGTTCATCAACAGAGATAAGTTTCAGCTTCTCTATATTTCTAAAATGAGATTGGTTCTTAGTCAAGAGAGGAAGAGAATTGGCAATGCAAATACCTGTTATAAGAATATCCTGATTGCCAATAAGTTTTCCTTTAGCTTTCAAATCTGTAAAGATTTTACCGGCAATTGCTGCTTCTACCGTATTTAAAGGAAATATAAAAATATTTTCAATAAAAGTCTCAATTTGTTTAAGCCTTTTTTTACCAGTAATTCCAGCATAAAGCTCATAGACAGATATAGAAGTGATAGCTAATTGATCTTTGTTAATGAGTTTTGAGATGACTTGAGCAAATGGGGGTATATCAGCGAAAAAATCTATGATTCCATCTGTATCAGCAATGATTAAATCTTCCAATTTTTTCTAATTTCCTCTAACCTTTTTTTTGTTTCCTTAGCTTCTGTTAGACTCCAACTGCTCCTCATTCTTAAAATTTTTTTTCTACCCGATTCTCTCTTTTTACTTTCCTTAAGATAGAAATTTAATGCCTCTTCAATTACTTTCGAATATCCTCGATATCCTTTCTTAACAGCAATAGCATGAAGAATACTTATTAAATCATCTGATAACTCTATAGTTGTTCTCATCCATCTTATCTCCTCAGATTAATTTTATTTCTAATATGCATTGTAATATTTAAATGTAATTTTGTCAAATAACGAATTGCTTCATTAAAAATCTATATAAATTGGTATCCTTGCCTGCCCCAGAGGACAGTGCCTGCGGCAGGCAGGCTTTAGGATGCATTCTGGTGTACCTTAAAAAAGGTGCATCCCTTGAAAAATAATAAATTGTTGAGTCAGGTTTTTAAAGAATTAATCTCGGTCAACCAGAAAAATTCGGATATCCATTACATTCGTCTTGGTTGGACCGATTTTAATTAATCCCCCTATCTGATTGAAAAAATTATAAGAATCATTATTAGCTAAATATTTATGGGGATTTAGACCTAAATTTTCTGCATTTATGAGGCTTCCTTCTGTAGCCCAGGCACCAGCGGCATCTGTTGGACCATCAATTCCGTCAGTTCCCAAACTGAGAATTAACCAGTTTTTATCAGCTCGATCTCGACTCATCTGAATTAAGCTGGCTAAAACAAATTCCTGATTTCTTCCTCCTTTTCCTTTACCTTTCACAGTAACTGTTAATTCTCCCCCGGCTAAAAGACAGGCCGGCTTGGCCACTGGTCGATCATATTTTATTATTTTTTTCAAAAATGAAGTATAATAAACAGCTCTTCCCCTGGCTTCACCTGAATCAGAAGAAGTTAGAATTAGACTATTGAAATTAAATTTTTGTGCTTTGTCTAAACCAGCCTGAAGAGCCGTAGAATTGTCTCCAATAATAAAACTGTGAACATTCTTGAAAATTTCCTTTCTTCTTTTAGGTGTTTCCTCAATATTACCTCTCATTCCTTCAATAATTATTTTCTGGACCGAAGGGGGGACTTGAGCCAAAAGATTGTATTTTTTAACAACTAGATAAGCATCCTGGAAAGTAGAAGAATCCCAGTAAGTCGGGCCTGAGATAATATTTTCCAGAGAATTTCTAATAACATCAGAAACGACCAGATTAATAATCGAACCAGGATAAATAGCCTGGGCTAATCTTCCTCCCTTAATCTGGGAGAGGTGTTTTCTGACTGTATTTATTTCTGAGATATCTGCTCCTGAACGAAGCAATAATTGAGTGACCGCTTTTTTCTCCTCAAGGGAAATCCCATTCAAGGGTTTGCACAAAAGAGCTGAACCTCCTCCTGAGATTAAGAAAATAGCTAAATCTTCTTTGGTAACTTTTTGAGCAAATTTTAACACTTGATTGGCTGCTTCCATGCTTTGTTCATCTGGGATAGGATGAGATCCTGGATAAAAAGTAATATTTTTTAGTTTAATTTTATTTTCAGGAAGGGAAACTATTATTCCTTTTTTAATCCAGTTAGAAAGAACATTCAGCGCCGCACTGGCCATAAAGGGAGCTGCTTTCCCGAGAGCAATCAAATAAACATTTTTAAAAGAAGATAAATCAAATTTTCTATCTTTAATAAAAAGACAATTGTTTTTAAGAAAAAGATTGTTCTGAATTAACTGCTCGGGATTAACTGCTTTTAAAGCGGCCTGATAAATCTTGGTGGCGGCTTGCAATAAATCCATTTTTAAGCTCTTGGAATTGTCATAATTTTGGCCAATTTTCCAGTGTCATCTTAGTGAGCGATCCACCTTGGGTAAAACTATTTCTTTTTGTTTCTGATACTTACCTTTCCGATCAGCATAGGACACTTCACATTCTTCTTCTGCCTGGAAGAACAATACCTGACAGATACCTTCACAGGCATAAATTTTGGCTGGTTGAGGGCTTGTGTTTGAAATCTCCAGAGTAACATACCCTTCCCATTCTGCCTCAAAAGGAGTGACATTGACAATAATTCCACATCGGGCATAGGTAGATTTTCCAAGAGTGATAGTGGTTACATTCCTTGGAATTCGGAAATATTCCACACTCCTTCCAAGAACAAAAGAATTTGGAGGAATTATGCATTCCTTTCCTTTAAATTCAATAAAGAAATTTTCATTCAAATTTTTGGGGTCAATTATTGAGGAAGTTTTTTGTGAGAAGATTTTGAATTCTTCTGACAATCGAATATCATACCCGTAAGAAGAAAGCCCATAACTAATTACTCCATTGGTTACCTGATGGTCAACAAAAGGGTCAATCATTTTTTTCTCGACCGCCATTTTCTTGATCCATTTATCCGGCATAAGCATTTCTTCTACTCCCTCTTTATTATACCTTAATTCAAAGCTTAAAAATAATTTTTTATGTTCCTGAGCATCTATTCCAGCCGCAGTTAGGACAGGTAGGGCATTTCTCATCGGGTAGAGTGGCACCACAAACTTTGCATTTATTGAAATAAAGGTCTTTTTTCATTTTGTTTTCTATTTTACCAATATGTCTCTCGAGAACCTGAGCAATGGCATCAGGAATAGATTGAATTAATGAACCATTGTGAAAAATTGGTTCAGCCCCTCCAATTCCTCTCAACTGATTAACTACTTCCTTAGGATCTACTCCACTTCGAAGAGCAAGGGAAACGAGCCGGCCAATCGCCTCGGCATCAGCCATCGTGGAATAACCACTTTTCCCAATGCTGGCAAAAACTTCAAATGGTTTACCATCATAATATGAGATGGTGATATAAAGATTCCCGAAACCAGTTTTTATCTTATCAGTCACTGACTCGAGTGAATCGGGCCTCTCCATAGGAGCTAACTTTTCAAGGTGTTCTGGCTTATAAAGAACCTGTTCTGCCCGGCAACCGTCCCGATAAATGGTAATTCCTTTTGTTCCCAGGTCATAAGCTAACAAATAAGCCTTTTCAACATCCTCAATGGTTGCTTTATTTGGAAAATTTATTGTTTTGGAAACAGAATTATCAACATATTTCTGAAAGACTGCCTGAGTTTTAATATGCCATTCCGGTGATATCTGATGTGCTGTGACAAAATAGTTGGGAAGAGGCTCATCAGGATGTTCTTTTTTCCACTGAGCATAAATGGGGTGAATATCTTTAATTTCCTGATCTATAATTTTAGAGACGAATTCGAAGGCAAAAATAGGCTCAATACTGGATGAACAACCAGCCAAGCGAGAAATTGTCCCTGTGGGAGCAATAGTAAAAACAGTGGCATTTCTCATCTTTTTGCCTTTATAAATTGACTTATCTATATTAGGAAAACTTTCTCTCTCCTCAGCCAGTTTCTCTGATTCTCTGATTGCTTTTTCTTTCAAGAAGGAAGCAATCTTTTCTGCTATTTTCAAGGCTTTAGGTGAGTCATATTTTATCTTCATTTTGATTAGTAAATCCGCCCAGCCCATTATCCCCAGACCAATTCTTCGGTTAGCCTTGGTCATCTGTTCTATTTGAGGTAAAGGATATTTGTTCACATCAATGACATTGTCCAAAAATCTTACTGCGGCCTCTATTACTTGAGCGAATTTGTCCCAGTCAAATTTATCCTTCTTGGTTTTATCGTAAAAATTGGATAAATTAATTGAACCCAAATTGCAGGACTCATAATCATGAAGAGGTTGTTCGCCGCAAGGATTAGTTGCGTGGATAGGGCCAAGCTCCCGAGTTGGATTAAGTCGATTAATTCTGTCCATAAAAACCAGACCAGGGTCACCAATTGCCCAGGCAGATTCAACAACCATGCGGAAAATGTCTCTTGCTTTCTTTTTGCCAACTACTTTTTTAAGGTGGGGATTATAAATTTCATAAGTTCCATTTCTTTTTACTGCTTGCATAAATTTATCAGTCGCTGCCACGGAAATATTAAAATTGGTCAGAGTTCTACCATCTCTTTTCATTAAAATAAATTCTTCAATGTCAGGATGGTCAACTCTTAAAATGCCCATATTAGCTCCGCGTCTTGTGTTGTGCGAAACAAATCCATTAGCAATGTAAGTGTGGAGACCTGGCACAGAGAGATCGAGCGTTAAAGAATAACCTTTCTTTATTACCTTTACTCTATCATAAAATTGATTCTTTTTAAGAAGAGAAACAAGAGTTTTGTTTTTTCTGATCTCCGGGTGCTTCTCAACAAGATAATCCAATCTTGAGCGTGTCAAATTTCTTGAAGCAGCCACTCCTACAAGATAATGTTGAATATCTCTATAAAGCGCCCTATTAGCCCCTCTCTTTTGTCTTCCCTTATCGCATCCTGGACCTACATAATTATAAGAGATAGCAATAATATATGCTTGATTTGGTATAACATCATTAAATTCCCATGCCTTTTGCGACATATCTAACAATTTTTCCCTTTTTAATTTACTCGTGAAACCTATTCTCTTTATAAAATTCTGATATCCCTCTTTAGTTATAATAGTTAATCTATATAAGGGGTTGTCTCCAAAGCTATCCTTAGATCTTTGCCGGCAAAATTTCCGAGAGGGAATTCCGAGGCTCAATAATAACAACTGGGTTTGGTCGATTAATTTCTCCGAAATTGATGATAAAGAAATGTAGCCTTCCTTTGTAATAGTTCCATCAGCATCAAAAAGTCCTCTCAAGAAAGCACAGGCGTTTTTCTTCGTTGTTTTAAAAATAATTTCCGGGATTTCTGCTTTTAGAGAAGATTCCTTAACTACCCCTATTTCCTTAAACCACTGCTCCAGAATAGTGCTCTGAAAGATGAGCTTAATACTTGCATCATTTGACTTCTGTTCAATACGACCGTCAATATCAAATTCATCTTTTACTATTTTTTCAAAGTGTTCTTTCAAATCAAGTTGAGTATGAGAAATAGAGAGAATTAATCTTCCATTATGAAAACAACCATCTCCTATAAAATAGCCGAATAATTCACTTAACCCTTCAGTTAGTTTTTCAGGCAGTCGAACAGACTTAGCATTGAAATGGGGTTTTAATTCCATTTTAGGGAGAAGTGAAGATGTATCCATATAGGTATCCTTCTGGAGAGCAACCCAATCACCCTGGTTTATTTCACTTAGCTTTTTCCAGACATATTCACCTTTTTCATTAATTACTCTTATTTTGTGGTCAAGGGTAGCTGTAAGATGGTAACCACACTCAGTAATAATAGTTTTAACTAAAGCTCGTCCATTGTTATAAAATTCGTCAGTTTCTCTTGCGCCTTCATCAGTTTGAACTTTTATCCTTAAAGGATGCCACCCTGAATTATTAGTTGGACCCAATTCTTGAATTTTAACCATGCCTTTATTAGTTGGAACAATGGTGTCTGGTGCAACGCACCCGCCCTGTTTCACAGCTTCAGTTGCTGCATCAATCACTTTTAGAAAGGAAACAGGACCAGAAGCAATGCCCTGAGTTTTGCGAACAAAACTTCCTTTTGGACGCAAACGACTGAAATCGAAACCGGTACCGCCGCCCTCCTTGTGGACTAAGGCTGCATTTTTCACTGTTTCAAAGATAGACTGCATTGAATCTTCAATAGGAAGCACAAAGCAGGCACTTAAACACATATTCCGGCCAGCACCAGTCAGGGTTGGACTATTAGGCATAAACTCCCGGTTCATCATTACTTCAAAAAACCGTTTCTCCCAGTATTCCTGGTCTTTTTTGGTTTTCTCAGCAGAAGCAATGTATTTTGCTACCCGGGAAAACAAATCAGAGGGTGTTTTATCAATAAATTTCCCTTTGTCGGTTTTCATATAATACCGAGCCTTTAAAATTCTTATTGCATTTTCAGAAAAACCTCTCCCCTGACTCATTTTATCCTCCTTTAAAATTTTTTAAACCACAGAGGGCGCAGAGAACACATATATATAAAAATATTTAGCGTGTTTTTATAACCTTCCAAGAACATTACAGAGCTAATATTTTCCCCACTTGTTTTTCTATGATAAATTTTATCAATCTTTCTATCCAGTGTCTCATATCCATTAAATAAGTAATCACTTGTAACTATGACAAGTTGAATAAACTTTGATGCCCCAAAGATTATTTTTGCTATTGTGTGCTCATCCCGAGTGCTCGGGATGGAGAACACAGAGATTTATTTTCATCTCTCTGGGTTCTCTAACTTCGACGAGCTCAGCCGAGTCGTGGTTTTCGTATTCTTTCACTATTTAACTTAACTCCCCCAAATGTTGAGGCATTCTAAATATAAAACACTACATAATGTATGTCAAGAGGAAAATTTAAAAAAATTTAAAAAAATTATCAAAAACTCCTCTTGACTTTCGTGCTCGTATTTTATTAAACTAATGGAGGGAAGGGGTTCAACAATGAAAATAGAAGGATATATCGTAGTTACCTTCAAATTCCAAAAAGAAGGTAGAAAATGGACAGCATATTGCGAGGAATTAGGCACTGCCTCTTTTGGTCGTTCTATTCAGGAAGCATATGAAAAAATCAAAGAAGCTACACTACTTCATTTAAATACTCTTGAAGAATTAGGAGAAAGAGAACGATTCTTTCGTGAAAATAATATTACCCTTCACACTCATAAACCTAAAAAAATTACTGGTCAATTTGACACAAAAACATACACACGACCTTTCATTTATCATGTCTTAAAGGAGAAATTCGCTATTTGAAATATAGAAAAATTCCTTCTCTTACTGGAATAAAATTAATTAAACTTCTAAAAAAGGATAATTGGATAGAATACAGACAGACTAAACATGGAGTTGCTTTGTATAAATCTTTTGGAGATAAAAAAGAGTAACAATTGTTCCAAAAACAAGGGCTGTTCTTCCAGAAGGCACACTAATGGCAATTTTAGGCCCCAAACAAACCGGATTAGGAAAAAAAGGATTAATAGATTTACTTAACAAATATAAAATCTAAATTTTCTATATAACTACAACTTTTAAATGAGAAAAATATGAGGTTTCGATGAGAGATTTTAATTCAGCCATGCTTTCAACTTATAAATAATTGTTTGTTTTCATAGAGTGTAATATAATGTTAGAAAAAGGAGTTTTATAAATCAAAAATTAGAGAGCTTTTCCGATGAGC
The DNA here is from genome assembly GCA_046760445.1 of Candidatus Aminicenantia bacterium. Classification (GTDB taxonomy): domain Bacteria; phylum Acidobacteriota; class Aminicenantia; order JdFR-78; family JdFR-78; genus JBHIEE01. The sequence goes on from JBHIEE010000057.1 coordinate 15,578, forward strand.
TGGCGGACAGAGTGGAAAGCGATTTCAGACCGGATTCAAGGTCTTTTGGCCGCCGGAACCTTCTTTATTCGCACATACAGTATTCACCAGGAAGATCAATATGGCGTTGCGAATCGCCAATTATTGCCCCAGGCGCGGAATATTTATAAAGCGATCGAAAAGTTTTATAGTGATTATAAAAACGTAATCCCTATAACAGCACGCGAATGTCTTGAGAGATTTCTTAAAGAGTTTGACTCATTGTTCTCCGATACAAATGTAAAGGATCTCTCTGGGATTAAAGTATGTCTTACAACTCTAGCATCATTTTGCTCCGAGCTTGAATATCAACTTTCGGATTATTCAGCTTTTATACGTAGACTATCAGAGCGAGCCTTCATCCATTTACAGCGTAGTATTATCGTAGACCGAAGTGTGCGCGAGCGTTGGCAGAAAGCGTTCAAGGAGGGTGAGACTAGTTGCGAGAAACTTGGAGGTGCACATCTTCTCCTTCATGGAATTTGGGCTTTTAAGGTTTCTGGGGAAGGTGAACGAACTGATCTGGTACTCGGGGACCGCCTGGAAGATCTCACTGAAGTTGAGAGAACCGCTGAGGCATTAGTGCTCACTGAGTGGAAGATTATCCGGAACCCTTCTGAGCTCTCAAAAAAGGCCAAAGAGGCCAAGGAGCAAGCAGCAAGGTATTCAAAAGGTATATTAGCGGGCTTTGAACTCGAAAAATATCGTTATTTAGTCCTAGTTTCTGAGGATGTAATCAAAATGCCTCCTGAAATAGAGGATGGAGACACGATCTATAGATACATCAATATAGCCGTTGATCCAAAAACACCCTCTTCACATGTGAGTAAAGGTAAAACTAAGCATTAGGACTATTGACATTGTCAATAATTCGAGTGAAGCAAAAAGGTATTAAGTTCTAACTTGAACTTTTGACAATTTAAGTAAAAAATGTAACTACAAGATTTAATTAATTAGCCTCCAACTTTTAAACAAGAATTAAACAAGATTCACATGAAAATTTCTTATTTTAAAAGAACTAAACCAATTAATATCAAATAAATGAGTAGAACTTAATTTACTATGTGTAATATAAAATTTGTTAGGACTGAAATCACCAATGTTATAACTCCTACAAAAAGAGTCCATCTTATCCATTTGAGTTGAGTCAAGAAATAAAGGTCGTGTGCACTTATTGGATTCCTGCATATATTTGTTTTTGGGTTTTCTTCATTTTGTGGCCAACCATCACCCTCCTCCCCGGTTAGCTGTATTTGTTTCGTTTTTATATCATACTCCTCTCCAGCATCAACCGTTATATCTATCCACCAAACACCTGGATATTGAAAATTCATTTTTAATGACTCTGTTTCTATAGGACTGTCTTTATTCAATCCCTCAATGGATATAGGTTTAAATGTTTGATAAATTCCTTTATTCTTTTCCGCTGGCCATAATGTGATATCGGACAACCAAAATCTTTTTGGACATAACCCTTCTTTTAAGAAAATCTTAAAAGCAATTTCTACAGTTTTCAAGGTGGGAACAGCACGCTCATTCTTCGCCAATATTCTAGGTTTTTTTGATTTTATTATTGGTTTAATCAAAACAGTAAATTCTTTTTTATCCATTTCTAACCTCTTTTTCAATTACCTCCTGGATTAATTTACGTTTTAATTTATTCGTACCCTATATAGCTTTCTAACTTAAAATTTCTTGAAAGTCTTCTAATAAAAATATGATTGTTTATATCATGTGTTTGTTCGGCAACTTTTGAAATAATAAATCTAATATTATAAATTATATCTTCAATGCTTTTAGATTGAGGTAACTTCTCATTTGCAAGAATATCTATCTCTTTTTGCACCTTCTCAGTTGACCCTATTGGTTTAATTGTAACTCCCCATGTCCCTAATTTTACCCTATGCAATTTTATTTCTTCTTTTTCGAATCGTTTACCAGAACATAAATAATAAATTCTCAAAACTTTTTGATATGATCCTCCCATAAGAAAATGGTGATGTAAAGGGCCATATTGTTTTTCAAGTAATCTGTGAAACTGTGAACTTAATTTTTTTAAAATTATATCTTTTAGTATATTTGAGATAGTCAAAAGATTCTTATTCTGTATTTTAGTTTCAAGATCATTTAATACATCTTGAAACAGTTCACCACTTGAACCAGCATATCCTATGCATATGTTAGGGCCAACTTTTCTAATCTTTTTATAATCTTCGTATCTTATATTCGTAGTACCATGTTCTATAACTCTACCATCTGACGCAAAAATCATTTCCTTATTACCAGAAGGTT
>JBHIEE010000058.1:0-17587 GCA_046760445.1 Candidatus Aminicenantia bacterium
CATAAAGAGCAGCCGGACTGGCAGAGCTTGAGAGAAGATATTCTAAGATTTCTTTATATGAGAAAAAAATTGTATGGTCAGGAATTTTATCGGAATCGGATTAAAGCTATGGTTCAGGTTGAAGAGCTTGATCCTTACCCAGGAAGATTTCTGCGTTCTGACCTGGAAGACAGGATTAAAAAAGCCAATGAACTACTTGGCTCTTCATATCTGAAACAGGGAAATGAAAAGAGTTACGCAGAATGTCAAAAGAACATCAGCTTGATTGAAGAGGATGAAAAAATAAAAGCAGAAGATGTTTTCCAAAAATTTCTTGAACTCCAGAAAAAATGGCAGAAACTTATTGAAATTTGCCGCAACTTCAAAGGCTTATAGCTTTTCTCCCTCTCCATTGTTGCAATCAGCACCATTACGAAAAGAGAATCAGTTGGGGTTTTTTGATAAATATTTAAGCTTCTTTTGGAAAAATCTATGACCTTAATGGAAATGTCTCAGAAAGTGTTTGAAAGAAGAAAATACTGAGACTTGACCAAAGAATACAATTTTATTCAATGAGATTCAAAAAGGTTCTGTTAATTATCCCTGGAATACTTTTATCTCTTTTAATTTTTAATGCCTCTCCGAAGAAACAGCCAACTCAAGAGGAGTTAAAGAAGATTATCAATGCATCGCTTAAAGCTCAAGGAGGAAAAAAAGCTCTCCACTCAATTAGAAATTTTTTAGTTTTATCTATAGTTAAAATTTATGTTCCTCAGGGTGAATTTACGATGGAAAGAAAGACTTACTTACAGAAGAATCCTTTCAAAATCAGAATCGAACAGTCTGTTACCATATTCCAATCAATAATTGGGTTTGATGGTCAAAAAGTCTGGCTAAAACAGAAAGAGAAAGTAACGGATATGCCTCTCAGTTATATCAGGTCTTTCAAAGCCTCAGCTAAAAGAGAAAACCTGTTGATTAAATATACCCCTCGTTATTTTAAAATTGAGTATGCAGGGAGAGAAAAAATCCGTGAAAAAGAATGTATTGGAATCAAATTTACTGATCCAGAAGGAAATGAAACTATTCTTTATTTTTACCTAGAAAACTTTCTTCCTGCTAAAGAGGAATATATTTCCCTTGAACCGACCACTGGAAAAATGGTTAAAAATGAATCTATTCTATTTGATTATCGACTGGTAAAAAAAGTAAAAATGCCATTCAGGGTAATCGCCTTTCAAGATGGCCAAAAAATAGCTGAAGTATTAGTCAAGGAAATACAGATAAATCTTGACTTAAAGGATGATCTATTCAGAAAACCACCCACTAAATAATTTTAAAGAAAGAAAAACAAATTAATTTTTTAACAATTAAACTTCCACAATTTTTCGAAAATGGAATCCATAAATAGCAAATGTTATTGCTAAGGGGAAGAGACGGGGACGTCTGAGTAATGTCCAGAGAATAAGTTTCCAGTAATGAAATCTCTCTTTTCCTTTTATTCCCAAAAACCAGATAGATTTGAAGAATGCTTTGAGGTAGCTAAACTGAAAATTAACTTTTTTCTTTAGTGGTTTAGGTTTATACCCTTTCAGGAATGTTATCACCCGTTGATAATAATGCTTAGGTGAATAAATCGTATCCAGAATTTTTTTATAACCATTAATAAGTGTTTTACTATTCATTTTGGGGATGAAGTTGAGTGAAAAGTCTGTGTTGTCACCAGAAGGATCATTTAACAATCTATCTTCCTTTTCCAGGCGGTGATAAAGTTGTGTCCCACGTGGAGCATTCAGCAATCCAACCATTGCTGTAACAATCCCACTCTTTTGAATAAAACTTATTTGTCTTTCAAAAATTGAAGGAGGATCATTATCAAAACCTACAATAAATCCTCCCTGAACTTCAAACCCATAATCTTGAATTTTTTTAACACAAGCTATCAAATCACGATTCTTATTCTGAAATTTGTTGCATTCTGTTAAGCTTTCCTCATTTGGAGTTTCAATTCCAATAAAAACTTTGTCAAACCCTGCCTTGACCATTAATTGCATTAGTTCTTCGTCATCAGAAAGATTTATAGATGCTTCAGTAAAAAATGAAAAAGGGCGTTTTTTCTGTTCCATCCAATCGATTAAATAAGGAAGGATTTCCATTTTTAGTTTTTTCTTATTACCTATAAAATTATCATCTACGAAGAATACTCCATCTCTCCAGCCTTGGGCATATAAAACATCCAGTTCTCCTAATATCTGTTCTTTATCTTTTGTTCGTGGTTTATGTCCATTTAGAATAGTGATATCACAAAATTCGCAGTTAAAAGGACAGCCTCGGGAATACTGAATGCTCATTGAAGCATATTTTTTCATATTAATTAGCTCCCACATAGGAAAAGGAGTTTTTCTTACATCAGGCCACTCTTCAGAAGTGTAGATGCGGCGAGCATATCCATTTTTTAAATCATCCAAAAAAGGTGGAAGCGTATTCTCAGCCTCGTTAAGAACAAAATGATTTATTCCTTCGAATTCCTTATATTCGGTAGTAAAAAGAGGACCACCTGCAACAGTTTTAATCCCCATTCTCTTACATTTACTAATTACTTCCTTTGCCGATTTCCTTTGAACAACCATGGCACTAATGAATACATAATCAGCCCATTTAAGGTCATCATCAGTTAAAACGGAAACATTCATATCGATGACTCTTTTCTCCCATTCTTTAGGAAGCATTGAGGCTACCGTTAATAAACCAAGCGGTGGAAAAGATGCTTTTTTAGAAATGAATTTCAGAGCATATTTAAAACTCCAAAAAGTATCAGGATACTCTGGATAAACTAAAAGTATTTTCATAATTGAACTCCTAAGTCATACTTTCCAGGAAATACTATAAAAATTCCCTTTTGCGGTATAAACTTTTTATTTGGAATATCGCAGTTGTATGGGAAACTCCGCTAATTAGCATACATCATTGCATCTTAAATGTCAACTATTTGTATGAGTCCATAACATATTGGAAAAATTATCATTTTTTATGAGGTATTGTAAAGGCGAAAGATTGTCCAATGATTTATGAGGTCGTTCACAGTTATAAAAGAGGAGGTAATTTACCATCTCCATATTAAATCTTTCTTTTTCTTCTGGATGTGGAGCTTTCCATTCCACAAATTCTTCCCCTAACGTTCTATTAAATCTCTCCACCAGTGAATTCGATTGGGGATGTCGAGGATAGATAAAATAATGGGTGATTTCTTTTCTCTTTACATACTTATCAAACTCCCCAAGAAATTCACTTCCATTATCAGTCTGTATTTTCTTGATCTGAAATGGTGCCACGTTCTCCAGCTTCTCCATAAAATCTACTGCTGCTTTACTCGTCAACCGCTCATATAAATATGAAAAGGCAAATCTACTCCTCATATCTACTGCCGACAATATATATCTTTTTATCCCATCGAGAAATAAAGTGATGCCGTCAATCTGAACTAAGTCTCCTGGCTTCTGTGGTGTATATCCCTTCCGTCTCAATCTCTTTTGCCTCTTTCGGACTTTCATCCTCCCTCGTGAATCTAATCTCGGCGGCAAAAAGTAAATATTATATCTCTTGATCACTCTCCCTATCGTAGATGCTGATATCTTCTTTATTCCCATTTCTTCACAGTATCTATCCAAAAGTGGTTTTATCTTCTCTTTGCCTATGTTTGGTATTCTCTCCCTTATCTCTTTGATAAACTCTATATGCTGTGTTTCTACCTCCATTTTCCTCCTTCTTTTGGGAGCACGAGAGTGATTATTCAAGACTGTAATATCACCTCCACTTACCTTCAGAAGTTCCCTCCAGCGATAAATACTCGACCTGCTTACCCCAAATGCCTCTCGTGCGGCTTCTAACCCATACTTTGCAAAAAACTCCAATATCTTTAACCTCCTCTTTGCTTCCTCTTTTACCATTTTCACCTCTTCCCACAAAGAGGAGTATACCTTCCTCCAGCCTCTTATTCCAGAAAAAACCCTAAATGTTTGCATATCCTATCTTTCCAATATGTTTCTGAACTTATTCAAAAAAAACTATTTTTCAGGTATCACTTCAAAATTACTCTAATTCTCTTAATTTTTTGACAGGATATGTTATAATGACTAAACTAAGAAGATTTCAAGAATGAAAAAGATAACCATTATTGATAACTCAATTAATTATAATTTCTATTCACCGGTAGAACATTGGAAGCCATATTTTAAAGGGAAATTGATTCTTTTCAAAGCTATTAAAAATGAATTCCCTAATTTAAGAGAGAATTGTACCCATCTTCTATTAACTGGCTCTGAGTCAACTATTATGGAAAGACCAGAATGGGTTCTCAAAGAAATTGAAGTTATTCAAGAAGCAGTTAGAATAGGAGTTCCCGTATTAGGCAGTTGTTACGGCCATCAATTGCTGGCTTTTGCTCTTTCTGGGCCAGAAGTTGTTAGACATTCTTCAAAACCTGAAATAGGGTGGATTAAAATAGATATTCTTAAACCTCAAGGAATTTTCGAGGGGATGAATAAAGAGATTTATAGCTTCAGTTCACATTTTGATGAAGTGTGGAATCTTCCACAAGAATATGAAATTTTAGCCAGTTCTCCAGATTGTGAAGTTCAAGCATTTCAATATGATAAGAAACCTGTGTGGGGAATTCAATTTCATCCAGAAATAGATATTCAAACAGCACAAAAATTTCTTGAAAAAGGGAGATATTATATGAAAGAGCATGCATACCTCTTTGAAAAAGCATTAAATTCCACTCCGAAAGATTCAAAAATTACTCAAAAAATAATCGATAATTTCCTTAAATTCTAACAACTAAACTCATCTCTATCAAACCAGCTTTCTCCAGAACGGAAAAAAATAGAAATAGCCTAAAATTATTTCTTTTTTTCTTGACAACTGTAATTTTTTTCCTATATTATTAGACACAGTAACAGTATAGGATGCTGTTATAACTGTATTTATATTAAGGAGGTTAATATGAGGAAGAAGAAATTGATTTTCTTAATCACTATTCTCCTAGTAGTTTCTTTTCTAAATGCTTTAGCAGGAACTCATGTCATTCGGAAATTGGGAAAATATCCTTTCTGTCGTTGTCGAGGAGGTATTCCCACTGGTGAAGTGATGAAAGAGATTGTTAAAACCTATGCAGAAGATGTTAAATATGGATTTGATATGGCTGGCTATGGTGATGTCTACCTTCCTTTTCTCGATCAATTAGAAACGGGTACCTTTGAAGAAGCAACTCTTCCTGTTGGAGAAAAATTGATGTGGATGCTTTATCGAGTTCGAGGAAGAGTAAAAGTTTTGGAAGATGTTGAGTGGGGTGGGAAGGAACCCTTAGAAGCTTTCTCTTTCAAGGTGATTAAAGAAGGGAGAAGTTATGAATTTATTATGCCTAAGCCGTGCGGAAATATCTCACTTTATAAAATAACCGAGGTTGTTCCTTTCTGTGCTATCACAGTCAGTCCTTCGAAAGCAAATATTGGATATCCAATCACTGTTGATGTTTGCGGATCAGAAAATGCAGCTACAGTGGAAGTCAATATTCTGGATGAAGCAGGAAATAAAATTGAAACAAAGGTTTTGGAAACCGCTTCCTGCAAATGGGAAACAAGTTTCGACAAACCAGGAAAATATACTTTTCAGGCAGTAGCTATTAGTCCTTTAGAAATCCGCTCTACCAATCCATGTCAGGCTGAGGTAGTAATCAATGCTCCTCCTTTCTGTCAGATCACTGTTACTCCAGAAGAAGCTTATCTGAAAAAGCCTTTTACCTTTGATGCTTCAGGCTCTTCTGATCCTGATGGACGAGTCACCTCAGTGACTATGGTAATCACGGATGAGGCAGGAAATGAAGTTGACCGAAAAGTGATTGACGGTCCACCTTTCGTTTGGGAAAAAACATTTGATCAACCAGGAATATACCGGGTAAGTGCTACCGTAACTGATGATTTTGGAGCAGTATCAGTTAATGAATGCTTTGGTACTTTCACAGTTAAACGCAAAATACTTGGTTTTATCATTGATGCTGGATGGTTAAGAGTTAAATCCTGTGTAGGCGACTATCTATTTGGGAGAGGCGGATTGCTTTTCCATTTGGTCCAAGACAAACTCGATGCTGCTTTAATGCTTGGAGGAGGAATACCAATTGCCCAACAACCAGAGGATGCATTTAAATCCATCTTCGTCATTGATGGACTTTTAAATTACTACGCTGGTCCTTTCACCTTGGGCGGTGGATTAGGAGTAAGTTCTCCAGTAAAGAAGTCAGGATGGGAAGATAACTATCACGTTGAGTTCCTCTTAGATACAGGCTTTAATTTCTATCAAAAAGACGAAATTAAGGCTGGTCTCTTTGCTGAAGGACGTTTTGCTCTCGACAAATTAGATGATATTTCCGGATACCACAAATACTGGATAGGCTTACGCGTTACATTCTAATAATTAGCAGGAGCTGGAGAGAAAAACAAGCGATCTTAACTTAAAAAACCAGGTAGAGGGAAAAATCTCTCTGCCTGGTTTTAAGTAGAACTAAGTCAAACAAAAAAACTGTTTCTAATCATTTCAAAAAATTTAATTTTAAAGGATTTTTCTAAATCTAATTTTCCCAATTTAAAAATAGAACAAAATGAAAATAGCCATAATTGGAGCAAATGGACAATTAGGTTCAGATTTAATAAGAGTCTTAGAAAATGATGAAGTGATACCTTTATATCATCACGACATTGACATTACTAATCATCAGAAAACAAAGGAAGTTATACTTCAAATAAAGCCAGAGATATTAATTAACACTGCCGCTTATCATCGCGTGGATGAATGTGAAGACTTCCCAGAAAAATCTTTCAAAGTAAACTCTGTTGCTGTTTGGAATTTAGCTAACATTTGTCAAGATATTAATTGTGTTTTTGTCCATTTCAGTACTGATTATGTTTTCGACGGAAAGAAAAAAAGTCCGTACACAGAAGAAGACTCACCAAATCCTTTAAATGTTTATGGCAATTCCAAGTTAACAGGAGAATATTTTGTCAAAAATATATGTCAAAAATATTTTTTAATCAGAACAAGCGGTCTTTATGGAATTGCAGGAGCAAAAGCCAAAAAAGGAAATTTTGTTGATTTAATGTTAAAGCTGGAGAAGATAGGCAAACCAATTAAAGTAGTAAACGACCAAATTCTTACACCCACTTACACCTTTGAATTAGCAGAAAAAATTTCTCAATTAATAAAAAAGGATATTTATGGTCTTTATCATTTAACTAACCAAGGTCAATGTAACTGGTATGAATTTGCTAAAACTATCTTTGAATTTATTGGCAAAAAGCCTGCTCTTTCTCCTATAAGCTCTGGCCTGTATGGAGCAAAAGCGAAAAGACCGAAATACTCTGTATTAGAAAATAAGAGAGCTTGCCAAATTGATTTGGGAGAATTTAGCCCATGGAAAGATGCCCTTCGAGCCTATTTAAAAGAAAAGAATTTAATATAAATTCTCAATTAATTGCTTCTTAATCTTTCTTAAATTTCTTAAATAATTCTTCTGGAAGAGGAGTGATTTCCCCTTGGGAGTTGGTTACAAGATGCACGGTGTATCCTTCAGCAATTAAATTTTTGTCTTCTTTATTCACTAATTGATAATAGAAAACTGCTTTTTTGGGACTTAATTCATCAACAGTGGTGCGAATGATAAATACTTGATCATATCGAAGAGGCTTCTTATACCGACAGAAAGCTTCAGCAACAACAAAATAATAGCCTTGTTCTTCAATTTTTTTGTAAGGAAGGTCTATTTGTCGACAATATTCTGTTCTTCCAATTTCAAACCATTCGAAGTAACTAACATTATGAGCAATCCCCATCTGGTCTATTTCAGAATATCTTACCCTTTCTTCGATCTCAACAAAATTTGATTGATGAGGAGTAAACCGGAAGCTATCCCCAGATTTTTCCGAGTCTCTGGAGTTCTTCATTGTAATATTTCCTGTAAAGGATTTCCCATTCTCGACCTCCCTCTTCAATTGTTCTTTTTTGAGATTGAATTTTCTGAATAGCTTTCTTATCTAATTCGTCATAAAGATTAAGTTCCTCTTCGATTGCTTTAACGATTGTTAAACGGACTTCATTCGGTTCAGCTAAAAAATCTACCTTCTTATCCTCGGAAATAGCATTCAAAATAAGGCGGGAAAGATAGTTAATTTTTTCACGCGATAACCTACTCCTCAAAGCACTATATTCCTTTCTTTAGCTAATTTAGTTTTTATCATTCGAAACAGAGTTTGATATTCTATATTTTCTTTCCTGATTTGGTCAATATGCTCATTTAATATTTTCCTTACTTCCTGATCAAGTTTATCTTCCAGTAAAAATTCTTCAGTAATAATGTTTTCTATTTTGTCTGCTAATTTATTTTTATCCTCGAGTATAATTTTCTCCTCATTAATTAAAGTCCGCACAATGGTAAAGGCCATATGTTCTATTTGATTTTTATTCAGCCTCATTTCACTTTTTAAAATACAATATTTAGAGAAAAAATTCAAGAAAAAAAGAAACATGAATAATGGAGCATAAAGAAATTGACTTGATTAGCTTTGATCTTGAATGAGCAGAATCTATTCTCTTTTGCTGTATAAACAAAGAGTATAAACAAAGCCACCGAAACAAACCAAAAAGATAAAAACCATAAAAATAATTGCTTCAATCCTCATTTTCTTATTATTCCAAGATTTTTTTGACTATTATTCGATTGAGAAAAATAAAAATTACAATGGCTAAAATTAATTGAAAAACCACTGCCCCAACAGTAGAGGAAGAAAAAATTTTAAGCCAGTCAGCTGGATGTTGAGAATAGCTCTGCCAGAACCACCAACTAATCATCGCCACAAATTCAATGGGCAGAATAATACTTACTAAATAATCAAACCATCTCCCCACTTTTATTTTATTATCTGAAGCATTTATTAATTCTTCCCTGAATTTTCTCACTCCAAATTTTATTACTGCCAGAGTGAAGAAAAATCCACTGACCATTAATCCTAATCCCCAAACCCAATCCTGATTATTAAAAAATCCCATGCTTAAAGCAGAAGGTAAACCACATAAGAAACCTGCAGAACCAATAATAATGATAGCTTTTCTTCGAGTCAACCCAGCATCAATCAATATTCGGGTTCCAAGTTCTATCATTGAAATTAATGAGGAAAAAGCAGCAAATGATAATGTTAGAAAAAATAAAGCTAAGAAAAATGATCCTACAGGAACCTTAGTAAATAGATTGGGAATCCAGATAAAAGTTAATCCTTGATTTCCGGCTTCCATTACTTCAATTACTTTCTGAAATGAGGATCCAGAACCCGAGAAAAAAGCAAAAATAGTGGGAATAATAGCAATACCGGCCAAAATAGAAGCAGTATTATTACCAAAGCCAATGGTAATCGAGGTCAAAACCGGTGTCTCTTTTTGGCGGGAATATACAGCATAGGTTAGAATTAAACCCCATCCAGCTCCAGTTGACCAAGCAGACTGGCTGAGAGCATTTAACCAGATTTTATAATCCGTTAATTTGGCTAAGTCAGGATAAAACAAAAAGTTCAATCCATCTACTGCTCCCTCTAAAGTCAAAGCTCTAATAGCAGCGATGATTAGCAAGAGAAATAACGAAGGAATTAATATTTTATTTGCTCGTTCAATTCCTTTAACTACTCCAAAATAAATTATCGTGGAACCAATTAAAATAGCTAAAAAATGGAAAAAAACAGGTTCCCAAGAAGAAGTAAAAGATAACCAGAAATTTTCAGAATTTTTTTTAATCAAGTTCTGAAAAATTGAAGCAAAGAAATATTTAACACACCAGCCAGTAACCACTGAATAATAAAACATAATAGCAGTAGTAACAAAAGCGACAAAAGAACCCATCCAGGCAAATTTCTTGCCCATTATTTGCCCAAATGAACCAATCACTCCTACTCGATAATTCTTTCCAATTGAAAATTCAATAATTAACAAAGGTATAGACCAGAAAAATAAAAAGAGCATCCAAGGAATAATAAATGCTCCACCACCATTCTGGGAAAGAACTCGAGGAAAACGCCAAATATTACCGGTTCCGATAGCCATTCCCAATCCGGCTAAAATTATCCCCCATCGAGAAGAAAACATCTCTTTTTTCATTCTTTTTTCTCCTGGTTATCTTCTCCTTTAACCTACTATAGTTAATTATTTAAACACAAGAATTGGCTGGAAACCTTGTTTTTTTTGGGCCCTTATTGCTAAAGCTAAAAATCGACCTTCAACATTAAATAGTCGAAAAATATTATTTTTCTTACCCAAAATTTTTAAAACACTATCAAGGGTGACCACATTTCCATTTAAAGCTAACTTAGCTCCTTTTTCCTCTAAAATAACTTTAGGAAATTGAGGGAGGAGCATTTCCAAGGGTATTATCTTTTCCTCTATTTTATTTTTTTCCTTCATAAACTTTACTTCTTCTAGGGAAAGGCTTTGAGAAATACTAAACTCCCCGATTTTTGTTCTTTCTAAACTGTAAAGATGAGCCCCAACATCTAAATACTCTCCCAAGTCATGGGCTAATGACCGAATATATGTTCCTGCTGAACACTCTGTTTCAAATTCAAGAAAGGGGGGAAGATAATTAACCAATTTAAGAGAAATTATTTTTACTTCTTTGGGTTTTAGGATTAATTTTCTACCCTGGCGAGCATATTTATAGAGAGGTTTCCCTTTATACTTTTTGGCTGAATAAGGAGGAGGAATTTGTTCAAACTCTCCTTCAAATTTCTTGAGAGCCTTTACAATTTCTTCTTCTTTAAATTTAACTTCTTTTTCCTCGGAAGTCGGCTCCCCTTCCCGATCATAAGTAGTAGTTGAAAAGCCTAATCGGATTTTTCCATGATAAGTCTTATTTTTCTCAACATAAAACGAAAACAATTTAGTTGCTTTTCCTAAGGCAATAATTAATAATCCTGTGGCTATTGGGTCAAGGGAACCAAAATGACCTGCTTTCTCAACTCCAAGTAAATTTTTCACCTTTCTAACTACAGCATAGGAAGTCATGCCCAAAGGTTTATTAATCAGAAGGAGTCCGTTCATTTTAGATTGATATTTATCTTTCCCTGTATTAATAATGGATAATTGATTGAAATTCTAATTTTTTAGTTCAATTTCTTATATTTTTTTATTCTTAAGGAATTCAGCCACCTTTGAAGTTACTGTATTCACTACAGTTTGATACTCTCCTGAAATGGAGAAGCCAGCAGCATGAAAATGTCCGCCTCCACCAAACATTTCAGCTAAATAGGCAGCATTTATTCTCCCTTTTGATCTAAGGCTCACTCTGAATTTGTTATCATCCATTTGTTTAAAAAATAAAACAATCTCTATTCCTTGGATTGAACGAGCAAGAGTGGTAATATCTTCCGTATCAAGCTCCTGTATTTTTAAATCCTCTAAAAACTTCCTGAATAAAGTAATGGAAGCCACTTTTCCACTACGATTAATCTCTAAAGTAGCAAGAACGCGACCAAGCAGTTTTATTTTTTGAGGAGTATTATTATTAAATAATATTTCATTAATTTTTATTGGTTCAGCACCCAATCTGATCAATTTGGAACAAATTTCTAAGGCATTGGCAGTAGTATTGGAAAATTGAAACGACCCAGTATCAGAAGCAATCGCTGCATAAAGATAAGTAGCTATCTCAGGAGTAAATTCTATTTCCAATTTTTCACCAAGATAAAAAGCCATCTCACCAACAGCTGAGGCTTGGGCATCGACCCAATCAATACCAGCATAAAAACTATTTGAATGATGGTGATCAATATTAATAAGAAAAGTTCCTTCTATATTCTCTTGGCCAGATCGTGAAACATCAGCACATTCTAATAGAATTATTAAAGCAAACTCTCTCTTGTTGATCTGACCTATTTTAATTTTTTCGGCTAATGGAAAGGCATCAAAAGGAAAAGGGGTGTTATCCTTATTGATAACTTCTGCTCTTTTGCCTAACTGCTCAAACATTAATGCTAAGGCTATCCCGGTGCAGATTGAGTCTCCGTCAGGTCTGAGATGAGAAGTGATTGCTATATTCTCGCTATTTTTTATTCGATCGGAAATCTTTTTCACTATTTCTTTGTTCATTTTTAATCTTCATTAGAATTCTTTCGATTCTATCTTGATATTCAATCGAGTCATCCAAGTCAAAAATTAGCTTAGGATTATACTTCAAATTTAATTTTGATGCAATAGATTTTCTGATATAATTTTGACCTTTATTTAATACAGAAAGAGTCTTTTCTTTATCTTCGAATTTCCCCAAAACACTGACATAAACTACAGCAGTCTTTAAATCATTACTCATTTTCACATCAGTAACAGTTATAAATCCAAGATTAGGATCTTTGAGTTCCCAAAGAATGATTTTACTTATTTCTTCTTTAATTACACTAGCTACTTTTTCTTTCCGACGACTAACACCCATTAGTCTTCTCTCAAATTTTTACCAAAAAGTCCACATACTCCACAATATACAATTCTTTTTTTAAATGTATGGACAGAGGCAACGCTTATTTAAATATATTTAAATATATTCAATTCTGAAATTAATTAACTGACCATCCAGATTGTTTTCAATTTCTTTTAAAATCTTATGAAACATTTTTTCAATGGTCGCTTTTTGGTTGTTAATTGCCACTAACCCAATCTTAGTTATTTGCCATTTATCTACAAAATCTAACTCAGCAAAAGAAACATTAAATTTGGGTTTTATTTTATCTTTTAATTTGTTAATTACTTGACGCTTTTCTTTTAATGAGTGAGCGTAAGGAAGATAGATTTCAAAAGTAATTAATCCAATGATCATTAGATTTTAATTTCTCTAACTCATAAAAACAATTATTGCGGTTTAACTTTTTCAGTGGTAAAGAATTCTAAAATATCTCCTACTTTAATGTCATTATAATTTTCAATAGCTAATCCACATTCAAATCCTTTAGTTACTTCATTCACGTCTTCTTTCACTCTTTTTAAAGATGAAACTCGACCTTCATAGACTGGAACATCATTTCTGATTACTTTCACTCTTTCTTTTCGAAGAATTTTTCCGTCAGTAACATAACATCCAGCCACTACGCCAACTCTCGGTATCCTAAAGATTCTCTTCACCTCAGCTGTCCCTAAATATATTTCTTTAACCTTAGGTTCAATCAACCCAGTTAGCGCTTTTTTAATATCTTCAGTTAATTTATAAATAACATTGTAGACTCTGATTTCAACATTTTCCCTTTCAGCTACTTCAATTATTTTTCGGCTTGGTCTGATGTTAAAACCAATAATTATTGCTTTTGAAGCTGCAGCAAGTAGCACATCTGACTCAGAAATAGTTCCTGTTGCTGCATGAATGATTTTAATTTTTACTTCATCGGTACTCAATTTTGGCAAAGTATCAGTTAAAACTTCTATTGAGCCCTGAACATCTGCCTTTAACACTAAAGAAAGTTCTTTCACTTCTCCTTCTTTTATTCTTTTAAATAAATCATCCAATGTCAAACGTTCTGGCCGAGCAATTTTTCTCTGTTCTAATTGAGATTGACGATAGGCAACTATCTGTTTGGCTTTATCAATATTAGCCACGACCTGAAATAAATCTCCGGCAGTAGGAACTTTATTAAATCCTAAAATTTCAACTGGGGTTGACGGTCCAGCTTCTCTAATTCTGTTCCCATGTTCATCAAATAAAGCCTTTGCTTTTCCATAGCATATTCCAGAAATGAAAGCATCTCCGGGCCGAAGTATACCATGTTGAATAATCACAGTAGCAAGAGGCCCTTTTTTGGAATCTAACCGAGCTTCTAAAACTACACCTTGAGCAGAAATTTTAGGATTAGCCTTCAATTCCACCATATCGCTAACTAAAATTATCATTTCTAATAAATCATTAATTCCTATTTTCTCCTTGGCTGAAACTTCCACACAAACTGCATCTCCCCCCAATTCCTCAGGAATTACCCCATGGTGAGTAAGTTGTTTTTTAACTTTCTGAACATCTGAATTCGGTTTATCTACCTTATTTATAGCAATTAAAATCGGCACTCCTGCAGCTTTAGCATGATTTATTGCTTCAATAGTCTGAGGCATTACTCCGTCATCAGCCGCGATCACTAATATCACTAAATCGGTAACCTTTGCTCCTCGAGCTCTCATTCGCGTGAAAGCTTCATGTCCAGGGGTATCAATAAAAACAATTGGCTTTCCGTCAAACTTAACCTGGTAAGCTCCAATATGTTGAGTTATTCCTCCTGATTCTTTTGCAACAACATTTGTCTTCCTGATAGCATCAAGAAGAGTCGTTTTCCCATGATCAACATGTCCCATAACAGTAACCACCGGGGGACGAGAAACCAAATCTTCTGGTTTCTCCTCTGCCTGAATGAGCTGTTCCTCTTCCAAGCTAACAACCTCAATATCAATTTCGAATTCTTTAGCGATTTCCTGGGCTAATGAAGAATCAATTGATTGATTAACAGTAACCATTAAACCCTTGGTGAATAATCTCTGGATAATATCTTTAGCTTTAATTTGAATTTTTTCACTTAACTCTTTAAGCGTAATTCCTTCTCTAATCTGAATTTTGGGCGCTTTTTCCTCAGCTAATTCTGTTTGGCTCATCGGTTTTTCTTTTCTTTGAGCTTTTTCTTTTTTAATAAATTTTCTAATTTTCTCAGCTGTCTCCTCATCAATCACACTCTGATGACTTTTAAAGGGAATCTTCCATTGAGAAAGAACATCCATTACTTCATTATTTGAAATTCCAATTTCTTTAGCTAATTGATATATTCTCATCTTTTCCTGACTCATTCCTTATCTTATTTATTTGTTAATTTCATCGTGGAAGCAACCTCTTCTCTTTTTTCAATATCTGTTTTTATTTCTAACTTCCACCCAATAAGCTTGGAAGCTAATCTTACATTGTATCCTTTCTTCCCAATGGCTAAAGACAACTGATCTTGGGGAACGATTACCTCTAAAATTTTTTCTCGCTC
The DNA here is from genome assembly GCA_046760445.1 of Candidatus Aminicenantia bacterium. Classification (GTDB taxonomy): domain Bacteria; phylum Acidobacteriota; class Aminicenantia; order JdFR-78; family JdFR-78; genus JBHIEE01. The sequence goes on from JBHIEE010000058.1 coordinate 15,057, forward strand.
ATCCAGAATTGACACCTTGGTTATCTTGGCTGGACTTAAAGCAGATTTGACAAATGTCAAAGGATTGTCCACCCATTCAATAACATCTATCCTTTCCCCTTTAAGCTCTTTAGTAATAGATAAAATACGATTACCCTTCATTCCAATACAAGCACCTATTGGGTCAACATCTTTTTCTTTTGTGTAGACAGCTACTTTTGCTCTTTCTCCAGGTTGCCGAGCAACCCCTTTTATTTCTACTATTCCATCAGACACTTCTGGAACTTCTAATTCTAATAATTTAACCAAAAAACTAGGGTCAGTTCTTGAAACTACAATTTGAGGTCCTTTAGCCTCCCTCAAAACCCGAACAATAATAGCTTTCACTCTATCCCCTCTTTGATAAACCTCATTTTGGGGTTGTTCCCGAGATGGTAAGATAGCTTCAGCTTTATTAATGTCCAAAATAACATTGCCATTTTCAAATCTCCGCACAATTCCGTTTATTATTTCCCCTGCCCTCGAACTAAATTCGGAAAAGATGATTTCCTGCTCCGCATCTCTTACTTTTTGAAAGAGAACCTGCTTCGCTGCTTGCGCAGCAATTCTCCCCAGTGTCTCAGATGACAATTTTATTTCAACATACATTCCAATTTTAGCCTTAGGGTCTATTTTCTTAGCTTTATCTAAAGAAATTTCAGAAGATAAATCTTTCGGTTTTTCCACTACTTTTTTAATAACAAATACTTTTAACTCATCCTTTTCAGGATTAAAAACTGCATTAATCTTTTCATCTTTTCCAAAATACTTGGAAGAAGCAATTACTAATGCTTCTTCAATTGCTTTTATAATAACTACAGGCTCGACCCCTCTTTCTCGACTTAACTGTTCAATAGTAGATAATAATTTTCTGGGCATTAATCTCACCTAACTAAATTGTCATCGGATTTTTTAAGAGAGTGTAATTATAATTAATAGCCTAATAAAATGCAAGGAAAATGTCTTTATCTTAAAGCTCCAGAAATTTTTGGAACTTGATTCAAAGAAAGTTCTTATAATCATAATCCTTATCTAGCATCAGTGGTTGACTATTAAAATCAGAGAAGATATTATTAATTAAAATTTAAAATGAACCCGATAGAAATTATCAGAAGAAAAAGAGATGGTTATAATTTAAGTGCAAGAGAAATAAAATTTTTTATTGATAATTTTCTTAAGGGTAAAATCAGTGACTATCAGATGTCTGCTCTTTTAATGGCTATCTATTTCCAGGAAATGAAGGAAGATGAAACTTTCCATTTAACCCAAACAATGCTTGATTCAGGAAAGAAGATTGATCTTTCTAAAATAAATGCTCCTAAAATTGATAAACACAGTAGTGGTGGAGTGGGAGATAAAATCTCTTTGATATTAGCTCCTTTGATTGCTTCAACAGGGGTAATCGTCCCGATGATCTCTGGTCGAGCTTTAGGCCATACTGGAGGAACGCTGGATAAATTAGAAGCAATTCCAGGATTTAAGACAAATTTAACTTCCAGCGAATTTATAAATCAACTGGAGAAAATTGGTGTAGCAATTATAGGACAAACAGAAGAAATCGCTCCTGCGGATAGAAAAATCTACGCCTTACGGGATGTTACTGCCACAGTGGAAAATATATCTTTAATTACGGCCAGTATTTTAAGTAAAAAATTGGCTGAAGGAGTAGAGGGAATTGTTTTTGATGTTAAAGTTGGAAATGGCGCTTTTATGAAAACCAAAAAAGAAGCTCAAAAACTAGCCAATTCTCTAAATCAAATCTGCCAAAAAATGGGAGTAAAATCACACTCTCTTTTAACGGATATGAATCAACCCCTTGGTCGGGCAATTGGAAATGCATTAGAAGTAATAGAAGCAATAGAAGTCTTAAAAGGAAATGGTCCTCTTGATGTATTAGAACTCAGTATCAAATTAGGCACAGAAATGTTAATTATGGGTAGAACAGTCAAAAACAGAATAGAAGGTGAGAAAATTCTCAAAGAAAAGATAGTAACTGGACAGGCATTAAATAAATTTAAAGAGATTATTGAAACTCAGGGAGGAAACCCTAAAATAACTGAGGATTATTCTCTCTTTCCTCAGTCTAAATTCAAAAAAATAATAAAAGCTAAAGAATCAGGTTATATTAATGAAATTGATACTTTGCAAATAGGACTTCTTGGTGTAGAATTAGGAGCTGGACGCAGGAAAACCTCTGATTCGATAGACTATAGTGTTGGCTTCATCATCCATAAAAAAATTGGAGATTGGGTGGAAAAAGGAGAACCGCTTTTAGATATTCATTACAATAAAAATAATATAGATTGGATAGAAAAGAAGTTGAATGAAGCTTTTATAATTTCAGAAAATCCTCCTGAGTTCTTACCTTTAATAATCCAACGGATGGAATAATAAAAATATAAGAGATAGCGGATAAAAATTTGAAATTAGAAAATAGAAAAAAGAAATTGCTCTAAAAATAGACAAATTAGCTGAGAATGTTGAACTTGCAGAAAAAATGGGTGAAAAAGCTT
>JBHIEE010000059.1:0-17415 GCA_046760445.1 Candidatus Aminicenantia bacterium
AATCTCAAAGAATCTCAATGAGTTTCAATAAATCTCAATATCATTCATTTGGTATTTGGATTTTGAACTTTGGATCCCGAGTACTCGGGACTATGAGAAATTCGGATTAATTATTGTTTTAGAAATAAATTACCCACACAATCTGGATAGGAGCTAATATTTTAGGTATTATTCAGTCTTGTTTAATGTTCTGAAATAAATTGTTGCCAAGCTAAATTATGGAATTTCTGCCTTATTATATTAAAATTAATCTCTTTATATTCTGGATGAAGGCGATTAGTAAGAAAAATAAACATTGCTTCCTTGCTCGGGTCAATCCAGAGACTTGTTCCGGTAAATCCTGTGTGGCCAATAGAAAAAGGAGAAAAATGCTGGCCAGCAGAACACTGCTCAGAAGAAGCGATCTGCCACCCTACAGAACGATGCTCTGAAGAATGCGAAGTATAGTTTTGATAGAAAAAATCAAGAGTGTCTGGTTTAAATAAAATGCTTTTTTCTTTAATAAATTGAACTAAGAAACAGTATATCTCCTCAGTATTAGAAAAAAGACCTGAATTGCCCGCTGCTCCACCTAAAGCAAAACAGTTCTGGTCATGAACCTCTCCCCAAATTATATCTCTTCGCCAACCATTATATTCTTTCTTTCTCTGGCCACACTTTTCCTGTTCATACTTGTTTCCCTTCTCTGTGGCAGCAATTTTTAGTTTTAACTGATAAGAAGGATTAAAAAAGGTATTTTTAAGCCCCAAAGGTTGGAAAAGATATTTTTGAGACAATTCTTCTAAATCCTGATTAGTGATTTTTTCCAAAATGTCTCCCATCAGAATATAGTCCAAACAACTATAAACGACCTTAGTTTTTGGCTTATATTGAAGAGGTATTTCTAACAAAAAATCAATTAATTCTTCCTTATTTTGTCCTTCAAGATAAAGAGGATACCAGTCAGGAAAACCTGATTGATGGGTGAGCAAATCTATTAATTCTATTGATTTTTTATCACTGTCTAACCCAGAATAAAACTTTTTTAATTGATCAGCTGGCTTGATAGCTTTCTCTTGAAATAGCAAAACACTTAGAGAGGCAGTAACCAAAGGTTTGGTCAGAGAAGCTAAATCATAAATTGTCTGAGGAGTAGCTTTAATTCGGATAGGTTGAACAACAGAATAACCAAGGGCTTCGTGGATTAATATTTCTTCTCCCTGAGCAATGAGAAAAGAAACTCCTGGAAAAGTGCCTTTCTCGATTTGGGAGGAAAGAAACCGGACAAGCATTAAGATTTATCTTCTGTTTGAGCTTCTTTTAACACTTGATAAGCTAATTTCAGGGCCGTCAATCCTTCTTCACCTGAAACTTTAACCTTTTTTTCTCCTTTTACTGATTGCAAAAAAATTTCCAATTCTTTTTTTAAGGGTTCTTCCTTCTTTATCTTCAAATTATTGATATTAATTTGAGAACCATCCATGGAAAAAACTTTCACTTCCTGGTCAATATAATCCACGGAAAAATAGGAATTTGGCTGAAAAACTCTCAACTTACGAGTCTTTCCCTGGTGAACCCGACTGGCTGTAATATTAGCTACACAACCTGAGTTAAATTCTAACCGGGCATTAGCAATATCAATTTTGTCAGTCAGAACCTGAGTACCACTGGCTTTTATCACTTTAACTTTATCCTTAACTAAAGCCAATATTATATCTAAGTCATGAATCATTAAATCCAAAATAACATCTATATCAAGAGACCGGGATGAAAATGAACCAAGTCTCTGAACCTCAATAAATTTAGGTTCAGTCACTATTTTTTCCAACTCTTCTACAGCTGGATTAAATCTTTCAAGATGACCAACTTGAAGAATCAAATTTTTTTGAGCAACCAATTCTACTAATTTCTCTCCTTGTTTTACTGTATCAGTTATTGGCTTTTCAACCAAAACTGCTTTGTCATTCAACAGAAGCTCCCGGGAAATAGAATAATGCTCTGAAGTGGGAGTCGCTACTACTGCAGCATCAATTTTATCAATTATCTCTTCATAGTTTTGATAGTAATTAACTCCATGTCGATTGCCTATTTCCAGAGCTTTTTTAAAATCAATATCTACTACCCCAACTAACTCTGCATCTTCTAAATAAGAAAGAATCCTGGTGTGCTGTGTTCCTAAATAACCTACTCCTATCACAGCAATCTTCACTCTATCCATTTCATATTCCTTCTTCAAATCTTGACGAACCTTTTTTAACCACTATTGAGACTTTATTCTTGTTAGCTAAGGCGATCGATTCCTCCTGATCCAAAAAAATAGTTTTTTCTGCTTCAATACATAGAGCCTTTCCTTTTACCTGACAAATTCTTTTAACAGTAGATAATCCAACAACAGGAACATCAAATCTCATATCTTGAGCAGGACGACTCACTTTTACTACGATAGTACCAGGTCCAGCCAATTTACTAGCCCGAAGAACTGTCTCGTCGGTGCCTTCCATTCCTTCCACAGCGACAACTGCTTTATCTTTCACCACCACTGTCTGACCAATATCTAAAAAAGCTATTTTTTTAGCTATTTCCCAACCAAATTCAATATTTTCCATTATCACTGAAGAAGGTTTATCAGCAGTAAATACTCCTTCTTTAGGAAAATATTTTTCCATCAGGAAAGCTATATCTTTGAATTCAATCCCTTGACTTAAAAAATAACTAATCAGCGTTTTCAGAAGAGTTGCTGGGGTCTTTTCTTTAACTTTTTTTAAAAGCTTAAGAGCAGTCTCATCCCAATAAATATTTTCTTGGTAGATTATATTGTGATTAATTTTACCAGCCATTATTACCTGATTGATCCCGCTTTCTTTAAAAAAATCCACCACTTGTTTAAGTCTCCCAAATTCAATCCATCTGAATTCATCCGCCTTTTTCTTTAATTCCTTAGGTGCCTCTCCTTTAATCCCAGCAACAGCTATTCTATATCCCAGTCTTCTGGCTTCTTCCACAGCTCGACAAGTAATCTCCCCTCTTCCCGCAATTAAACCAATTCTATGTCCCATGACTCAGCACTCTTTTTAATAATTCCTCTCTTAGAAGTATGAATAAATTTTATTATCTCTTCAATTTCAGGAATAATTTCGAACTCAGTTTTTATCTTTTCAATTGCTTGAGCAGTATTTAACTCGGACCAGAATATTATTTTAAAAACATTTTTTAAAATTTGGAGTTTTTCTCTGGGAAATCTTCTTCTCCTCAGTCCAATCACATTTAAACCAAAAATAAGGACTGGTCGACTGCCAGCTACTCTGGAAAAAGGAAGGACATCCTGAGTAATCACTGAATACCCTCCGATAAAAGCATATTTTCCTATTCGGCAATACTGATGAACTCCACTAAAAGCTCCTACCGTGGCATAATCATCCACGGTGACATGTCCTCCTATGGTAGCTCCATGAATGAAAATAGTCTCATTTCCAACTGAGCAATCGTGAGCAATATGAGAGTAAGCCATAAAATAATTATTATTTCCGATTTTAGTGATTCCCCCTCCTTTAACCGTTCCTCGATGGACAGTTATAAACTCACGGAAAATATTATTGTCTCCAATTTTAACCAGTGTCTCTTCATTCTTGTAAGTTAAATCTTGTGGTTCTGTGCCAATTGAAGAAAAAGGAGAAAAATAACAATTTTTTCCTATTTCAGTTTTACCTGTGATAAAAACATTAGCCGTTATTCTCGTCCCTCGTCCAATTTTAACATCCTCCCCAATAACCGAAAATGGGCCAATTTCCACCTCACTATCTAACTCTGCTTTGGGATGGATGGAGGCTCTTTCATCAATCAACACCTCATTCCTTTTCATTTCTCTCCCTTAAATCTGCTGCAGTGGCTAAAATTTCAGCTTCAGCAACCAGTTTATCCTCGACAAAAGCCTCTCCTCTCATCCGACAGACTCGACTTTTCAATTTAAGGATCGTTAATTCCATTCTTAATTGATCACCGGGAACCACTGGTTTTCTGAATTTTGCTTTTTCTACTCCTGTCAAATAAATCAATTTTCTTTCTCGCTCAGGAACAGAACCAATAAGAAGAACGGCTCCTGTTTGAGCCATTGCTTCAATAATCAATACCCCGGGCATAACCGGTTTCTGAGGAAAATGTCCTTGAAAGAAAGACTCGTTATAAGTCACATTTTTAATCCCGACTATCCGTTTTTTCTCTTTAAAATCAATTATTTTATCAACTAATAGAAAAGGATAGCGGTGTGGTAATAAGTTTAGAATATTTTCAATATCCATTGCTGAAATCTATTTTCCTTTAGGTTTGGCTTTTGATTGATTATATCTCTTTATTACCTCGTCTGTTATATCAATTGAATTATCCCAGTAAATAGCGCCGCTCTGGAATAGGTCAATAATTAAGGTGTAACCCTTTTCTTTTCCCAGTTGAATAATTATTGGAACAACCTCATCCTGAATTTTTTTGAACAGGCTTGTCCGTAGATTCTGAATTTCTCGCATCGAATCTTCCCAAAAACGTTTTCTATCTGTTCTCTTTTTTTCCAGGTCAAGCATTAATTTTTCCTGAGCCTCTGAGCTAAGAGTTAATCTCTGAGTGGTTAGCTTATTTTCCAAATCACTAATCTCTTTATCTCGCTTAGCTAATTCATCCTGTATCTTTTTATTCCGGGCTGTAATCTTAGCTATTGCCTGTTTACCTGAATTGGAAGTCTCAAGAATTTTTTGAGCATCAACAACACCTATCTTTAAGGTCTCTTGCGCGAGAAGGAAAGGCACAAGAAAAACAGACAATGTGAAAATAATTGCCAGATTTTTAAATTTTTTCATTTCATACCTCCTTAAAAAGTTGTTCCAACAGCAAATCGAATGGCATAGTGGGAATCGGTTGGTCTTACTGTTCGGGGATTGTAAGCGAAAATTAATCTAAATGGAATTCTCAAAGCTGGAACGAATATCCTGGCTTCAATCCCAGTGGATGAATAGATATCAGATAAATCTATCTTTTCCCCAATCGCATAGACATTTCCGACATCATAGAAAAAAATTAAATTCAAAGGGCCGCCCACTGGAATGATATATTCTGCATTAAAGACCAGGGATTTATCACCCCCGATATTGGCTCCTTTTTCATTTCGGGGTCCTATAGAATAAATCTCAAATCCCCTAATTGATCTCTCCCCACCTAAATAGAATCTTTCCCAAAAAGGTAGCTCCTGACCTTCAAGAGGCTTAGCATATTGGGCTTCAATATGAAAACCGATTACATGCTTTCTTATTGGTTGATACCAAGTCCATTCCGCTCGAGGTTTAATAAAACTGATATCTCCTCCTAAAAATGTTCCCCCCAGTCTCAGTGAAGCTAAATACATGGTTCCTCGAGTAGGATTAATTGGACTATCTATGGTTGAACGATAAACAGTTCCACTTAAGCTACTAATAGTTCTTTCTCCCTCTGGATAGTATAACCAGGCCCAGCTTCCGATAAAAAAATCCTCATTTACATCACTTATACTGACTAATTCATAGCCATAAGTCAGGCTTGTCCGCCAGAAACCTTTAACTCTTCCACCAAGAACAAGATTAAATCCCTTTCCTTTACGAGTATAAAGATAAGGCATAACAATCCGACGATCGTAAATACTTCCACCAATGGTAATTGGATAATCAAGAAAATAAGGTTCCGCGAAACTGAAGGAGTAATTCCTACTCCTGGTCCCTGTCTGGAGCGTTATTTCAAAATTTTCTCCTGTTCCTAAAAAGTTTACTGTTGAATAAGATAAAGCAACAAAAGTACCTTCATATCCACTATAACCAGCGGTAAATTGAATATTCTGTCGTTGAAGCTCTTTAACATGAACAGTGACATCAATTTTTGTGTAGTCTTTAGGTTCAGGCTTAACATCGGGCATTTTCTCAAAATCAACCAACCCCAACTGTTTCATCCTCATTAGAGAATTCTCAAATAAAAGAGTGCTGAATCTGTCTCCTTCTCTCAAAAGAAATTCTCTTCTAAGAACTTTATCTTTAGTGTAAGTATTTCCTTTAAAGGTTAATCTTCCCAAATAAGCTAAATCGTTTTCTCTCATCACAAGGGTTAAATTAACCAGTCTTCTTTTGGGATCAAGACTTTCCGCAGGATAAATTTGAAAATAAAAATAACCGCGGTAGCCATATATTTTTTGTATTTCTTCTATTCCTTCATCCCTCTTTTTGGTGTTGTAGATTTCGCCTTCTTTTAATTTAACAAACTGCCTCAGAATTTTATCAGAAAAAGCTTTATTCCCTTCGAATTTTATTTCTCCAAGACGATAACGAGGGCCTCTCTTTATCGGAATAACGACCTTCACCATTTTTTGTTTTTTGAGATAGAATGTCCGCTTTTCTATTTCTTCAATTTTAGGCTCTCCAACTGCTGCCTCCATAAATCCAAGTTCTTGAAGTTTTTTCTTTATATTCTCTAAATCCTCTTTAAGTTTACTTTTAGAGAAAACATCCTTACCTGAAATCCAAGAAATAATTCCATGCCTTTTGATTTCCTTCATGGCTGAACGTAAAATACTCGAGGGTATTCCCCTAAAACTTTCAAACTCTATCGCTCCTACTCTTACTTTTGGACCTTCATCTATGTGAAAATTGAGCTCAACTTCATTTTTTCCTATCCTTTTAGTTTCAACGGTTACTTTTCCATAAGGGAGCCCTTTCTCAAGTAACAAATCTCTAATTACTTGTTCAATCTTTTTAATTTTTACAGGATTGTAATAAGAATAAGGCAAAATAGAAACATCCTCTTCCTTTAGCTTTTCTATCACATCATCTTCTTTTACTTTCTTGCCCGATTTATAATTAATTGCTTTAATAATCGGATTTTCTCTCACAAAAATCTTTATAATTTTCCCATTATTTCCATTTTCTTCTTCCATTCTAATATAAGAGAAAAATCCAGTTGCCCATAGCACTCTAAAATCCGCTCTCAGTCTTTGAACATCATAATAATCCCCTTCTTTTACACTAAGATAATAGAAAATTGTTTCTGAATTAACCCGGTCATTTCCTTTTATTTCTATTTTTTCAATAACTTCTTGACTATAGAGAAAACCTGTTAAAAATAAGAAACAAGAAATTAGAACTATTCTTTTCATGATAATTTTTATATCACAAAGATATCCTTTTTTCAATTCTCATTTAACTTAAACTTATTCTTTTAGTTTATGGTTGCAAAAGTATTTAAAAATTTTCTTTACCTAAGAGTTGTAATTTACCTTTTTCCAATAAATATACCTTCTCACAATATTGAGCAATCCTCTCATTGTGGGTGACCACAATCGAGGTTAAATCTTTCTTCTGATGTAATTTTTTTATTAATTCTAAAACTATCTGTCCTGTTTTCCAATCTAAATTACCAGTCGGCTCATCAGCTAATAGCAATTTTGGTTCAGTAACTAATGCCCGAGCAATAGCCACTCGCTGTTGCTCTCCAGCAGAGAGCTTATTGGGTCGGTAATTAATCCTGTCTTCCAGTCCAACTTCTCTTAATATCAGGAAAGCTTTTTCTTTAGCCTCATTTTGACTTATTCTTCGAATTAACAACGGCATAGCCACATTCTCAAGAGCCGTAAATTCAGGTAAAAGATGATGGAATTGAAAGACAAAACCTATTTTTTTATTTCTTATTTCTGCCAGCCCTAACTCATCTTGAGTAAAAATATCCTCATCTTCCAAAAACACCTTTCCTCTTGTCGGTTTATCTAAAGCTCCCAATAAATTTAAAAGAGTAGTCTTCCCTACTCCTGAGACTCCCATAATACCTACAAAATCCTTTTTTTTCACAGAAAAATTTATATCTTCAAAGACCCTCAGGTAATCATTTGGTAAGGAATAGTACTTGGTTAGATTCTTTGTTTCTAAAAAACTATTCATATTTTAAAGCAATAACAGGATCTACTTTTGAAGCTCGATGAGAAGGGAATATAGTTGAAATGAAACTAATTAATAAAGCGACAACAATAATTAGTAAAAAATCTAAGGGCTTTATTTTGAAAGGAATATAAGTTAACTGATAAAGATCCATAGGAACCCGAATCAATTTGAAAGTATTTGCCAGCCAGCACCAGGTGAGCCCAAAAACAGTACCTAAAAATGTGCCAATCAGACCAATAATTGCTCCCTGAAGGAAAAATATTTTTCTAATATTTCTTGAAGTAGCTCCCATTGAAACTAAGATACCAATATCTCTTGTTTTTTCCATTACCATTAAAATTAAAGTAGCAATGATATTTAAAGCAGCCACTAAAACAATCAGAGTAATAGTTAAAAACAAAACATTTTTCTCTAATTTCAAAGCAGAAAAAAGAGATTTATTCAATTCCATCCAAGTAATAACATAAACTGAAGGAGGAACAACTTCTTTTATCTGGTGAGCAACCTTTTCTGCTTTAAAAATATCTTCAATTTTAACTTGAAGATAATTCACCTTATTATCTAAATTAAAAAATCTCTGGGCTGAATCCAGGGAAATCAAAGCAGTTGAAGAATCAAATTCATAGAGACCCGTGTTAAAAATCCCAGTAACTACGAATGTTTTCGTCTTAGGCAACACGCCAAAAGGAGAAAGTCGAGGGGTAGGGCTCATCACTGTAATAGTATCTCCCACACCAGCTCCTAAATTATAAGCAATCTCTCGTCCTAAAAGAACACCTTCTTTCTTGCCTTTTTGAGGCTCAATTCTTCCTTCTTCTAAATTTTGAAGCCAAGGGCAATTTCTCTTCTCTTCCTGAAAATCAACTCCTTTGAGAATAGCACCAGCACTTTTATAAGGCCCTTTTATTAAAACAGTCTGATAGGCAATTGGTGTAACAGATTTTATTTCCTTAATCTGATTAATTTTTTTTATTAATTTCTGATAATTTTCTACACCTTCTCCAGAAACATCACTCACCATAAGATGAGAGGTTGAACCCAAGATTTTATCTTGAATATCCTCTTGAAAACCAGTAATAAGAGCAATGGCTATTATTAAAGCCATTACTCCAATTGTCATTCCCAAAATAGAAATGAAAGTGATAACCGAAATAAAAGCTTGTTTTCGTCTAGCAGTCAAATATCTCTTAGCTACAAAAAACTCAAAATTCATGATTTACATTCCAAAATTATCTTTAAATTTTAGGCTTTAATAATGGAAAAAGGATAACTTCTCTTATCGACTGCTTGTTAGCCAGAATCATAGCTAATCGATCAATTCCTATTCCTTCTCCAGCAGTTGGAGGAAGACCATACTGCAAAGTAGTAATATAATCATCGTCAATTAAATGGGCTTCTTCAACCCCTTCTTCTCTCTCAGTCACTTGCTGCTCAAACCTTTCGCGTTGTTCCTTTGGATCAGTTAACTCGCTAAAGGCATTAGCAATTTCCATCCCTCCTATAATTAATTCGAATCTTTCAGCTTCCTCTGGATTATCAGGAGATGCTTTAGCCAAAGGTGAAACTTCTTTGAGATGATTAAGGATAAAAGTAGGCTGAATTAATTTCTGTCTTACTTGTTTATCAAAAAGGATATCCAGCGCCTTTCCATAAGAAAGAGTCTTCTTCTCGGGATCAAGGGCTTGAGCCATTCTAATAATCTCAGTTTTATTCTCAAATTTGGCTGGAGAAATGCCACTATGATAAATTAGGGCTTCTTTAAATTTAATCTTCTGATAAGGAGGTTTAAAAGAAATAATTTCTTCTTTAAATTTTACTTCTTGAGCACCAATTAATACTGTACATAAATGAGAAAGAAGTTCCTCGGTTAATTCAATTAAATCATGATAATTGCTGTAAGCTTGATAGAATTCGAGCATGGTAAATTCAGGATTATGTTGAGAAGAAATTCCTTCATTCCTGAAATTTCTATTTATCTCATAAACCTTTTCATATCCGCCAACTATTAATCTCTTCAAATAAAGCTCTGGAGCAATCCTTAAATAGAGGTCAATTCCTAAAGCATTGTGGAATGTTTTAAACGGTCGGGCTAAAGCTCCCCCAGGAATAGGATGCATCATTGGAGTTTCTACTTCAAGAAATCCTCTTTCGTCAAAAAATCTTCTTATTTCTTTAATCATTGTGCTTCGCAATCTAAAAACCTTTCTCACTTCAGGATTAATTATTAAATCTAAATATCTCTGACGATATCTGATCTCAATATCTTGCAAACCATGCCATTTCTCAGGCAGTGGTCGAAACGATTTTGCCAAAAAAGTCAATGACTCAATAAAAATGGTCAACTCCTCGGTTTTGGTTCTAAACAGTATTCCTTCAATCCCAATAAAATCACCAATATCTAACAAGTTAAAAATTTGGTACTCTTTTTCTCCCACTTTATCCTGCTTGATATAACCTTGAATTTTATTCAATCCATCTGAAATATGAAAAAAACTCGCTCGACCCATCTTCCGAAGAGATATTATCCTTCCTGGAACTGAAACTTTAAACTTCTCTTTATCTAAATCCTGCCGAGAATAAGAAGAAAACTCCTCCACCACATCAGAAACGGAATGAGTTTTAGAATATTTATCCGGAAATGGAGAAACTCCAAGTTCAATAAGCTTTCTAAATTTTTCCTCTCGGGCTATTTCTTGATCAGTCTTTTCTTCCCCCATCTTCCCTCCATTTTTCTTCTTCAATTTTTTTCTTTATTCCATCTAATATCCCGTTAACAAACTGACCCGCTTCTTCAGTGCTATATTTCTTGGCTATCTCGATTGCTTCATTAATAATTACAGGAGGAGGAACATCACGTTCAAATAAAAACTCAAAGACGGCTATTCTCAAAATATTGCGATCAACTACTGCCATTCGAGGTAAACGCCAATGCTCTGAAGAAGATTTAATGAGCTTATCTATTTTTTCTCGAGAAGAAATAACTCCTTTGACTAACCAATTAGCATAGTTTTTAACTTTTTCAGAGGACTTTCTATTTTTCCAATATTGATTAATTATCTTCTCAAGATCATTGTTTACAAATTCGAGTTGAAAAAGAATCTGCAAAGCACTTTCTCTTGATTTTCTTCTCTCGCCCATAATAAATTTTTTAGCTCCTATCCAAATTGTGTGGGCAATGTATTATCTTGATGGCAATAATTAAATTCCAATTTCTCATAGTCCCAAGTACTCGGGATCCAAAGTTCAAAATCCAGATACCAAATGAATGATATTGAGATTTATTGAAACTCATTGAGATTCTTTGAGATTTGTTAAGATGCTTAATCTTACTCCTTCCTAGTCTCTCAATCTCCTAGTCTCATAGTCTCAGATTTTTGATTTGTCATTTGAACTTTTCATTTTTCTATTATATCATTCCTTTATCCATACAAATGGGAGAAGAGCCAGTTTTTTAGATGGGGTCACGCTTTTAATCCAGAGTCCTTAATTAGATTAACCATTTCTACCACAGATAATGCTGCATCCCAACCTTTATTTCCACTTTTAGTTCCTGCTCTCTCAATTCCTTGTTCAATCGTATCCACAGTCAGAATGCCAAATGAAACAGGTACTCCACTTTCAATTGAAATTTGAGCCAAGCTCTTAGTCACTTCAGCACTGAGAAAATCAAAATGAGGAGTATCACCTCTAATTAAGGTACCAAGACAAATAACGCCATCATATTTTTTTAACTTTACTAATTGGTGAGCCACTAAAGGAATCTCGAAAGAACCGGGAACCTTATAAATTGATATATCTTTTTCAACTGCTCCTAATTTGGTTAATGCTTCAAGTGCTCCTTCTAATAACTTGTCAGTGATAAACTGATTAAATCTACTGAAAACAATACCCAGCTTTAATCCTTTGGCATCTAATTTCCCTTGATATATTTTTCTCATTTTAACTCCTTTAAATTTCGTGAATAGTAAATCGTAAACTGTTGACTACAGTTCACGAGTTTATTTTCCTTTAAACTGGGGCTTCCTCCTCTCCAGAAAAGCTCTTGTTCCTTCCTTACTGTCTTCTGTGCCGCAGGTCAAACCGAAAAGCTCTGCTTCTAAAACAAGGCCGTCCTTTAATGACATTTCTAAACCATTATTAATTGCTTCTACGGCATACCGAAGAGCAATAGGACTATTATTCATAATTTTCTTAGCTAAATCCTGAGCAACTGCATATAATTCACTCATTGGAACCACTTTATTTATCAGCCCTATCTGGAGAGCCTGGTGAGCATCTATCATTTCTCCACTCAAGATAATTTCCAAGGCCTTTCCTTTTCCAACTAATCGAGCTAACCTCTGGGTTCCGCCATACCCAGGAATAAGACCTAATTTAACTTCTGGTTGGCCCATCATCGCCTTATCTGAGGCTAATCTCATATGGCAAGCTAAAGCTAACTCAACTCCTCCTCCTAAAGCGTAACCATTTATTGCAGCAATAACTGGCTTTCCCATGGATTCTATCATATTGAAAACCCTCTGGCCTCGCAAGGAATGTTCTTTCGCCTCCTTAATATTTAATTCTGCCAACTCGGCAATATCAGCACCAGCAACAAAAGCCTTCTCTCCAGCACCAGTGATTATTACTACCTTTACTTCCTGGTCATTTTTAATGTTTAAAAACACCTGGTCTAATTCATTAATTGTTTCTACATTTAAAGCATTTAATTTATCAGGCCGATTAATGGTCACCCAGCCAATGCCCTGTTCCTTTTTAAACATTAAATTTTTAAATTCCACGCTTCCTCCTGATAATATCAATAATTATGAGCAATTTATGTATATCAAATTTATTTGAATTTTGCAACCACTTGCCTTACTAAGCAATATATGTTAAAAATTTTAAAGAAGGAGTTAAAATGTTAAAAATTAATCAATTCAAGGAAGTTCCAGTGGAAAAGCTACGTTGGCAGTGCGACCCAGATACTCTCGGTTTTAAATCAACTGATCAAATCAAAGCTTTCACGGGAATAATTGGACAGAATAGGGCTCTGAAATCAATTAAACTCGGGCTTGAAATAAAAAGTATTGGTTACAATCTCTTCATTACGGGAATGGTTGGCACAGGAAGAACAACTACTATTAAACAGTTACTCGAGGCATTAGAGAAAGGAGAAAAAAGTCCTGATGACATTCTTTATGTCAATAATTTCAGATCACCAGATAATCCGAAAATGATAAATCTTCCTGCTGGGAAAGGAAGATTATTCAAAGAGGATATGGAAAGATTGATTGAAACTCTCCGGGAACGAATTCCAGAAGTATTAAAGAGTAAATATTATCTTGACAAAAAGGATAATATAATAAAGTCCCAGCAGGAAAGGCAAAAAAAGATTTTAAAAGACTTCGAAAAAAGTGTTGCCAAAGAAGGCTTTACTGTAATTCAGATTCAAATGGGACCTTTCATTAAACCTGATTTAATACCAGTTATCGAGGAAAAACCAACCCCTTTTGATAAAGTGGAATCTTTAGTTAAAGAAGGAAAAATCTCTCAGAAAACTTTTAATAAGTTAAAAGAAAAGTATGAATTATTAACTGAGAAGTTAGAAGAAGTTCTTCTACAGATAAAAGATATAGATGAAGAAACCAAACAATTATTAAGAGCCTGGGATGTTCACTCAATCAAGGATGTAGTTAAAGTAGAAATTAACAGAATTAGAAATAAATATCCCTCCCAAAAAATAAAAGAATATTTAGAAGAGGTAGAACAAAACTTAGTTAAAGATATTGAGCTTTTCCAACCCAGCTCTCCCGAAAAAAAATCATTCGAGAAAGAAGACCCCTTTTTAAATTATCGAGTTAATGTCATTGTCGATAACTCAGAAACAAAAGGAGCACCAGTTATAATTGAAACTAACCCAACTTACACCAATCTTTTCGGAACAATTGAAATGATTACTGCTCGACCCGGACAATGGAAAACTGACTTTACCAAGATTAAGGCTGGTTCTTTTCTCCGTGCCAATGGCGGCTACTTAGTGCTCAATGCCATTGATGCCCTGATTGAACCTGGGGTGTGGATTACTTTAAAAAGAACTCTGCGAAATCAGATTGTGGAAATTCAAAGCTACAATCCCTATGCCCTGCTGACCACCAGTGCCCTTAAGCCTGAACCAATCCAATCTAAGGTGAAAGTGGTTATGATTGGAGACGAGTATATTTACCAGATTCTTTACTATGCTGATGAAGACTTCAAAAAAGTATTTAAAGTTAAAGCTGAATTTGATTCAGTGATGCCGAGGAAAAAAGACAAAATTTTAGAATATGCTTCCTTTATCAAAAAAATATGTGACGCAGAGAATCTTCTTCCTTTTGACAAAACCGGGGTGGCTGCTTTAGTCGAGTATGGGATTAGATTAGCTGGTCGGCAAAATAAACTCTCCACCAGATTTCATATAATTGCTGATGTAATAAGAGAAGCCAGTCACTGGGCAGGAAAAGAGAAAAAACAAAAAGTAAGTGAGCGCCACGTGGAAAAAGCAGTTAAAGAAAGATTTGAACGAATAAGCTTGATTGAGGACAAAATTCAGGAATTAATCGAAGAAGGAACGATTATGATTGATACTAAAGGCAAAGTTGTTGGCCAGGTTAATGGACTTTCCATTTATAAGTTAGGCGAATTCAGTTTTGGAAAACCAACTAGAATTACAGCCAAGACTTCAATGGGAAGCTCAGGGGTAATAAATATTGAACGAGAAGCAGAATTAAGTGGTCGCACTCATAATAAAGGGGTGTTAATCTTAAGCGGGTATTTAAGAGGAAAATATGCTCAGGACAAACCATTAATTATGACGGCCAGCCTTTGTTTTGAACAATCCTACACTGGAGTCGACGGTGACAGCGCCTCTTCAACTGAAGTTTATGCTATCCTTTCAAGCTTATCGGGTCTTCCCTTAAGACAGGATATTGCAGTTACTGGTTCACTGAACCAGAAAGGAGAAATTCAACCAATTGGTGGAGTAAATGAAAAAATAGAAGGTTTCTTTGATGTGTGTAAAGCAAAAGGTTTGACTGGAACCCAGGGAGTAATCATTCCTGCGCAAAATGTTGAAGATTTAATGCTTAGAGAAGATGTAATTGAAACAATCAAAGAAGGAAAATTCCATATTTACGCCATCAAAACAATTGATGAGGGAATTGAAATTTTAACAGGAGTAAAAGCAGGTCAGAGAAAAAAAGACGGCGCGTTTGAAGAAGGAACAGTTAATTATCTAGTTGATAAACCCTTAAGAGAATATGCTGAACGGTGGAAAGAATTTGCTCTAAGGGAAAAGATATAACAAATTTTAATTTTTTAAACCTTTAACTTTCCTTTTTAAAGAATCTCAATAAATTGAGTAACTACCTCAACTCGCCCAAAAGGAGGGCTGATTTGGATTCCTTGGACCAAATCTTTGATTTTTAATAATATTTCCTGCGCAATAGCAATTCCTTCTTGGTATGCATACTCTGCTCCTTTTTCAGTCGCTTTCCTCATCCTGTCCATAATCTCTGGAGGAACCTGAGCTCCAGGAACTTCATTATTCATAAATTCAGCATTCCTCAAACTGGCCAATGGCCATATCCCAGCCAAAATAGGAATGCGACAATGGGAAATTCTCTTCAAGAAATTTTCCAATAATTTAATGTCAAAAACAGGCTGAGTAATAGCAAATTCTGCCCCAGCTTCAACTTTATACTCGAAACGTCTTATTTCATAATCTAAATTAATTGCTCCTGGATTAGCTCCTACTCCAATATGAAATCCAGTAGGTTTATTTAAAAATTTACCTCCCATATCAATACTCCGATTTAATGCATTAACCAGATTGCATAAACCAATGGAATCAACATCAAAAACAGCCGTCGCATCAGGATAATCACCCAATTTGGGAGGATCTCCAGTAATAATTAAGATGTTTTTTAATCCTTGGGCATAAACCCCTAATAAATCAGACTGCATCCCTAATAAATTTCTATCACGACAGGTATAATGAAGAACAGTTTCAATATTGACTCTATTCTCCAAAATAACAGACAAAGCCATCGCACTCATTCGAGCACTTGCTCTTGGTCCATCAGGAATATTGACACAATCAATTCTCTGTTTTTTTAGCCAATCAGCCTTTTCCAGTGCCTTGGTGGGATCATAACCTCTTGGAGGAATAATTTCTACGCAAACAACAAATTTTCCTTCATCTAATTTTTTAGCTAACTGAGATTTCGTTCTCTTTTCAATTGGCTTAATTTGAGGCCTTTCTTCCAGCTCTGAAATAACCACTTTACTCACTTTCTTAGCTGGCTGGAGAGCTTTTATCGCTCCTCTTATTGCCTTTATATGAGTGGGAGTAGTTCCACAACATCCGCCAACTATTTTCACTCCTGATAGAATGAAGCGTTTGGCATATTCAGCAATATAATCAGGGGAACACAAATATATATTTCTTCCTTCTACATTTCGAGGAACCCCGGCATTGGGCATAGCTGATAGAGGGACATCAGTCACTTTGGCCATTCTTTCAATACACTTCAAGGTAGCGACAGGGCCAACACTACAATTGACTCCAATGACATCAGCTCTCCATTCCTCAAGTCTTTTAGTAAAAACTTCCGGAGATGTTCCATAGAGACTGTTCCCATCCTCTTCTATAGTCATTTGAGCAATTATCGGTAAATCGCATAGTTTTTGAACCGCTTTAATTGCTTGATGAATTTCATTAACATCAGAAAAAGTCTCCAGAATAAATAAATCAACTCCTCCTTCTAAAAGCATCGAAGCCTGCTCATAAAATGCTTCCTCAGCTTCCTCGACAGAAATTGGACCCCAGGGTTCAATCTTCAAACCCAGTGGACCGATGGAGCCAGCCACAAAGATTTCATTACCAGCAACCTCACGAGCCAACCTGGCTCCTGCTCTATTTATTTCTAATACTTTTTCAGTTAAACCAAATTTTTTAAGCTTATATCGATTAGCTCCAAAAGTATTGGTTTCAATTATATCTACTTTAGAGTCTATATACTCCTGATGGATCTCTTTAATTAAATCAGGGGAAGATAAATTCAACTCGTCGAAACAACTATTAAGAAATACCCCTTTATTGTAGAGCATAGTGCCCATTGCTCCATCACAAAGGAGCACTTTTTCCTTAAGCAATTTTAGGAATATTTCTTTCATTTTTAGCCAGAAAATAACATTTTTCTTTCATCAAGTCAATATAAATGTAAATAGACGTAGATATTATAAGGGTGTTTAAATAATCCTAACAAAGAGAAGATATTCAAAAATTCCAAATATCAAAAACATTAAATCGTGAAGAGTAAGGAGTAAAGAGTAAAGTGATAAACAACACCTTGCGACTTACACTTCTTAGATTTGAAATTTAGTCATTTGAAATTCATTTGGCATTTGCCTGCCTGCCGGGCAGGCAGGGATTTTGGACTTTGGATTTTTTGATAAGTATAATAATTGTTTTGGTCATTTG
>JBHIEE010000060.1:0-17318 GCA_046760445.1 Candidatus Aminicenantia bacterium
GCATGCGAAGCATTGGTATAGGGGAATTTATTTGATATTTGGTGCTTGGAATTTGTAATTTCAGTTTATGTGGAGGTGAAGCCAACCCCGAATACTTTGGGAGAAAACTCGTGCCACAGTTAAGTTTTTAAAGCTGAAAAAGCTCTATATTTTTAGAGTAACTAACAGAGTTTAGACTTAAAACTTTAATCAAGACAAATTGACTTTTATCAGGTCAAAATTTATAATACTTTTTAATGTCAGTTAGTCTAAAAGAGAAGATAAATAAAACAAGAGAAAAATTTATAAGGAAAATTGAAGAAGTCCTAACCAGTCATCAACAAATAGAGGAAGTTTTAGAGCAATTGGAAGAAGTTATGGTTTTAGCTGATGTTGGATGGTCTTCGAGTCAAAAAATTATTAATTCGCTAAAAGATAAAACCAAAAAAACATTTTCTCTTTCTCAGGTAAGAGACATTCTGAAAAAAGAGATTGTAAATCTTTTGGCGCAATCTCAATCCAGGTTCGATTTTAATGTCAATCAATTAATAATAATGATCGTCGGGGTTAATGGGAGCGGCAAAACCACATGCGCTGCTAAATTAGCTAAATATTTAAAAGACAGAGATAAAAAAGTGATGATGGTTGCGGCAGATACTTTTCGAGCAGCAGCTACTGAACAACTGGCACTTTGGGGCGAAAAAATTAATATTCCTGTGTTTACAGGCTCTTCGGGTGCAGATCCAGCCTCGGTGGTTTTTGATGCTTTGAGGTCGTTGAAGTCTGAAAATTTGGAGGTTCTAATCATTGATACAGCGGGAAGACTTCATACTAAGATTGATTTGATGCAGGAATTGGAGAAAATAAAAAGGGTGGTTTCTCGAGAGATTGAAGGTGCTCCCCAAGAGGTTCTTTTGGTCTTAGATGCCACGGTCGGCCAGAATGCTCTTTTTCAAGCTAAAGAATTTCTTAAGTTTTCAGGAATTACTGGACTTTTTTTAACTAAATTGGATGGTACAGCCAAAGGGGGATGTGTGATTAGTATTTCAGATGAATTGAACCTTCCAATTAAATTTATCGGTGTTGGAGAGAATGAAAATGATATTTTAGAGTTTTCGGCTCGGGAATTTACTGAGGCTTTACTTTCATGAAAAACCTATCAGATATTAATTACTTAAAAATGGCTTTATTCCTGGCTGAGAAAGCCAAGGGGTGGACCAGCCCTAATCCTTGTGTTGGAACAGTAATTACTCAGGAAGGAAATATTCTTGGAGTGGGCTTTCACCAGGGCCCGGGAAAACCTCATGCTGAATCAGTGGCTATTGAGCAAGCTGAGGAAGAGCTCTCAGGAAGTACTCTTTATGTTAATCTTGAGCCCTGTGTCCATTGGGGGAGAACTCCTCCTTGCACGGAGAAAATAATTCAAGCGGGAATAAAACGAGTAGTTATTTCTACTTTAGACCCTAATCCATTAGTCAATCAGAAAGGGGTAGGGAAGTTGAAAGAGGCAGGGATTGAAGTAGAAGTGGGTCTTTTGAAAGAAGAAGCTGAGAGATTAAATGAGATTTATTTTAAATATATCACTCAAAAAATTCCTTACCTTGCTGTCAAGGCAGCAGTTAGTCTTGATGGAAAAATTGCTACTAAAAAATTCAACTCAAAATGGATTTCTTCACCTCAAACAAGGGAATATACTCATTTGTTAAGAGGAGAATTTGATGCTATTATGGTTGGTATAAACACCATTATTCAAGATAATCCTCAGCTGACTGTCCGACATTCAAATTGGCCAAATAAAAGAATAAAGAGAATAATTTTAGATTCTCGTCTTCGTTTTCCTCTACAAGCTAAAATATTATCCACTCTTGCACAGGGAGAAATAATTATTTATACTCTGGAAAATTCGATTTCTGAAAAAGCAAAATTCTTAAAGCAAAAGGGAGTGGAAATAGTGACTGTTTCTCAAAAATCAGGTAAAGTTGATCTCAATCAGGTTCTTATTGATTTGGGCAGAAAAGAGATATCAAGTGTTCTGGTTGAAGGTGGGGGGCAGGTGTTTAGTACTGTTCTTTCAGAGAGGTTAACTGATAAGATATTTCTCTTTATTTCACCAATTATAATTGGTGGAGAAAAAGCGCCCTCTTTTTTTAAGAGTGAAAGAATTGAGTATTTAAAACAGGTTTACCGGCTTAAAAATATTAACTACTTTACGATAGAAAGTGATATAATTGTGGAAGGTTATTTGTGATGTTTACAGGAATAATTGACTATTTAGGAATAGTTAAATCGTCCGGAAAAGGAAAAAAGGAATTAGTCGTTCTCTCTCCAGAAATATTTCCGACCATCCCTTCAGGAGAAAGTTTGGCAATCAATGGGGTTTGTTTAACCCTGGTCAAAAAGGAAAAAGAACTGCTGTATTTTTATCTTTCTCAGGAAACATTGGAAAAAACAAATTTAGGATTGTTAAAGCCTGGCAGTAAGGTTAACTTAGAAAAGCCGCTTACTTTGAATACTCCACTCAGTGGTCATTTAGTCAGCGGTCATATTGATGGCACTGGAAAAGTAATGAAAATTATTAGAAGAGGACATGGAAAAAGAATTACTTTTTCATTTCCTCGAGAATTAAGAAAATATATTATTCCTAAAGGGTCAATAGCCCTTAATGGAGTAAGTCTCACAGTTGCTTCTTTAGCCGATAATTCCTTAGAAGTTGAGTTAATTCCGACTACCTTGGAGAAGACCAATTTGGATCAGTTGAAATCTGGTGATATAATAAATATTGAATGTGATTTAATTGGGAAGTATTTGGCTCAATGGTTCTCAAAAAGAAAAGGGGTTCATTTTTAAAAGGAGGATAAAATGAAGTTAGCTACAGTTAAAGAAGCTATTAAAGAAATAAAAAAGGGAAGGCCAATTATTATTGTTGACGATGAGGGCAGAGAAAATGAAGGCGATTTGATGGTTGCTGCTGAAAAGACAACTCCGGAAATCATAAATTTTATGAGCAAATATGGCCGAGGTCTGATTTGTTTAGCCATGACCCAAGAAAGATTAACTGAACTCCAGATTCCATTAATGGTCGCTGATAATACTGCTCCTTTTCAAACTGCTTTTGGTGTTTCTATAGATGCCAAGCATGGAACAACCACTGGTATTTCTGCCTTTGACCGTGCAAAGACAATTTTGACGGCCATTGATCCTCACACCAAACCATCTGATCTTGTCCGACCAGGACATATTTTTCCTTTGAGAGCTCGGCCAGGGGGAGTGTTAAAAAGAGCTGGGCAGACAGAGGCATCGGTTGATTTAGCTCGCATGGCCGGTCTTTATCCAGCAGGAGTAATTTGTGAGGTTATGAATGAGGATGGGACTATGGCCCGTATGCCTCAACTTCAGGAGTTTGGCAAGAAACATAATATAAAAATATTGGCCATTGCTGAGTTAATAAAGTATAGACTAAAAACAGAAAGGTTGGTTAAGAAAGTTACTGAGGCGGAAATGCCAACTAAATATGGTCTTTTTAAAGCATATGTGTTTGAAGATATAATTAACCAAGAAATACATTGGGCTTTGGTCACTGGAGAAATTAAAAAAGATGAACCAGTTTTAGTTCGGGCTCATTCTCAATGTTTAACTGGTGATGCTTTTGGTTCGCTACGATGTGATTGCGGTGAGCAATTGCACCTGTCAATGAAAATGATTGCTCAAGAAGGAAGGGGAGTAATTCTTTATATTTTGAATCAGGAGGGAAGAGGGATTGGTTTAATGAATAAAATTAAGGCCTATGCCCTCCAGGATCAAGGAGAGGATACTGTTCAAGCTAATGAAAGGTTGGGGTTTAAACCAGATCAGAGAGATTACGGCATAGGTGCTCAGATTTTGATTAGCTTAGGAGTGAGAAAGATTAGATTAATTACCAATAACCCAAGAAAATTCATTGGGTTAGCCGGTTATGGATTGGAAATAATTGAAAGAGTACCAATTGAAATTCCTCCTAATCAGATAAATAAAAGTTACTTAAAAACAAAAAAAGAGAAATTAGGTCATATTTTGGAAATGGTGTAACAGGAAGCTGGAAGCAAGAAGCAGGAAGAAAGAGGCTAGAAACTGGAAAGGGAGATACTTCGCTGCTTCGGAATTTCAAAATTCCTAAGCAGAAATTCCAAGTACCAACTATCAAATCACAAACAAATCCCAATGACCCCTTCGGCCCGAGCTCAGGGCGAGGGCAAACTCCAAATGTCCATCCCAAGTACTCGGGATCCAAAATCCAAATGCAAATTGGTAGGAACAAAGATACACAGGCACAAAGTTTTTGTTCATTTATTTCTTATCTTTGTGCCTTTGCGCCTTCTGTTCTGTTATTTGAGTTTTGTCATTTGAACTTTTAATTTTTTCTATTATATTATCCTCTTATCCACACAAATGGGAGAAGAGTATTATTTTTTTGATTCAAGAAGATAGGTTACGGGACCATCATTAATAAGAAAGACCTCCATCATAGCACCAAATATTCCAGTCTTAACTTTTAGTCCCTTATTTCTTATTTCTTCGACCAAATAGTTAAATATTCTTTCTGCTCTTTCGGGTTGTTCAGCTCGATCAAAACTTGGTCTTCTTCCTTTTCGAACCGAAGCAGCTAAGGTAAATTGTGAAACAGCCAAAATCTGACCATTAATTTCTAATAGAGAGAGGTTCATTTTTCCTTTACTATCTGGGAATATCCGTAGGTAAGCGATTTTGTTGGCTAAATATTTAGCTTCTTCTTCAGTATCTCCTTTTTCTATCCCGACTAAAAGGAGAACTCCTCTGTTTATTTGTCCTACTGTTTTTCCTTGAACTACTACAGAAGCTTTAGTTACTCTTTGAAGGACAATTTTCATTCTATCTCTGTATTACTCTTTTTTAAAAAAATTTTCTTTAAAGATTTTAAATCACTCCAATTAAAAATTAAAGAGGCAAGGAAATAAGTGATTAGTCCCATAATTATGCTTATTACTAAAAAGCCTAATTTTTTCAAGAAAATAAATTGTTGATACTGAATTTGGTTGATTAAGCTCCAAAGCACGAGTCCCATCAAACCAGAGCAAATGATGACTTTTGAGATGGAGAGAAGGATTTCTTTTTTAGAAATGAATCCGATTTTCTTCTCTAAGAAAAGCCAGAGAGCGAAAAAGTTAATTATTTCAGCAATAGAAAGGGCTAAAGCGATGCCTCCTACGGCTAAAGGATGCATTAGAAGGAACGAAGAAGAAAGATAGATTATCATTATAAAAAATCCAATGATTACCGGAGTTTTGGTATCTTTTAGAGAATAAAAAACTGAAGTTAGAATTTTACATCCAGAAATAAAAGGAAGCCCGATGGAGAAAAAGACAAGAGCAGAAACAGTCATTGAGGTTGATTCTATCCCGAAGGCTCCTCTTTCAAAAAGAACTTGGATAATTGGTTTAGCAAGGATTAATAATCCCAGAAAAGCCGGAATAGTAATAAGAATAATCAGTTTTAGGGAAAAAATTAAAGTTTTTTTCATCCCCGGGATATTTTCCTCAGCTGCCTGTTCAGATAAAGTAGGGAGAAGGGCAATAGATAAGGCGATAGAAAAAAGGCCAAGAGTGAGTTCTCTTACTCGGGTGGCGTAGTAAAGAGCAGCAGCACTTCCTTCAGCTAAGAGAGAGGCTAACATTCGGCTTAAGGCAAGATTTATTTGGGAAATTCCTAAACCAAAAATTCCTGGAACCATTAACTTCCCAATTTTTACCATAGCTGGATGAGTGAAAGAGACATTTGGTTTAAATTTCATCCCCAGTCTCCAGAGAAATGGAATTTGGAAAGCGAGCTGGAGGACTCCACCAATCACTACTCCTATGGCAAAAGCGAAAGCTGGCTCTTCAGTTCGCTGAGCTAAGACAAGAGCAGTAACAATAATCGCTATATTAAAAAGTACAGGAGTAGAAGCTGGAACAGCAAATTTAAAGAAAGAATTCAGAATGGACATACATAGAGCAGCTAAGCTGATAAAGAAGATATAAGGAAACATTATTCTAGTTAAATTGGTGGTTAATTCCCATTTGCCAGGGACTTGTTTATATCCAATAGCAATTATTTTGACTAAAAAAGGAGAAAAGATTATCCCTAAAATCGTTATCCCTGCAGCAATTAAAACTAAGTTATAAAAAACGGTGTTAGCGAAATTCCAGGTATTATCTTTTGATTCCTTTTTTTTAATTTGAGTAAAAGTTGGAATAAAAGCAGCTGTCAGAGCTCCTTCTCCCATCAATCGTCTCAATAAATTTGGAATAATATAAGCGATAGTAAAAGCATCTGCACCAGTACTGGTCCCCAGATAAAAAGCCTGGAGCATATCGCGCAGATAGCCTAAAATTCGGCTGAGAATAGTAGGGCCTGTAATAACGGCTGTTGATTTTACTAATTGCTTGTGTTCTTGGTCATTCACTTGACATTTACCTATAGATTAAAGTAAGATAGATTTTCTTGGTTTAGAGGAGGAACAAATGGCAAGGCACAAATCAGCCGAAAAGGAATTGTGCCGGAGTCTGAAGAGAAGAGAAGTTAATCGGCGGAATAAGTCTACTCTTAGAACCCGGATAAAAGAATTAAGAAAAGCTATAGAGAACAAAGATATTGAAGAAGCCCAAAAGCTTCTACCTAAGACTATTTCCTTGATAGATGAAACTGTAAAAAAAGGCACAATCCATCCCAGAACTGGGGATAGATATAAGTCGAGGCTTACCAGACAAGTTGTTCTTCTTAGCCAACCTAATCCAAAATAAGACATTTATTTCTTCTTCCTTTTTGTACAATAAAAATATAAGAAATTTTCTAATAATGCTTGAGGAGATGAATCGGTCGATTTAAACTTAAGATCAAGGGTTTTCAATTCTGAAATAAATAAGTTTAATTCCTCTCCTGAGAATTGTTGAGCCAATTTTATAATATTATTTGTTTTAAAAACAGGAATAGAGGTTCTTTGGCTAATTTCCTGGAAAGAATGTTTTTCTTTCATCATTAATTTAACTAATAATAATCTCTGGAAAAACTTTAAAAAAACTCCGAGAATGACTAAATGGTGAGTTCCTTCTTTGGTAAGATGATTAATGATTTTCAAGCTTTTTTCAAAGTCTGCTTTTTCAAGACAATTGGATAGTTCCCAGAAGGCAAAAGTTCTTAGGTCTCCAGTAATTTCTTCGATATCTTCTGATTGAATAATCTCTTTTTTTCCAACAAAAGTGATTAATTTTTCAAGTTCATTATCCAAATTTCTTAAATCTGTACCGACAATTTCAATTAATCTCGCTTTGCCCTCCGGCGTTAATTTTTTACTCTCCTTAGCTAATTTATCATCTATCCAAAGATAGAGCTGGTTCTCTTTAAGAGGTTTTAACTCAACAAGGCAACAGATTTCAGGAGATAAACTGGAAAAGAATTTATATAAAGGTTTCTTTCTATCAGGATTTTCAACTGAAATCACTATAATGGAAAAGGAAGCAGGAGAAGAAAAATATTCTTTGAGTATTTTTAAATCCACAGAGGAGATCGTTTCGCTCCTTTTGTCTTTTACTTTGACTGAAATTAATCGTCTTCCAGAAGAAAGAAAAGGAATAGTTTGAGCTGTAGAAATAATTTCTTGCCAGCTATTCTCTTCTAAACTGAATTTATTATAATTAAAATCTTCACTTTCTGGAGGGATGATTGAACTTCTGAGAAGAGTTAGAGCTTGATCAGCTAAAAAAGTTTCCCTTCCATAAAAGAAATAGCAGGGCGTTATATTTTTTTTTTCAAGATTTCTTATGAATTGAGTATAGTTCAATGATTAAAATCCTTCTAAAATTGTACTGACCACACTTCGGGCAAATTTTTCGGAAATTCTTTCTATTGCTTCTGTTTCTTCTGAGAAAAAATCTGTTCCTCCTTGCAGTTCATATTCATCTCTAAAAATGAAGTTTGGATTGGTAAATATTACTTTTTTTCTAATTAAATCTTTAAAGGTAACTTTTGCAACAATGGTAATGCTGTATCTGTCTGCCCTTGTTTGTTCAGTAAAAGAGATTGGGTTCACTTTAAAAGATATTATTTCTCCTAAGAGAAGGGCATCTGCTTTTTGTTCGCCACTTAATACTTCAAATCTTCCTCGAGCAATTAATTCATTGATTACTGCCTGGGTTAATTTCTGGTCTAACTGATATCTGGTCGTTTTATTTTTAAACATTGGAACGCTAATTTTTTTGATATGTTTCGGCAAGAAACTTCCTGTTCCACTTAAATGGTAACCACAGCTCACAAAGAACATGGCAGCTATACTAATGATAAATAGAAAATTTAATTTCTTCATTCGAAACTTCTAACCTATATAAAAGGATCCAAGGGTTCAAGGATTCGAGTGTGAAATTTCACTTGAACCCCTGCCTGCCCCGTAGAACGGGGCCTGCGGCAGGCAGGCTCGAATCCTCGATCCCTTAAGCCCTATTATACTACTATATTCACCAATTTATTCTTGATATAAATCACCTTTCTTATTTCTTTATCCTTAATATATGGTTGCACTCGTTCATTAGATAGTGCTTTTTCTTTGACTTCTTCATCAGATATATCTAAAGAAGCTTCAAATTTTCCTCTTAATTTTCCATTAACTTGAATAACAATAGTTACTAATTCTTCCTTTGCTAACTCAGATTGGTAGGAAGGCCAAGAAGAATAATTCAAACTGTTTCTATGATTTGTCATCTGCCAGAGCTCTTCGCAAATATGGGATGTAAAGGGAGAAAGTAGAAGAATTATGGTTTCTAAACTTTCTCTTAATATGGCCTGGCCATTATCATTTTTTCTTAATTCCTCCTTGATCTCACAAATTGTGTTATAGAGCTCCCTAATGGCAGAAATAGCTGTATTTAAATGAAATCTTTCTTCTATATCTTCGGTTACCTTTTTTATTGTTTGATGAACTTTTCTTTGAAGCTTTTTCTGAGAATGAGTTAATTTATTAGTTGGATAAATAAAATCTTTCTCAAACAGATCCAAATTCTCATTAATTACTCTCCAAATTCGATTTAAAAATCTAAAACTTCCTTCTGCTCCTTTATCGCTCCATTCTAAGTCTTTCTCTGGTGGAGAAGCAGAAAGAATAAAAAGGCGTAGGGTATCTGCCCCATATTTTTCAATAAATTCATCAGGATCCACAACATTTCCCTTTGATTTTGACATTGCTGAGCCATCTTTAGTTACCATTCCTTGAGATAATAACTTAGGGAAAGGTTCGTTTATGTGAGATATTTCTAAATCTCTTATCACTTTAGCAAAAAATCGAGCATAAATTAAATGCATTATAGCATGCTCAATTCCTCCTATATAAATATCCACTGGCATCCAATACTGAGCTACTTCAGGGTTAAAAGGTAAATTCTTCTCTTTAGGAGAAGTATAGCGATAGTTATACCAGGAGGAGTCAAAAAAGGTATCCATAGTATCTGTTTCTCTCTTTGCTTTTGCATCACAATTAGGACAATTAGTATTAACAAAGCTTTTTACCTTAGCCAAGGGAGAGCCTTCTTCACCTTTTAGTTCCACCTTTTTTGGTAATTCAACAGGTAATTGTTCATAGGGGACAGGTACAATTCCACATTTTTCACAATAAATAATAGGAATAGGCGTTCCCCAATAACGCTGTCTTGAAATTCCCCAGTCTCTTAAACGGTAAGTTATTGTCTCATTTCCTATTCCATTCCCCTTTGCCCATTGAGCCATTTTCTTAATTGCCTCTTCTGAACTTAGACCTGAGAATTTTCCTGAATTAACCAATATTCCATAGTCTTCAAATGCTTGCGCTAAAGGTTCTTTTAATTTATTTTTTTCTGGCTGGATAACTATTTTAATTGGGATTTTGTATTTTTGAGCAAATTCAAAATCTCGCTGATCATGAGCTGGAACAGCCATAATTGCTCCTGTTCCATATTCCATTAAAACATAATTTGCTATCCAAATGGGAATTTCTTCTTGAGAAAATGGATTTAATGCTTTTTTACCAGTAAATATACCCTCCCTTTCTATTTCTTCTATTTCTCTTTTTGCCTTTGTCTGGATAATTGTTTTGTTTATCCAGTTTAAAAATTCTTTTTCCTTTAGAGAATTCGCAGTTAGCTCTTTTACCGTCGGATGTTCTGGGGATAAGACAAGAAAAGTAGCTCCAAAAATTGTATCAATTCGAGTGGTAAAAACCTCTATTGATTTTGAAGATCCAACTATTGGAAAATTTATTGTTGCTCCATAGCTCTTTCCTATCCAATTCTTCTGCATAATCAAAACTCTTTCTGGCCATTCTTTTAATTCCTCATGACCTGAAAGTAACTCCTCTGCGTAGTCAGTTATTTTCAAAAACCATTGCTCTAATTCTTTTTGTCTTACTTCTGACTCACAGCGCCAGCATTTTCCCGCTATTACCTGCTCATTGGCTAAGACAGTGATGCAGGTCGGACACCAGTTTACCCAGCTCTTTTTCCGATAAGCTAACCCTTTCTCATACATTTTCAAAAAAAGCCACTGATTCCAACGATAATATTCTGGCAAACAGGTGTTAACTTCTCTTTGCCAGGCATAACTAAATCCTATTCTTTTTAATTGCTTTCTCATATGATTTATATTATCTAAAGTCCATTTTTCTGGATGAAGATTATGTTTAATGGCTGCATTCTCAGCAGGTAAGCCTAAAGCATCCCAACCAATTGGGTGCAGCACATTAAAGCCTTTCATCTTTTTGAAGCGAGCAATAACATCGCCAATCAAATAATTCCTGATATGTCCCATATGAATATCACCTGAAGGATAAGGAAACATTTCTAAACAATAATATTTTGGCTTAGAAGGGTCTTCGGTTACTTCAAATACTTTTTCTTCTTGCCAGATTTTCTGCCATTTTTTTTCAATTTCTTGGAAATTGTAATTCTTCATTTTGGAAGTTTTAGTTTAACAGTAACTTAACAAGAAAATATATTAATTTTATTACCTTTAAAAGTCAAGTTACTTAGTCTTCAAGCCTTTATTACTATTTTCTTTCATTTTTGATATTTCCAAGAGAAAGGTTTTTTGCTATTGTTTATCTTATTAAAGAAGAGGAGCGTTTTTGACTTTGAAAACCCTCGAAGAGGGAGAATCCGTATTTAAAAAATGATTCTCTTTACTACTTAAGATAAATTCAAGATATTTCTGATAAATAATGTTGAATTTGGTCACTGGGGCCACAGGTTATATTGGGAGAAATCTTGTCCAGAAGCTTGTCCAAGAAGGAAAGAGGACAAGGGCTTGGTTATAATCTTTAAGTTTCTTTGGCAGAAAGAATGGAAAGAATTAAACTTTGATGGCACTCATTTTTCAATAAAAATAAGAGTTGAGATTATTTATAGATTAGTCTTTTCCTTTTCAAGATAAATCGTTCTGATGGGGAATGGAATTTCTATTCCTTCCTGTCTGTATCTTTTAGTTAATTCTTTAATGAAATTATGAGTAACCAGATATTTAGAAACAATTTCTTCTACCTGTAAAATGACCGAAAAATTTATACTGAAGTCGTCAAATTTATTATATCTAATAAAGGGCTCAAATTTTTCATCTCCACCTGGAGTTTCCTTCATCACTTTTTTAGCTACTTCAATTGTTACTTTCTCCACTTCATCTAAATCACTTTCATAACTTACCCCTACAGGGATAACAACTCTCGTTCCTGTTTCAGGAGCATAATAATTAGTGATTATACTTTGGGTAAGTTTTGAATTAGGGATAATAATAAAATTGTTAGGTAAGGTTCTTATTTTAGTTGTTCTCCATCCAATTTCATGAACATATCCTTTTAGTCCTCCTTCAATTTCTACATAATCCCCCGGAGAAATAGGTCGGTCAGCGATAATATAAGCCCCAGCGAAAAGATTGGATAAGGTTTCTTGAAGAGCTAATGCCACAGCTATTCCAGCGATTCCTACACTGGCCACTAAAGGCCCTATTTGGATTCCTAATTGTCCTAAAATAATAATAATTGCTAATCCATAAATGACGATATTAATTACTCGAATGAAGAAAGGAAGGTACTTTTCATCAAAGTCTGTTTTAGTTTTTGGAGCCACTTTAACAGCATACCAGTCTCCAAATGCCCTAACTATCTTTGTGCCTAAGTAAGCAATAATAGCGATAGTGAGAATACCAAACAAGATCTTTATTTCAGTTTGGTAAGGATTAAAAATTGAGATTGTTCTAATAGAAAAATAAAATCCTCCAATTAAAATACCAAAATAAAAAGGAATTTTGATTCTTCTTATTATTTTTTCAACTAAAGTTATCCCAGCTATCTTAGCTAAGCGGATAATATATCTATTTAGGATAAAATATGCTATTTTAGCTACCAGATAAGTAGCGGTAATTATGAGTATCCCGATAATTATTTCTCCATGGATACCTGAAAATCCTTTTGCTAAAATCTCTTTGAAACTCATTTCTATTTTGCCCCCTGCTTTCAAATTTAATTGTATTTTAGTTATATTTTTTAAGGGGATTGAATTTTTATTCTAAATATAGTTAGTGTAGAAGAAAGGAGTAGATTAATTATAATTTAGGTTCTACTCTATCCCCAGCCATGATAGCATCTCGACAGGAAAGGATTTTAGCAGTTGAGGTTTTAGGTTGAACATCGATTAAAATTAAGTTTCCAATAACTTTCCTCGGCTGATTTTTCTTTAAGTAACGGTAAATTGTCATCTGGAGACCAACAAACATTCCGTTTTCAGTTCCTAAATCAATGCTCACCCACTGATTTTTTCCTGCTTCAACATAATCTCTTTGGATATATACTACAGTGCCGGTTATTTCTTTCTCTTTCAAATCACATATCTCATAGCTTAAATCTTTTCCCATTAATCCTTCTATTTCTTCAAAGGGACTCAAAAAATTGCCTATCGTGATAGCACTACATGATTTCTCTATTTCCGCACAGGCTGTTTGCTCATCTAAGCAGACAACTTTAGCTATTCCCCTTTTCAGGATCAACTTGCCTAAATTTTTGCCATTTGTAGGATGAGAAATTGAGTTACCAACTTCTAAAATTAAAAATTTATCACCAATTTGTAGCCCATCTTTTTTACCTTTATTAATGTAAAATATATCAGAATCACTCATCTGAATCTTTTCTTTTTGAGTCTCAGAGCCAATAATTTTAATGTCGAACCGTGGTTTCTTTAAAATGAAAAATGAACAGTAGCGGTCAGATTCAGAGATTAAAGGATAAATTTCTTTAAAAATTTCAGCTTTTTCAATTTGATAAATTTTTTCCTCTTTCTTGGGTTTTTCTTCTTGTTGAGAAGGAGATAGTTTGGAGAGAGTTAATTGCTTCTGCTTTGATGTTCCAGCTAATGAGTGAAAAGAAAAAAGAATAAAAAGAATAACTAGGAAAGAACCTCCTTTTTTAGCCATTTGAACCTCCATTAATTAGATTAAAGGCATTATATCAAACTTTATTTTTTTTAGTCAAGTGCCTGATTCTACTTCTCGCGTTTAAGATGCTAAGTAAGGGAAAGTTTAATAATTCAAAATAAATCTTGAGTTAAGTATTTCTTTATTTCTCCAACCAAATACAAAGAGCCTGTGACTAGAATTGTTTCATCAGGCGAAGATAATTGTTTCGCTTTTTCTAACGCCTTAAGGGGGGTATATTCAATGATTATTTTGTCTTCAAATTGGGAAGCCAATCTTTTAAATTTTTTTGGGTCAGCTGCTCGATAATAAGGAAATTTAGTTAAGATTACATTTTTAGCAATAGGAAAAATACTCTGAGTTATCTTTTCTATTTCTTTGTCCTTCATTATCGCAAAAACTAAAGTGATTGGTCCAGGAATAAAATCCTTTATGAATTTCTTAATCGCTTTTATTCCTTCTAAATTATGAGCTCCATCCAATAGGATTTTTGGTTTGGCGGAAATTATTTCTAACCTTCCTGGCCAGTTCACTTCCTCAATGCCTTTAATTATTTTTGACTCGTCTAATTTTTTCCATTTTTGACTAATCAATTCTAAAGCTGAAATAGCGATGATTGCGTTTTCCACCTGATGTTGTCCTAAAAGACCTGGCCGGAATTGATAATAATGATTGTTGATACAACTCTCAACCAGATATCGGTGGTTAATTTTTTTTATCTTATATTTCTTTTTATTCTTTAGATCATAAAAAGGAGCATTTATTTCTTTGGCTCTTTCCTTTATTATTTGATAAGCGATACCCTTCTTGCATCCACATACAATAGGAACATTTTTTTTAATAATCCCCGCTTTTTCAAAAGCGATTTTTCCTAAACTATTTCCTAGAAAATCTTGATGATCTTTTGAAATATTAGTAATAATGGAAACTATAGGATGAACAACATTTGTGGCATCCAATCTTCCTCCCATTCCTACTTCTAAGACAGCAATATCTACTTTCTTCTGAAAAAAGTACAAAAAAGCGCAGACAGTTAATACTTCAAAATAGGTTAGATGAGCATCAATTTTTTCTTCTGCTAAAAGTTGAGCTATTTTTTTTTTGATAAGGATTAGGAATCTTGCCAGCTGATAAGGGGGAATAGAGGTATTATTTATTTTTATTCTTTCTCTTACTTCAATGAGATGAGGCGAGGTATAGAGTCCAACCTTATAATTATGTCGTTTTAAAACTTCAGCTAACATAGCACAAACTGAGCCCTTGCCATTTGTTCCTCCAACCAAAATAGACGGGAATTTGGTATGTGGATTATCAAATTCAGAAAGAATTGTTTCTACATTATCTAATCCAAACTTTATCCCATATTTCTCAATACTTTGTAGGTATAGTAAAGCTTCTTGATAATTCATCAAAAAGGATTAAAGGATTCGAGGATTCAAGGAGTCAAGGATTCAAGTGTAAAATTATCATTTGACTCCTTGAATCCTTCCCCTTTTTTAATTTATTGAGGCTTATTAAGGAAAAGCCTCAAGGCTTTGATTAAATATTGACGCAGATGTTTTCTTTCAACTACATCATCTAAAAGGCCATGTTTTAACAAGAATTCTGATTTTTGGAAATCTTTAGGCAGCTTTTCCCGAATAGTTTGTTCTATTACTCGAGGTCCAGCGAAACCAATAAGGGCATAAGGCTCAGCAATATTTATATCTCCTAACATAGCAAAACTGGCAGTTACTCCTCCTGTAGTGGGATCGCACAGAATTGAAATAAAAGGAATTTTAAGCTCTTCTAATCTTGCTAAGGCAGAACTTGTTTTAGCTAACTGCATTAAAGAGAGAACGCCTTCCTGCATTCTTGCTCCACCAGAGCAAGAAATTATTATTAAGGGTTTTTTTTCTGCCGCTGCTCTTTCTATTGCTCTGGTTATTCTTTCCCCAACAACTGAACCCATACTACCCCCAATAAAGTTGAAATCCATAATAGACATAATTACCGGAATTCCATCAATTGTTCCTGTCACGTTAATCATTGCTTCTGATAATGATGTTTTTTTTTGATTTTCTTTGATTCTTTCTGAATATTTTTTACTATCTTCAAAATTTAGAGGGTCTGTTGGTTGAATTTCTTCATCCATTACTTGCCAGTTATTTTTGTCAAGCAGAAAAGAAGCACGCTGATGGGCAGTTAAGCGATAATGGTAATTACATGAAGGGCACACAAATAAATTATCTATTATATCCTGTTTATACAGAATTTTCTGACAATTATTGCATCTGATCCATAAACTTCTTTCCATCTGTTAGATTTTTCTGATCGAGACAGGTTAAAATTACTTAGCCGGAACTTCAGGAGATTTTTCTTCTTCTTCTTCTGAAGCAAACTCGTTTTCTACTCCTAATAGCTTAACTGCTCCATCATAAATCTGACGGATGGATTTTTTAGTCGCCTGGAGATCCGCTAATTTTTCTCTTATTTTCTGGAGCTCCTTTTCCATTTGAGTATCAATTTCTTCGAGTTGCTTTTTAGATTCCTCCAATGTCTTTCTATAGAATTGTTCTTGTTCTTTACTCAATCCTCCCATTTTGTTTTACTCCTTTGACTAAAATTTTATTCTTTCTTAAATCCGATAACGATAGATTTCCAGACTTTTACTCTTACTCCATCTTTTAATGCTGGCTTAAATTTCCATTGCTTAACAG
Organism: Candidatus Aminicenantia bacterium; assembly: GCA_046760445.1. GTDB lineage: Bacteria > Acidobacteriota > Aminicenantia > JdFR-78 > JdFR-78 > JBHIEE01. The sequence goes on from JBHIEE010000060.1 coordinate 16,146, forward strand.
CTTTTGTCGCTGCTTCATTTAGCCCATAGGGACCTTTAATTCCTCGAAGGAGTGCTGCACTTACTACATCTCCATTTTCTGAAATTAAAACATTTACTATTACTGTCCCAGTTATACCCATTTTTTCAGCTAAAGGAGGATATTCTGGATCCACCATTTTGACTATAACAGGAGGAGTATCCACATGGGTTAATGGAACTATTTCTCCTACTTTGGTTTTTGGTTTTTCAGCAGGTTTTTTGGGAGCAGGTTCTTCAGGTGGAGTTTTCGGTGACTCTGGAGGAGTAGTAGGTTCCGCTGGAACTACTGGTTTTTCTTCTTGAGGAGGAGTTTCAGATATTTCTGATTCTTCAGTTTCGGGTGTCTCTGGTTTTTCTTCTGGAGGTGGTGGTACCTCCACAGCTGGAGGAATGATTGTTGGACTTGTTTTTTCAACTCTTCTCATAGGGGTAGGAGATGGAGTTCTTACTGGTGGTTGCTCTGCCGAAGGAGCTTCTTTTGATGGCTCGGGAGTCGTTTCCTCCAGGGGTGCAGGTTCCGTAATTTGTGTTTCTTTTTGTTCAAGTGGAGCTTCTTTTTGAGGAATGGCTAAAGTGAGAGGGACTTCTTTTTCTTTAGAAGGAGGGACAACTGGTTTTTTGGATTGGATAAAATAAAACACTCCTCCTCCAGCTAACAGAGCAACTACTATTACCCCAACAATTAATGGAGCAATAGATTTCTTTTTTTCTTGATATTCAGCAAATGGAACTTCTTTTTCCTTTTTAATTTTAATTTCTTCTTTAATTTTAATTTCTTCTTTTTCTTCAGGAATGCTTGGAGGGACAACTGGTTTTATTTCCTCTCGAATTTCTTTAGCCTCAGCTTTTTTAGGGGGAAATTTCGGTGCTTTCAATGCCTCAATAATAATTCCTTTCTTGGAAATTTCATCTGAATAGAGATCTGCCATAAATTGAGCAATTTCAACATAAGTGGAGAGCTCTCCTTTATAGGAAAGAATAAACTTCTCTAAATCTTTTTTAAGTTCACCCGCATTCTGATATCTTTTTTCTGGTTCATATTGGAGAGCTTTTAAAATAATATTCTCTAATTCCTCTGGAATATCTGGATTCTTCCGAGAAGGAGGAATGATTTCTCCTCTTCGAACTTTATCCAGAATAACGACATCACTCT
>JBHIEE010000061.1:0-17083 GCA_046760445.1 Candidatus Aminicenantia bacterium
ACAAAAGGAAACGCAGGGCAACCTTCTTGGTCACCTGATGGTAAAAAAATTGTGTTTCATGGTATTATTGACCTCAAATATGATGCTGACCTCTATGTTATGACTCTTAAGTAGATACTTTCATTCATAGAAACATATACATCATTACTGATCTAGTTCTTCCTCTAAAATTTTAACCTGATTTGATTTTCTTTTAAAGAGATGATAAATATGACTTATTAAGAGAGAAGTTTTGAAATGGCATCAAGAATTCAAAAGAATTCTCTAAAAAGAAGAAAGATTTCATGGTGTTTTTTAATTTTATTTCTCATTCTGATCCCAGAAATTGGAAATTGCCAAGATCAGAAAAAGTGGAAATCTATAGAGTTTTCCTCATGGGGTCAAAAGGGAAAAGTGGAGCTTGGAAATTATTTTGTTGAATATTATATGGGAGGAAAAACAGGTAAAGAAAGAAAACATATCTGGGGTTATGCTCTCATAAAAGATAAAAAGGGGAATATATTAAAAAGAATAGAAGATTGGATAGTGGAGTCTATTGGATGGGATGATATCACAGGAGATGGCACAACAGAAATAATAATCACAACTTATTCGGGTGGAGCTCACTGCTGTGAAACTTCTTATATTTATTCCTTAAAGGAGAAATTGGAAAATATTTTGATATTCAACTACATGGGACATTATAATTTTATTAAAGAAATTAAGGATTTAAATGGGGATGGAGTCAAAGAAATTATTGTGAATGACGGACGATTTGATTATTTCGATGAATTTTCTCATGCAGGTAGTCCTATGTTCAACCAAGTTCTTTGTTACAGGGACAACAGATACAGAGAATGCATAAAGGAATTCCCGGAATTTATCGAAAAAAAATTGCAAGAATTAATATTTCCAGAATTAGAACCTATTGAGAATGACCGATTAGAATCAGTTATAAAACCTCAGGTCATAGAAATATATGCTTATTTCATCTTATTAGGTAGAGAAAAGAAAGGATGGCAGAAACTTATGGCTATTTCGCCTGATTCCATAAAAACCTGGCTGATAAAATACAGAAAGGAAATAATCGAAGAAATGAAGGGAGAATTACCCATCACCTATGAATAACGCCCGACTTAGCTGTTATTTTCTTCCTTCTTAGAAATCATTAATCCTCTTCTTTCATAATTCAAGATAATTAAGGGATTTGAGCAGGTTTAATCCAGTTAAGTATTTATTTTTTCTTCGCCTGTTGTTCTTTATGAAAACTAAATCTTACCTGAAATCGATTGGTATTTCGTGAAGATAGATTTAAAAGCTTTTAGGCAACACGCCTTCACGACCTGCCTTTTTCTCCTATCTTGGTCATAATAGATAATAGATATACCAGCAGAGATAATATCAAAGTAAAAAATAATATCAATTTTTTTGTCAATTTAGTGAAAAGATTTCCTAAAACTTCGCTCTGGTAAAAATCGTTTTTCTTGGTTTCTATTTCTTTTAAACAATTTAACCTTTGTTTTTCTGACCAATTTTGTGAGAAATATATCAAGAAAGGCTGATAATATTTCTCTAAAATTCTATTTTCTTTAAAGGCTTTAAGATATTCTCCCTTACGAAAAAATACATTCCTTTTTCCAGTTCTAATTTTAGCTTCTTTTAAATAATGATCTTCTAAAGACAAAATTTTTGATTCATAGTTCTGAGGCAATTTAAATCTTTGTGGATTTTTTTCTTTTTTGATTTTCCACTCTTGCTCTCTTTTCAAGGACAGATTCTTAAGCTTTTTAACTGAGTATCTAGATTTAAACTCCCCAATCTCTCTATCTTTGATAACATAACCTGTCTGAACAAAATAGATAAATAAACCGAAAAATAGAATTAGAATACTTAAACCCAGGCAGATTTTTTTAATATTTTGTTTTTTAACTCTTTTCATATTAGCTGGATAGACGATAATAAGAATAAATAAAGCACCTACTATTCCAGACATTAAATTAATCAAAACATCACGTATGTCTCCTACTCTATTGGAAACAATATGCTGGAGAAATTCATCCAAAAGGCCAACACCACTGCTATAAATTATGGACCAAAGGTAAATACTCTTATCTACTATTATAGATTTAAAAGAATGATAAAATAAGACACCCAAAAAACCATATTCAAAAATATGAATTTTTTCTCGTAAAGCAGCCAAAAAAATTGGCATTGTGGCAGATATATATCTATTCAGAAGAAGAATTAACAGGCCAATAAATATAATCCCAGAATATCTAATTAATTTATTATCTTTTATCGAAGAAACAACATAAAAGAGAATGCCAACAAAAAATATCCCAAAAATGGCATAAAGCACATATTTAAAATAGTCTTGAGTATAGTAGTCCTGAATGACTGGTAAAAAAATCCCTAAAAGAAGGAGGAGGAAAGTGTAAGGAATTAATAGAAAAAATACCTTGTTACTATATGTCATCTGTCATCTGTTTCTTTCGTGTGTATTCGTGGCTACATTTTTGGCAGTAGCCAAAAGTCTGAATAGAAAATTTATCCAAATGAAATTTGTTTTCTCGACCAATTTCATCGATTATAGAAACTATCTCAGGACTATTAAATTCTATCACTTGACCACAACCAAGACAGACTAAATGTCCGTGTCTCTCTTTTGGCACTTCTGGTTCATAGTGACTATGAGTCTCTCCAAAGCTTATCTCACTAACTAACCCACTTTTTACCAAAAGATTTAATGTTCGATAAATTGTTGCTCGAGAAATTCTTATATTTTTCTTTTTCAGTCTTTCATAAATATCTTCTGCATCTAAATGTATTTGCCTTGAAGAAAAAATCTCTTCAAATACTGCTTTTCTTCCTTCAGTTAATTTTAGATTTTGAGAAGTCAGATAATTTTTGAATTTATCATATTCTTTTTTCATTTTATGAAATCACTATTGTCAAATTTAACCACACCTGCCTGTCGCAGGCAGGCCTGCCCGACGGCAGGCGGGGAGGTCACTTACTTTAATAAATCCCAAATCTCAAATACCAAATCCCAAATAATGTCCAATGACCAAATACCAAATGACCGTCCCGAGTACTCGGGATGGGATTTGTAATTTGGAATTTTTCATTCATTTGTGTTCTCTGTGGTTTTCATATTCTTTCATATTATTTTTGACACCTCCATGAAATCATTTTTTAGATATTTTTCTTTGTAATCGTTTTAATCTATATTCAAAATCTTCTTGATAATAAATCGACCTGCCTGTTCGGCAGACAGGTAATTCATTAGACTGTTTTAATCCCCTCTCAACAATTTCTCTTGCTTTTTTAAAATTTTTCTCTCGATGTTCATAATACATTGCTAATTCTCTAAAAGAGAACATCTGATTTGAAGAGGCCAAATCATACCACAAAGAAATTGCTTCTGACCAGTTCTGTTTTTTCTTATAAAAATAGGAGAGTTTCTTTTTAGCTGTTAAGGCTAATTCGTCTGGAATTCCCTGCTCGAGTGCTTTTTGATAATAGTTAATACACCCCTCCCAATTCCCCATTCTCTCAAAAACTTTTCCTGCTCCAAATAAATCTGCTCCATCTCCTATCCATAAGTCTTTCTCTTTGGTAAAAAACATTGCTCCTAAGATGACTAGACTCAATAGAGACAAAATATCCTGCTCATTATGATACAAGATTGGCTCTATTAGAGAGAGATCTCCAGTTCTTAAATAATTAAAATATCTCCAAGGAATTTCCTCAGGAGGAATATCATCTTCTCTTTCTGCTTGAACAAGCCATTTAGCTAAATGGGAGAGTTTACAACTTTCATATTTGTGTCTCCATAAGCTCCTTGCTGGATAAAGAAAATCAAGATGAGGTAAGGATGTTAAATAAAAAGGCTGACGATTGAGAATAAACCGGGTTTCTAAAATTGGAATATCAAATCCTTTACCATGATAAGTAATTATTGATTTAAAGTCCATCTCCTGAAGAAATTGACTTAATTGATTAATCAATTCTTCCTCTTCTGAAAGTTCTCCTAAGAAATATTGAATAATATAAAAGTGATCTTCCTGATAAAAGCCTAAGCCAACTAAAAAAGGAACAATTCCTGTCCCACCCGAAAGGCCGGTTGTCTCCAAATCTAAAAACAATGAAGAAGATAAATCTAAATGTTCAAACTCTGGTTCATTGCTTAAACAATAGAGAATGTCTCCACTTATTTCTAATCCCAATTTTAAAGGCACTTTGCCATAAACATAGGATAGAGGAAAGGGATGTTCGTAAAATGAAATTTTTTCTTGGGACTCTTTTTCAAAAAATATCTGCTTGTTCTTTTTCGAAGTTAATTTGTCAGTCCTAATCTGAACAAGTTTTTCTAATTTCTGTTTAATAGATAGATTTTTCTCCTGACTAACCTGCTGCCAGTAATCTTCTATCTTTTTATCTTTTTGGATAGAATTCCTCTTTTTTCTTAACACTCGAAGTTTTTCTTTAATATCCATCTTTCAAGACTCCAAGACCCTAAGACACTGAGACCCCAGGCTGGTATGAACCGTATATTCATATCGCTGGAATCGACAGTTTGAAATCTTCCTTACACTTTTTCCCACTCTCTACTCTCTACTCTTTACTCTCTACTCTTTACTCTCTACTCTCCACTCTCTACTTCCCCATTATCTGGATTATCACTCGTCTTGACCGAGGTCTATTGTCAAAATCAATAAAAACAATTTGTTGCCAGGTTCCTAATAACAATTCTCCTTGAGAAAAGGGAATTGTTAAAGAAGGGCCAACAAGAGAAGCTCGGACATGGGAGAAACCATTACCTTCTCCCCAGGCTTGATTGTGATGATAAGGAATATTACTTGGAATAATTTTCTCCAAAAATTCAGAGAAATCTTTAATTAACCCTGATTCATATTCAATTGTTGTCAGCCCAGCTGTAGAACCAGGAACAAATAAGGTAACAATTCCATTTTTTAGATGTGAATTCCTTAATTTTTGAATTACTAAAGGTGTAATATCCTTAATGTCATTAAATCCCTTGGTGGAAAGACTAATTGATTCAGTCGCTATCTTCATTTTTTTTATCTCCTTTTAATTTAAAGGTTATTTCAATATTTTTCAATTGATTCTTTTTTCTGTTCCTTAAACCAAGTGAGCATCAGACAAGCAATTAAAGCTAAAATTGCTCCAACAACCAGTGCTACTTCTGAACTAAATTTCTGCCAAAGGATCCCGGTAATCAAACTAGCTGGAAAAAGAGCCACCCCCATTATAAAATTAAATACTCCATAGCCAGTAGCCAGAAAATCTTTTTCAACTAAATCAGCAACAAAAGCTTTTTCTACTGCTTCAGTAACTCCAAAAACAAGTCCATAAAGGACGAATAGAATTATTATTTGAATACTTTTTTGACTAAAAGCAAACCCGAAATAAACAGCGCTATATATTAACCAACCAAATATTATTATTCTCTTCCGTCCCAAAGTATCTGATAATTTTCCTGCTGGATACGAAGTGAAAGCTTTAACTAAGTTGTGAGCCATCCATAAAAGAGGAATAAATCCGAGAGTTATTCCCACTTCTTTTGCTTTTAAAATTAAGAAAGCATCACTTGAGTTACCTAAGGTAAAAATGGTAAGAGTTATTAAGTAATATTTAAAACTAAAAGAAAATTTTACCTCTTTTAGGCTGATTTTCTTTGACCCGGCAGTCAAAGAAATTTTCTCCTGAACAAAAAGGATAAGCAATAAAATGACCATTATACTTGGAAGTAAGGAAAGGAGAAAAATAACTCTTAAATTTAAATTGGCTCCTTTAAGCAAAACAAAAGCCAGAATAGGTCCAAAAACTGCTCCAGAATGATCTAATGCTCTCTGAAAGCCAAAAGCTCTTCCTCTCTCTTTCTCAGATATAGAATCAACTAGAAGTGCATCCCGGGGAGAAGTTCGAATTCCTTTACCCAGTCTATCACTGAAACGAAGAAAAAGAACTTGGGCCCAGGCAGTAGTTAAACCAATTATGGGACGACTTAATGATGAAAGAAAATAACCTCCTACCACTATCTTTTTTCTTTTTCTTAACTTGTCCGAGAACCAGCCTGAGAGCAATTTGCTCAAGCTGGAAACACTTTCTGCTATACCCTCTACCACACCAACCAATGCGATTCCTACTCCTAAGTAGGAAGTTAAAAAAAGAGGAAGAAGGGGATAAATCATTTCTGAGGCAGTGTCATTAAAAAAACTTGCCCAACCTAAGGTTCTAACATTACCTGGTATCTTGTTAGTTCTATTTTTCTTCATTTCTAAAAAATTGACCAAGGCTCAGGTAAGAAAAGCTGTTCATATAGTCTGAGCGCATAGCGATCAGTCATTCCCGCTATAAAATCTATGGTTCTCTTCTCAAGGGAATCGTGTTCAGGATAGGAAGAAATATACCTTCCAGGATTCTCTTTAAAATAATAAAAAAGATCAGCTAATATTTTCTCTGCCTTTTTTTCCTGCTTTATTTTCTCCTCAAAATCATACACTTTTTGATAAAGAAATTCTCTTAAGGCTTTAACTGCCTCATATATTTCTTCACTCATTCTAATTTCATCGAGATTGACTTCTTGACTGGCTTGAATCACATCATTGACCATAATATCTATTCTCTGGGCATGATATTTGCCCAAAATTTTTCTTAAAACTTGAGGAATATCCTCTAATCTTATTATTTCTCCACGAATAGCATCATCTATGTCATGATTCACATAAGCAATCACATCCGATACTCTTACTATCTGTCCTTCTAAGGTAATTGGCCTGTTTTCTGGATTGGGATCAAAAATTTCACCTGTTCCTTTGGAATGTTTTAAAATCCCATCTCTTACTTCACAAGTTAAATTTAATCCCTTTCCTCCATATTCGAGTAAATCTACTACTCGCAGACTCTGCTCAAAATGGAAAAAATGTCCCAGGGAGAACTCTTGAAAAAGCTGGTCTAACATTCTTTCCCCAGCATGGCCAAAAGGAGTATGGCCTAAATCATGTCCAAGGGAAATTGCCTCAGCTAAATCTTCATTTAAACTTAATGCTCGGGCTATAGTTCTTGCTATTTGAGATACTTCCAGAGTATGAGTTAGCCGGGTTCGATAATGATCGCCATAAGGAGACAAAAAAACTTGAGTTTTATGTTTTAATCTCCGAAATGATTTACAATGAATTATTCTATCTCTATCTCTTTGAAATTCTGTTCTTATGTCACAAGTTTTTTCTTCTCTTTCTCTTCCTTTGGTTTGAGAACTGAGGCAGGCTTGAGGAGAAAGAGTTTTTTTTTCTCTTTCTTCTAAAATTGATCTAATAGTTTTCTTCATCTTAATCTTCGAGCAACACTACCTTTGTGGCAAGATAGTCAGGGAATACCCCTGAAACCCCCTATGAGACATCTATTTTTTATTTTAACCTTTTTAGAAACCTCTAATTCCAAACTTTTTTTCCCTGACTATCTTGTTGTTTATAAAGGAATATTACATTTTTTATCCAATATCGGAATTTTCCAAATTCCGATATTGTAAATTAACAAAAATGAGAACAATTTTCAAGAAGATTTAATTATTGACTATTGACTAATAGATAAGATAATATAGAAAGGAAAATAACGAGTAGATAAGCATATGAATGCTTTAGAGATAGAGAACTTACATCAATCATTCAAAATAGGTTTTATCCCAAAAAAAAGAAAAATTTTAAACGGGATTTCCTTGTCAGTTCAGAAAGGAGAAATATATGGCTATCTTGGCCCAAATGGAGCGGGAAAAACAACCACAATAAAAACTATCTTAGGTTTAATATTTCCAGAAAAGGGCAGAATAAAAATCCTTGATCAGGATAATCTCTCTTTAGAAGCCAAAAAGAAAATTGGCTTTTTACCTGAAAATCCCTATTTTTATGATTATTTAACAGCCTATGAATTTTTAAATTTTTATGCTCAACTCTTTGGGCTAGATAAAAAGAAAAAAGAAAATAGAATTAAAGAACTTCTCCATTTAGTTGGTTTAGAATCCTTTTCAGATCTTCAATTAAGAAAATTCTCTCGGGGGATGCTTCAAAGAGTAGGCTTAGCTCAAGCTTTGATTAACGAACCAGAACTGGTTCTTCTGGACGAGCCCCTGGGAGGACTCGACCCTATTGGAAGAAAAGAAATTAGAGATATTATTTTAAATCTGAAGGAAAAAGGAAAAACTGTATTCTTTTCCTCCCATATTCTTCAAGATATTGAAATGATTTGTGATAGAGTAGCGATTTTAATTAATGGACAAATAATCAATCAAGGAAAATTGGAAGATTTAATTTCAGAAGAAATTTTATTTACTGAAATTACTGTCTCTGGAATATCAAAAAATGATTTGGAAACTTTTGGAACACCTATTTCTGCCAAAGGTGAAAAAGTTCTTCTAAAAATCTACCAAGAAGAGAAAATAGAGGAAGTAATTTCTTTAATTATCTCTCAAAAAGGTAAAATTCATTCTCTTATTCCCCGCACTCAGACTTTAGAAGATATATTTTTAGGAGCAGTGGAACAAAAATGAGAGTTTGGATTATTGCTCTCAACACCTTCAAGGAAGCAATAAGAGACAGAATTTTATATTTAATCCTCTTCTTTGCGATTATTTTTATTATTTTTTCAAGAGTGCTCAGCCTGCTTACTGTTGGGGATGAACTTAAAATAATGAAAGATGTTGGATTAGCTTCAATCTCCATTTTTGGGGTAGTAATGGCTGTCCTTATTGGTACTGGTTTAGTTTATAAAGAAATCGATAAAAAAACAATTTATACTCTCCTTTCAAAGCCAGTTTATCGATATGAATTTCTGTTAGGCAAATTTTTTGGTTTAACTATTACTTTAGTAATTATGCTTATGGTGATGAGTCTTATATTCTTTAGTGTAATCTTTCTTTATAGCTTGCAACTTGATCCTAAATTTTTGATTGTTATTCTTTTAACCTTAATTGAATTAATGCTTATCACTTCCCTGGCTATCTTATTTTCTACCTTTACCACTCCTATTTTAAGTTCTATTTTCACTTTCTCCTTGTTTCTCATTGGCCGTTTCTCGTGGGGACTAAACACCCTAATCGAAAAAAGCAAATCTCCTTTGGGAAAAGTATTAGTCAAAATTGTCTATTATATTTTACCTAACTTAGAGAAATTTAACTTAAGAACAGAAATAGTTCATAATCTACCTATCAGCACCCAATTTTTAATCTATTCTATCCTCTATGGATTGTGTTACACTTTAACTCTCTTGCTTTTAGCGACAATAATTTTTCAAAAGAGAGAGTTTGTATGAAAAGTTTTAAAATAAAAAGAATTCATTTTGCCTTTTTCCTGATTCTGTTTTTCGTCTTATCTATTCTTCTTCAAATAAAGATAGAAAAAAACCCCCGAAGAAAAATACCTGGTTCTTCGATAATTTATCTTCCTTCTGGAAGATATTTAAAATTCATTACTTTTGGTTATAATTCTTTTCTGGCCGATATAATTTATTTATGGGCAATTCAGTATTATAGTGATTACTCTATTGCAGACAGATTTAATTATTTGGAGCATATTTTCTCAATAATTTCAGAATTAGACCCACGTTATCTTGATCCTTATCGAATTGGTGCACTTATAGCCTGGTATGAAGCAAAACAAATAGACCTTGCCCTTAAATTACTAGATATCGGAATTAAAAAAAATCCTGACCAATGGATCTTGCCTCTTGAAGCAGGTCACTATGCTCAAATATTTAAAAAAGATTATAAATTAGCCCGATATTATTTTGGCTTGACTAAAAAAATCGAGGGAGCACCGCCTATTGCTGAAAGACTCTATGCTAACGCAGCTTTCAAGGCAATGGATTTAAAAACAGCCTATCAAAGCTGGCTTGAAATCTATCAGACCACTCAAAATGAGAGAATAAAAAAAATTGCTTTTAATCACCTCTATCAGACAAAAGCAACAATTGATATATTACTTATCAAAAAAGCAATTACTCAGTATGAACGAATTTATAATCGCAAACCAATGAATTTAGACCAACTCAAAAAAGCTGGAATTCTTAATCAGATTCCAAAAGATTTGGATGGAAAAGATTATCTTTACGATTTCAAAACAGGAGAAGTAAAACCACCAACACTTCCATGGAAAAGATAATATCAAAAATGTCAAATAACAAAGTTCAAATGACAAAATACGAAACAATTTCAAATGACCATCCCGAGTACTCGGGATGTTTCGGATTTCGATATTCGGATTTCGAATTTTTCTCCCGAATACTCGGGATGGTATTTGTTATTTGTCATTGATTTGACATTTGGATTTTGACATTTGGACTTATTATGGTGGAGCTTTTAATTATTTTATTTGGATTAGCCTGGGGAAGTTTTTTAAATGTGGTTATTTATCGCCTCCCCAGAAAATTAAGTTTAATAAAACCAGGTTCATTCTGTCCCTCTTGTCATCATAAGATACCTTTTTACAATAATATTCCATTATTAAGTTATTTAATCTTGAAAGGAAAATGCAGATTTTGCGGTCGAAAAATCGCTTTTTCTTACCCATTGGTTGAATTTCTAACTCCTCTTTCTTTCCTCATTCTTTACCAAAAATTTTCTTTTAATTATTTTTTTATTGCTTCTGTTCTTTTTACCAGTGCTTTAATTGTTTTAGCTTTTATTGATTATTACCATCAAATTTTACCCAATGAAATTACTCTTCCTGGATTTGCTTTGTTTATCTCTTATTCCTTTGTCCATCCTTTCCTCAATTTTGGCCAGGCACTTTTAGGCGTTATTCTTGGAGCTGGATTTTTATTAGTTATTTACTGGAGCTATTATTCAATTAGAAAGATTGAAGGCTTGGGCTTAGGAGATGTAAAAATGATGCTTATGGTTGGCGCCTTTCTTGGTTGGCTTAAGACTTTCTTCACATTAATCTTAGGTTCCTTTGTCGCAGCCATTGTTGGACTGTTTCTGATATTTTTAAAGAAAAAAGATTTAAAATACTCTCTTCCCTTTGGCACTTTTTTAGCTCCAGCTGCTTTTGTCTCACTTGTCTGGGGAGGAAAAATCATCAGTGCTTATCTTAGTTTATTCCGAAAACCTTAAATAAATGAATATTTCTTGCTTTAAATTAACAATATCTCTTTCACGAATAATTCAGGGTGGAAAATCAAGTCCTTTTTTAAATCTTACCTTTCTCTTCCTGGGTTTAATTTTTTTCTTTTTTATTATCCTTACATTTATCTGGGCACTTAAAAGAGTAATTTCAGCCAAAAGAGAGATAGAGAGAAAATATGAAATTAAAACCAGAGATGATCAAAGCTATATGTTAACTTCTATTCAGCATTTAGTCACTCAATTAAGAGAAAAAGAGAAAGAATTAGCTGAACTCCACCAAAGAGAAAAAATAAGGGCCGAAGAAGCCGAAAGATTGAGCAGCGATATTGTTAGAAACTTAACCAGTGGATTAATTTTATGTTCTCCTGCGGGCAAGATAATAACTCTTAATCCCGCAGCTGAGAAGATTTTTGGTATCACTCGATTAGTTGCCTTAAACCAAAACTACACCCAAATTTTTAGAGAAAATAAAAAATTAACCTCTTTATTTAAATCATGTTTAAAACACAAGAAAACTTATGATCGAAAAGAGATTGAATTTAATTTACCTGGTAAGAAAAAAATAATTTTAGGAACATCTATTTCTCCTTTGAAAGACAAATCCGGCCAATTTATTGGACTACTCTCCCTATTTCGCGATATAACAGAAGAAAAAAGATTAAAAGAAATTGCCCGATCAAAAGAAGAATTAGCTTTAATTGGAGAGCTATCAGCTGGTTTAGCTCATGAATTCAGAAATTCCTTAGGTGTTATTTTAGGTCATTCTCGTCTTTTAGAAAAAGAAATTAAAGGTGCCCCTTCGATTAAGAAGATTACCAAAGAAGTAAATTTTCTTTCTGAAATGATTGATAAATTTCTTTCTTTCGCCAAACCAATTGTTTTAAAAAAGGAAATAATAAATTTAGAGAAAGTGATAGAAGATGCTCTAACTGAATTTAAAGAAAGAATAAGCAGCTCCTCTCTAAAAATTGAAAAGAAAGGAGTTTTTCCCAAATTGGAAGGAGACAAGGGTTTAATGAGAACTGTTTTTTCCAATCTTATTAGAAATTCATTAGAAGCAGATTCCACAGAAATTATTATTGAAAGCTTATGGCAAGAAAGCAAAGATGAATTAGAAATCCAATTTAAAGATAATGGTAAAGGGTTTCCTCGAAAGTATCAGGGAAAAATTTTTCTCCCTTTTTTTACTACCAAAAAAAGAGGAACTGGAATGGGATTAGCTATTGTCAGGAAAATTATTCTTACCCACCAGGGAAAAATCAAAGTCTCTTCTGAAAAAGATAAAGGAACAGTCTTTCAAATCTTTCTGCCCGTTATATCTCGAACTATCTGATAATCTTAAATATTTCCCGCCACGATTTGACTTTTAGAATAGCTCCAATTGGCTGTTCTAATCTCTGGATAGTAGAGTCATATTCTTGAACATAGACTTCTCTTTTTCTGGTACCACTCGTAGTTCTTGTTCTCTCACCAAGAGTCACTGCTGACCTTGTCTTGGAAGCGAGAGTCAAACTTTCTACAGAGCCAGAAGCAGTAGTAAAGGCAGTCCCTCCAACAGCAGCCCCTCTCACTGCTCTAACATATCTTCCGTAAAGTTTTCCTACACCAGCCAAATTCTCGCAGGGGTCGACACTTTCAATTGATCCAGTTATAGTATTAAAATATACGATAGAATTTGCAACTTTAGGATCAGCCCACACTTTTTCTCCTTGACCTAAATCTCCTACATCTTTCTCTGAAGATAAGTTAAGAATACCGGGATCGCCTAAATACCATTCCATTCTCTCCTCTTGGTCAGAAGCATCATTGTCTATAAGAGCAATGAAAGAATAATAGGCATCATTCGGAGCTCTATCATCTCCTCCTGTTCCAAAGTAAATATGAGGATTTGTAGAGCCAGAATAATAATCTACCCAAGCAGTTGGTTTACTAATGATTGGATAATTATCATCATCTTCATAAATGGCCGTCACCACATCATCCCAAGTAGTTTTTCCACTCTTTCCTATCTCTTTAAACTCAACACTGACATCTATTTTCCATACTCTTCCATCTAAATCTCCAACATATACTCGATCAGCCTTGCCATCTCGTTCAATATCAATTATTGAAGGAGACCCTGGAATAGCATTAAGAATATTAGGAAAATTTTCTGAAGTATCTATGTCATCTGCTGTAAAAGTCCAGAAAGCTGTTCCTGTCTCTAAATCCACGGCATAAAACACATTCCCCAGGGTAGTACTTGGATCATCATCATTGTCATAACCAGAACCCATAAAAGCTGCCCAGATTCCATCTCCCTCTTTAGTAATCTTACCAATAGCTGACACAGACCAGGTCTCACCCATAGTAGTATCATCAGTAAATTCCCACAAAGGTTCAGGGCTATCAGGATCAGTAATATCTAAGGCAAAGTAATAGTATAATCCTCCCCCAATGATGCTTCCTTTTCCAGGACCCTGTCCACAGATTAAAACAGTTCTCCACTCTCCATTAATATACACATCAGCTGCTACTGGACTTCCATCAACATAAACATCTCTATTAAAGTATCTCTCGCCAGTATCTGGATCAACTGCCCACATATTTCTCAACTTGGGAAGAAGATTGTAGGGAATAAAGGCCCACAGCTCTTCCCCTGTCCGAACATCAAAGCAGTGAAGCATCCCATCATTAGCCCCAACATAAATTAGTTTGTCTCTATCTGCCCAAGTTTCTTTAAATTCACTATAACCTTCACCCATTATATTTGGATTTCCTTCTGGTGGACCAACCACAATTGGATTGGAGTGATTGATGTCTCCTAATTTCCAATCACGACCTTCTCCTCTGATAAAATTAATCAATCCTTCATTATCATTATTGACATCCTGTAAAATTGGTCCCAATATATCAACATAATCTACACTAAAATCATATCTAATTAACGAACCTTCATCTATCGCAGTATAAATGGATCTGCTATCAGCAGTTCTGGAATCTAACAATTCTCCAGCATCCCATAATATTTCGACTCCAGAGGCAACCCATCTTCCAGAAGGAGAGGTCACTTCTGATCGGCTCACTGTCCTGAGAATTGAATAGGAATTGTCTTCTGGAACCATATTGGTCACATTATAAGCTCTTAAATGCCCTTCCCATCCAGGAAAAATAAATGTACCTCCAATGATTAGTTTCTTATCTTCACCGTCAATTTCAGCTTTAGTAGCAACCACTGAGGTGCGAGAATACTCTCTTCTATCAACATAAGTATATTCAAAGCGAATCTGGTCCATTCTTGGTGTCTCAAAGGAAGCATCTTCCCACTCAGCCATATCATCTTCTAGTGCACTTAACTCAGCTTTCCATCTAAGGTCTGTTCCATAATGGACAAAGGTGTGTTCTGGAAGATCAGTATAATCCTGAAGTTCATTGCCCTCAAACTCTACATAAAATTCCCAATCTTTTCCACCGTTATTAGAGACATAGTATTCGATTTTAAGACCATCACTTGAGTATGTTCCTTCCCATCCCTGATCAAGATCAGCAATTTTTACCTTGGTTATGGCATACTGCTGCGGATCAAGATCACTGGTAAGGCTAATTGACTGAGCAATACCTGTAAGGGTATAAACATCAGCTACCTCATTGGTAAATATATAGTAAAATTCTGTATGGTTACCATCAGCCATTATAAAATCTAAATCTCCGTCTTGATCATAATCAAAAGAAGCACCTAAATCAAAATCATATGTAGTGGGTCGGTCATCAAATATCAAGCGAGAGACAAATTCACCTCCAATGTTTTTAAAATAAAAACATACTCCACCTAAATCATTGTCACCTATATTCCATTGGTCAGTTCCAATCATAAGATCAACATCTCCATCCTGGTCAAAGTCTCCCACGATTGAGGCTGTTGCACCCCCATCATACTGATCATCATAGATGTCTCCATCTGGATCATAATATTCTTTATAAAGAGTGAAATTATCTGTTCCATCATTTTTATAATATTTAAGCTCTGCATAGGTTACACTTCCCACAATGATATCTAAATCTCCATCTCCATCAAAATCTGCAACAGATAAAGTGCTAACCCCTCTTGGATCCCATCCTGTATCTATTAAGACAGCAGGAGAAGAAGGGAATGTTCCATCATTTACCTGACCATTATTGGTATTTTTATATAATAATACCTCCCCAGCTCTATTTCCAACTAAAATATCGATATCCCCATCACCATCGAAATCAATGGATTGCATCATTGTTGCTGACCAAGCAATCCCTTTTATCTTATTACTCCAATTACCGGTCAGATCTGTTTGAGTGAAATAAAGGTCTCCTTCATTAAGATGATTTTCATAGAGCCAGATTCTCTCAGGAGTAAAAGGGTCATTATTCGCAGAAGACATAAACAAAAAGTCATAGTCTCCATCTCCATCATAATCACCAGAAGTCATCCCACAGTGGCCATTAGTATCAATACTTGCGCCTCCAACTCCTTTAGTTGGCCAGCCCCCTGTTCCTTCACTTCCATCAATCCAATGAGTAATCACAAATGATCCTATCTGTTCATCAACTCCCATATTTTTTACAAAAGCTAAAACATTGCTATAACTACTGCTTGAACCAATAAAATCAGGCCATCCATCACCATCAAAATCATTAGTTGTTAAGGTGTTAATCCAAGCTGGAATATCCACTGGATTAGCAACATTAAAATCCGCTCCTAACCTATTCAGCGTAATATAACCTTCGCCCCAATGAGCTACCGACGAATTTTCCTCATCTTTATAAGTAATCGTATCAAAGGCTTCAGTAAAAGTTCCTTGATATTCAGTGCATTCTTCCTGAGCCCAGAATTTGATTGATAATATAATCAAAATGGTAATTAATGGAATAACCATTAAAATTATTTTCCATCTTTTATTCATTATTACTATCCTCCTTTAAATTTAATTTATTTATATTTATATCCTTCAGGCTTAATCAACCTCAATAAACACTTCAATTTCTAATCTTTTAGTAGTATTCAATGGGCTAGTACCAATGCACACTAAAAGAGCATCAAGTGGATCTGCGGTGCCACTCCCTGCTTCATCATCAATCAAAAATACAGTATAAGTATAGTCATGATTCATGCCATCAGGACTGTCTGAATCAGGAATATAAGCCTGACGAAAGAAGATCACATTTGCCACATCAGGATTTCCATCTCCGTCAGGATCAATTAAATTTAATATTTCTAAATCAGTTAATTTGCGAAAATAGTTATCATCAGAAGGAAGGTCAATCCCTGTTGGTTCAGTCAAATAATGGTTGTCAAAATCAACCCAAGTGTCTTGTTCAAAATTTCCTTCCACCTGTGCCCAGGCAGCATCAAAACCTGCTTCCGCAGCATTGAAAGCCCTCCCTTGGAGAGCCACATTCCCAGCAACCTTAGGGCCAGTTCCTGTGACTAAAAGGAGTAAAACTCCGACACTGGATAGAAAAGCTACCATTAATAAAGCAATAATTAGAGCTGAGCCTGACTTATCTTTAAATCGCAAAAAGAAGTGATCAAGAATCGATAAGGATATGTTTAATTTATTTCTCTTCACTCGATAAGTCATTTTTGCCTCCATTATTCCCTTTCCTTAATTTTGTAATTTATCACTCGTTATAAACCTCTAACGATAGATTTCTAATATTGGCCGTGGTTTCAATTAAAAATCGTCTGTGGTTGTCAGGATCTGCTGCTTGAGGACTATTTGCAATAGCAGGTCTCTGATAAACAAGCGGCATCCCAGTAGGAGGAGTACCTGTTACACTGACAAAAGGATTCTCTGTCCGCCCTAAAATCCAGATTCTAATCTGACGAATTTCAGCAATATCTGCTAAAGTCCAAGCTGTCTGCCAATCAGTAAATCCATCCAATATCCCATCGCCATCCAAGTCTCCATTATACTGAATTTGAAAATTTTCAATATTTTGAGCTAA
>JBHIEE010000062.1:0-17044 GCA_046760445.1 Candidatus Aminicenantia bacterium
ACTTATCTTTTTTAAAATAAATAAGTTACAAAAGTGAATTTTTCGCAAGTGATATTAAGTAGATTTAATATCACTTTACCTTTTAAATCAATTTTTATGCAGACTTTTCCTTAATTGCTCATTCAACTTCCTATTAGTGTTTGCTCTCCAATGAATCTCTTTCATCCAGCTCCAGATAGTTACAGTAGAAACGCCCATATCTTTAGCAAGGGTTTTCAAGGATACTTTTATTCAGGTTTTAAGTTCTTTTTAAGTTTTCGACTTAAAAAAACTTAATTTCAATTAATTTAATTGACTCCGTCTTTCTCGCAAAACCCTTATCAGGCTTGATTTTCCTTGATATAGCTGGAAAATCCAAACACCCATTTTTAATTCGTCGGGAATCAGGTTACTATTCGATCAAACTCTTTCATGCGAGGATAATCTTCGAATTCTTGTGCTATTTCATATTCACTTTTTAACATCATATAATGACTTTCTTCTACTTTGCTCAGATATTCGAAGACACTCCTTCTCCTATTTTCAAATTTCTTAGAAAGTTCTAAATAGAATTGTTGCGATTCCTTTTCAAAATTCATAGCCTGATAGATTATTTCCACAAAAGGAGTGGAAGGGTCAGAACTTATTTTAGGAGTTGGAAATTGAGAAGAAGTATCTGGAATTGGAATTTTCTTATTGTGATAAAGAGTTTCAAAAAAACGCTCTAATAAAATTTTGTGTTTATTTTCTTCATTGGCTAACATCTGAAATTTTTCTTTCAGAAGAGGGTTCTCAACTGAATTAGAAAGGTGAGAATAAACTTTATTTGAATCAATTTCAGCTTTAATGGCTATGCCTAAGAGTTCTTTAATTGAGGATGTAGTTATGTTTTTCATTTTATCCTCCCTTGCCCATTATATATTATTTTTGACTACTATTTAAACTCAAAAAATTTTTAAAAAAGTTTTCAAGTTTTTGCCTTTTCAAAAGACTAAATTATATGGAGGGGAAAAATGGAGACAAAATTAAAAAATCAACCACAATTAAAAATTAAAGCAATAATAACAGAAAGAGACAATCTGAGTTTTTTACTATGGAATTATTCCATTAGTAGTTATTTTTTGGACAAGATAAAATTAAAATGGTGGTTTAAAAACAGTAATGGAAGTGAGTATTCCAATACGAGACTAATCAATAGATGGATAGATAAGTGGGGATATGAGTTTAGGATTAGTTATTTTGAGTTAGAGCCCAGAGATTTGCTCCAAGACAAGGTTAGGAGAGGAGAAGATTTAAGAGATATAATGGGATTAGAGGTAGTTGTTTATTATCAGGATAGAGAGAATAAAACAAGAATACTCAGTCAGCAAGTGTTACGAGATTAGTCAATCCAAAAGTGTAAACAATTGTTGTCACCCTTCCATCCCCTTTATATAAAAACCCTTCTCTTCCCTCCCTTCTTTTGACTTTTCCCGCCCTTCGAGGAGAAGGGCCCTACCTTTCTATCATTAAAAATTCAAAATACATCGAGAAACCTTTTGATAAAGCCCTATGAAACGATTGTCTCAGAGAAACAAAGAAGTTTATTTTTGAGCAGGATTTGAAGAATGTTATTCCTATTGCATCAATCTAAATAGTAATCTATAATTTATAGTCAAATTTAAATTCGCATTACAATACAGGAGAAAAAGAATGATTAAAAGCGATTTATCAATAATGATAAGCGGACAAGCTGGAGATGGTATTTTATTCACTGGTGACCTTTTAGCTAAGATTTTCAAAAGGACAGGTCTTGAAGTTTTTACTCATCGAGATTTCCCTTCCAATATTCGGGGCGAACCAACTGCCTACACAATTCGAGCCAGTGAGAAAAAAATCTATGGCCCCTCTGATGAAGCAGATATTTTAGTTGCTTTTGACTGTGAATTAATTTCCCGCCATTTACCAAAAGTAAACAAAGAAGGATTTGTAATTTGCGACCATTTTGAAAAGCAGAGGTTAAATTCTTCTTTAGAAAAGGAAAAAATATTTTTTAACATCCCAATCAGAAAATTGGCCCGAGATTATTTTAGGCGGGAGATTTTTAAAAATGTGATTACGTTAGGTATTCTTTCTTATTTCCTTCAGCTTGAACTCGATTTAGCAGCTGAGGTTATAGAAGAAATTTTTCTTCAAAGAAAGGGTAAGGAGGTAGTTGACAAAAATATCAGAGCCTTGGAATTAGGTAAAAAAGAAGTAGAAAGAGTAATAAAGGAAAATTATCGAATTCAACTTCCAACCAAAGAAGATTTAAATCGTCTTTTAATTACCGGCGATGAGGCGGTGGCTTTAGGAGCTCTAACGGCAGGCTGTAGGTTTTTCTCTGGATATCCTATATGTCCTGCTTCTGAGATAATGGAATGGTTAGTTAGGATATTACCCAAATATAATGGTGTTGTAGTCCAGGTCGAGGATGAAATAGCTGCCATCCATATGACTCTGGGGGCTTCTTATGCTGGAGCAAGAGCAATGACTGCTACTTCAGGACCAGGTTTTTCTTTGATGAGCGAAGGTCTTAGCTTGGCTGGTATGGCTGAAATACCAATTGTTATTGTCTATGTTCAAAGGTTAGGCCCAAGTACAGGCATGCCCACTAAATCGGAACAAGGAGATTTAAATCATTCCCTTTTTGCTGGACATGGTGATTTCCCACGAATTGTAATTTCTCCAGCTACTATTGAGGACTGCTTTTATCTCACTGCAGAGTCATTTAATCTTGCTGAAAAATTTCAATGTCCAGTCATCTTACTTACTGAACAACTTTATGCCCAGAATTATCAAACTGTGGAAAAATTTGATTTTTCACAAATAAAAATTGACCGTGGCAAATTGATCACATCTGAAGAATTGATTTCCCAAAATGAATTCTTAAGATACAAATTTACTAAAGATGGTGTTTCTCCCCGCACAATTCCCTCAATGTCTAACGGTATTCATATGGTTGAAGGAAATGAACATTCAGAATCAGGTTATCGAGACGAAAGTCCCGAGAACAGAAAAAAAATGATGGAAAAAAGGATGAGAAAGCTAAAAGCAGCCCTAAATTATTTACCTCAGCCGTTCCTCTCTGGTTCGGAAGAGGCTAAAATAGGAATAATTGGATTTGGCTCAACTTTTGGAGCAATTCAGGAGGTAAAAAATATTCTTGGAGAAAGAAATCTTCCCATTCAAACCCTTCATCTGAGAACCCTTTGGCCTCTTTCCCAGGATACCATTAAGAATTTTATAAGCTCAAAGAAGAAAGTTTTTATAGCTGAGCATAATGCCACTGGACAGCTTTGCCATTTGCTTCACTTGGTAACTGGTCCAAATTCTAAATTAAAGAGCATAAGAAAATTCGACAGCCAGCCCTTCCGAATTAGGGAAATAGTAGAAAGAATAGAAGAGGAGATAAAAAGATGAACTTACAAAAAAAATATCAAATTAATAAGCCTACCTGGTGTCCGGGATGCGGAAATTACGGAATTCTTGAAGCCCTGAAAAGATCAGCTGCTAATTTAAATTTAGAGCCTCATAAAATTGTAATAGTAACTGGAATAGGTTGTTCGGGACGAATAAATAATTATTTTAAATGTTATGGTATTCATGGAACTCATGGCCGTCCTTTACCGATTGCTTCTGGAATTAAACTCGTTAATCCTGAATTAACAGTTTTTGCAGTAAGTGGTGACGGTGATGCCTATTCGATTGGCATAAGCCACTTCATACATACTGTAAAAAGGAACTCAAATATCATTTATCTGGTTGTGAATAATCAGGTATTTGCTTTAACCAAAGGTCAAGCTTCTCCGACTAGTAAGTTTGGATTTATCACAATCTCCACCCCTTATGGCACTAAGGAATTTCCTATTGATGGGGTCAAGCTTGCCCTATCAGCTGGAGGCACTTTTATTGCTCGAGGTTTTTCAGGGAATATCACTCAACTCTCAAATCTTATTAAAAAAGGAATAAAGCATAATGGATTTTCTCTTATTGATGTTCTCAGCCCTTGTGTTATTTACAATAAAGCTCAGGATTATCGATGGTATCGAGAAAATATAATGAATCTCGATCAGGATTCTTCTTATGACTCTAATAGTAGAAAGCAAGCCTGGGAAATAATTAATAGTTCAAGCAAAATCCCTACAGGCCTTATTTTCCAAGAAGAAAAACCTTTCTGGGAAGAACTAATTCTTGAGAAAAAAAAGCCAATTGCATTTCTTGACTTAATTTCAGAAGAACCAGATTATCGGGCAATTCTTAATGAATTTTTCTAAAAGCTGAGAGCCTTTAATTTTTCATTTCCATAAAGCATAAATCCTGAGTTAATTTATTAATTTATGATATATCAATTAGTTAAAAAAAAGTCAATTATCTGCTTGATTTGGCATTAAAATTGTATGTATATTTAAATGGAGAAATAATTAATAATGATAGGGAGAAAAAAGAATGGGGAAAATATATTTTGATTCAATTGCTTCTACTCCTCTTCATCCTGAGGTGATTGAAGCAATGTTACCTTATTTAAAGGAAAAATATGGTAACCCACAGAGTCTTCATTTTTATGGCCAGGAAGCAAGGATAGCTCTTGAAGAAGCGAGAGAGAAAGTAGCCAATTTAATTGGAGCTGAGAGTAAAGAAATATATTTCACTTCCAGCGGTTCAGAAGCCAATAATTTTGCTTTGAAAGGATTGGCTTTCGCCCATCAGGGGAGAGGAAAACATATTGTCGTTTCTTCAATTGAGCATCAATCAATCCTTCATTCGGCTAAAAGTCTTGAGAAATCGGGTTTCAAATTTTCTTTTATTCCTGTTGATAAATTTGGGTTAATTAATCCCGAAGATGTTAAAAAAATGATAACTAAGGAAACAATCTTAGTTTCAGTGATGACCGCTAATAGCGAAGTAGGAACCATTCAGCCGATTGAAGAAATAGCTCAAATTTGCCGAGAAAGAGAAATTCTTTTTCACACAGATGGGGTGGCTGCGGTCGGGCATATATCAATTGATGTTTCTCGAATAGGAATTGATGCTTTGAGCCTGGCAGGAAGTCAATTTTATGGTCCGAAAGGAACTGGTGCTCTGTATTTAAAGAAAAGGACAAGGATAATTCCTTTAGTTGATGGTGGTATCCAGGAAGAAGGAAAAAGAGCAGGCACTGAAAATGTGGCAGGAATCGTTGGTCTGGGAAAAGCAGCTGAAATAGCTACTCATAAAATGAAGGAACGAAGTGAAAAGTTGATTAAATTAAGAGACAAATTAATCACTCAATTCCCGAAAAAAGTTGACCATGTTTATCTTACTGGACATCCAACTAAGCGCTTGCCTTATCATATAAGTTTTTGTATTGAATTTATTGAAGGAGAATCGATGCTCTTAAATTTAGATTTAGAAGGAATCGCTGTCTCCAGCGGTTCAGCCTGCACCTCGAGGGCTTTGAAAGCTTCCCATGTTCTTCTGGCTATGGGCTATTCTCATGCCATAGCTCAAGGATCTATAGTTTTCAGCCTCATGGAAGAAAATACTGAAGAAGAAATAGATTATTTATTGGATGTTTTTCCACCGATTATTAACCGACTGAGAGAAATGTCACCTTTATACAGTAAATTTAGGATGAAAGCAAAAAGGTAGAGAAAAAGATAAAATGAAAAAATGCTTAAAAAATTTTAATTATAGAAACTCTAATCTTGAAATTTAATGCATCCAAAAGGAGGATAAAATGATTTATAGCGAAAAGGTGATGGAGCATTTTCGTAATCCCCGAAATGTAGGGAAGATTGAAAATGCTGATGGAGTGGGAGAAGTTGGAAATCCAGTGTGTGGTGATATGATGACTTTTTACATTAAAGTAAAAGACAATCGCCTAATTGATGTCAAATTCCAGACTTTTGGTTGTGGAGCAGCAATTGCTGTCTCCAGTATGGTGAGCGAGATGGCTAAAGGAAAAACAATTGAAGAAGCCTTGAAAATCACCAATAACATAGTAGCTGAAGAACTTGGTGGGTTACCTAAAAATAAACTTCATTGTTCCAATTTAGGGGCTGATGCTCTCCATAGGGCAATTGAAGATTATTTGGAAAAGAAAAAAAAGGTTAGGAACAAATCGATCTCAAATAATCCTTCAGCAAAAGAAGAAAAATGTCTTTGTCCCTATTGTGGATTTGCCTTTTCCTGTGATCAACCATTTTGTCAAACCTGTCAAATTGAATTTGTTCTCTGTTCTATGTGTCATCAGCTGATGAGAAAGGAAGTAGGAATTTGTCCTCATTGTGGAGCGAAAAAGGAAGGGAAAAAAGAAAATGCCTGAGAAAGACCATTATTGTCTTCAGTGCTGTTTCGATGGAGATGGAGGTCAGCCAGACATTAGAAGTGATTTCCACTGATGAGGGGATAAAAGAAGATATGCCTGTCTGATGTAAAGTAACTGAGAATGAATATCTCGGTTTAGAGCAAAAGGGAAATATATATATAAAGTCTATATCCGCAAATTGAAAAACTAATGGAATCAATCTAAAATAATTTGAATTAACAAGAGAAAAATGTTAAAAATAATAGAAATAGCAGTTGGAAAACAAAAAACAATTATTAAGCTGGAAGAAAAAATTATTCAGCAGAGGGTAGATGAATTAAAAAAACAAGTTGAGAAAAAATAGTGGATTAAATTAACTTTAAAGAAAAAAGGAGGATAGAGATGTGTAAAGATGACCTTTTTTGTGGGATTAATAAAGCTAAATCAGAGAATGTCGAGCAGATGACCGATTTAGAAAAAAAGCATACTCCGATTATTGAAGCTCCTGATAAAGTGAGAAAAGGTGAGCCTTTTGAAGTTTTTATAGAAGTGGGAAGACATATGAAACATCCCAATGAAAATGCCCATTATATTGAATGGATTGAACTATATTCAGGGGACACTTTTTTAGCAAGGGTTGATTTAATCCCCCGACTAACTGAGCCGAGGGTAAAATTTGCGATTGCTTTGGATTATTCTCATCCACTCAAAGTGCGAGAGAGATGCAACCTTCACGGAGTATGGGAAAGTTTTTCCAAAGAGATTGCTGTTGAAGAATAAATCAAATTTGAGGGTTTTCAAATTTGAAAAGTCTTATTATTTAAGAAGGAGATTTAGAATGGCTGAACAAAGAAAAACTTATGTTTGTTCAACTTGTGGGCAGGAAGTAAAAGTCCTCAAAGCAGGAGTAGGAACTTTGGTTTGCTGCAACAAACCGATGAACATTAAAAAAGACTAATTTTTTTATTTAAAGGGAAAAAATGGGAAAAAACATCATCTTAGAAGCGATAAATTATGCTATTCAAAGGGAAGAAAAGGCTGTTCAATTCTATCAACAAGCTTTATCTTTAACCCTTAATCAGTCCCTTAAAGAGATGTTTCGTTCTCTAGCTGACGAAGAAAAAAAACATAAAGAGTTGCTTCAGAAGATTAAACAAAAAGATATCATTCAATTAGAAACTGATTATATTCCTGATCTGAAAATAACTGATTATTTAATCCCAGTTGAGTTCTCTCCTGAAATGGACCTTCAGGAATTGCTTATTCTGGCGATTAAAAAAGAAGAGGAATCTATTACTCTATATACTCAACTGGCTGAAAGGAGTAAAAATTCTGAATTAATCAAGCTTTTTCAACTTCTAATTCAGCAGGAAAAAAAGCACAAGTTTAAACTTGAAGCTCAATACGAGGATTTTATATATCAGGAAGATTAGTCTCTGATAGTGTCAAAAATAATATGAAAGAATATAAAAACCACAGAGAACACAGAGAAATGAAAATTCCATCCCGAGTACTCGGGATGATATTTGGTGCTTGGGATTTGGGATTTATTAAAGTATGTGGCCTCTGTGGTTAAATTTGACAATACTAGAAAAAATTAGTGGAGGCAAAAATGAATCTATCACCAGCTGAGATATTAGCTCAGGCTATTAAATCTGAAAAAGAAGCTAAAGATTTATACTCCACCCTCTATCAGAAAGTTAAGAATGAAGTATTAAGAAGTAAACTCAGATTTCTAATGTTTGAAGAAGATAAACACCAGGAGATGCTTAGGCGGCTTTTTTCTCAGAGATTTTCCCGAGGAGAACTGAAACTTCCTAATAAGTCATTCTTACCCAAGATGAAAGTTGGGATAGATGAGAGAACTTCAGTTTTAGATTTATTTAAATTAGCTATGGAAGCTGAAAAAGAATCAGAGGAGTTTTATCTTCGCGCAGCCAAAAAGTCAAAAGAAAAAGGAAATAGAAGAATGTTCAACTACCTCAGTCGAGTGGAAAGAAGTCATTTCTTTATGATAAAATCAGAAATCGATTTACTTTCTGAATTTCCCGACTATTATAATGTCGAGGATTTCCATTTTGGGCATGAAATGGTTCATATCGGACCATAAACTCGGGAGCTGTAAATCGTAAATTGTTAACTTTAAAGTTACAATTCACTATTTACAGTTCACGATTTACGAAATTAGATGGAGGCAAAAATGAAAAAATGGGAATGTACGATTTGTGAGTATGTCTATGACCCAGAGAAAGGAGACCCTGAGAATGGGATTAATCCAGGAACACCTTTTGAACAGCTTCCTGATGACTGGGTGTGCCCGGAATGCGGTGCTTATAAAGACCAATTTGAAGAGCTTGGAGAATAAATATCTCGGATAGTCATTAACCCTTGCTTAGTTTAAAAATTAAGGAGAGAAAAAAATGATCAGTTCAATTGCCGAGATGGCTAAAAAACAACTTCTCAAAGCAGCTAAAAGAATAAACTTAGATCCAAATATTCAGAAAATACTTGAGAAACCCATGAGAGTTTTTGAAGTATCCATTCCAATCATTAGAGACAACGGGGAAGTTGAGGTCTTTACTGGCTATCGGTGTCAATACAACGATGCCCGTGGG
The DNA here is from genome assembly GCA_046760445.1 of Candidatus Aminicenantia bacterium. GTDB lineage: Bacteria > Acidobacteriota > Aminicenantia > JdFR-78 > JdFR-78 > JBHIEE01. The sequence continues at coordinate 8,902 of JBHIEE010000062.1, forward strand.
CCAGCCAAAGGTGGTGTTCGCTATCATCCAGAGGTGACAAAAGATGAAATTGTTGCTTTAGCAGCTTGGATGACTTGGAAATGTGCTTTAGTAGATTTGCCGTATGGAGGAGCAAAAGGGGGGATTATCTGTGATCCAATCAAACTTTCCGAAAAAGAACTGGAAAGACTAACCAGGCGGTATACTACTGAGATTGCTCCTATTCTTGGCCCGCATCTTGATATTCCTGCCCCTGATGTTTATACCACTTCCAAAACTATGGCCTGGATGATGGATACTTTTAGTATATTAAAAGGTTATACTGAACCAAGTATTGTTACAGGGAAACCCGAGGTTCTCGGCGGTTCTAAAGGAAGGAAAGAAGCCACTGGTCGGGGAGTAGCTATTATCACTCAGGAGCTGTTTCGGGCTTTGAAAAAAAGTTTAAAGGGAACGAAAATAGCGATTCAGGGATTTGGAAATGTAGGAAGTTATGCAGCCCTTTTTCTTTCCCAAATGGGAGCTAAAATTGTAGCTGTTTCTGATGTCTTGGGTGCTTTAGTTAATGAAGAAGGTTTTTCCCCGGGTGAATTGATTTCTTATGTGGAGAAATATGGTTCTTTTGAAAAATTTAAAGCCAAAAGAATACCACGAGATGAATTACTATTTCAAAAAGTGGATGTCTTGATTCCAGCGGCTTTGGAAAATCAAATACATTCCAAAAATGTAGAAAAAATCAAAGCCAAAATTATCGTTGAGGGAGCTAATGGTCCGACCACACCAGAAGCAGATGAAGTTTTAGAGAAAAAAAGAATTTATGTTGTGCCTGATATTTTAGCCAATGCAGGAGGAGTTATTGTTAGCCATTTAGAATGGGTTCAGGCAATAAGTGGTCTTTACTGGGAAGAAGAGGAGGTTAATCACCACTTAGAGAAAAAACTGGTTAAAGGTTTCAAAGAAGTCTGGAATAAATCCAATGAACTGGGGGTTTCATTAAGAGAGGCGGCTTATATCATTGCTCTGGAAAGAGTTGCTGAAGTTTATCGTTATCGAGGAATTTTTCCTTAATAATACAAATTCAGGCCGATTTGGCTCGTCATTAACGGGGGGGGGATTAGAGATTATCGGAAAATAAAAAAATCACTTGACATACTATATGGGGGTATGGTATAAACAAGATGGAGGTAGAAATGAATACTCATCCAACGACTCACTTAGAAGAATTAGTTAGGTTAAAAAGAATAGAAGGACAAATTCGGGGAATTCAAAAAATGATTGAGGAGAAAAGATACTGTGTTGATATTTTAACTCAGCTTTCTGCCGTAGTAGGAGCAATAATGAAAGTTGAAGAAAATATCTTAGCTAGACATCTTGAAAGCTGTGTTTATCGGAGCTTCTCTAAGGGGAGCCGTCGGGATCGAGAAGGAAAAATAAGAGAAATCATCACATTATTAAAGAAATTTAGAAAGTATTAAAGAAGGTTTTCAAATGATAATTGGAGATATTATCAGGGAACAGAGATTTCAATATATGAGTAAGGATAGAATAAAAATACTAAATTCGAAATTCGAAATCCTAAACAATATCAAATTACCAAAATACAAATGACCAACACAAAAATTATTCTGATCTCTACTTGTCGACAGACAGGTGTTTTGAATTTAGAACATTTGAATTTTGGATTTGTTTCGAATTTCGATATTTGGATTTCGGATTTAATTTTATGTGGAGGTGAAGCCAAAAATCAGAGCTTGAAAACCCAATACTGACAAGGGTTTTCAAGGCTGAAAATGCTCTTAAAAAGAAGGAGGTGATAAAAATGATGTGGGGAGGACATTGGATGTTTGGAGGATTTATGTGGATCTTCTGGATTGCTGCTCTTATCGGTTTAGTCTTCTTCGTTAAATGGTTAGTTCAACAAAGCAAAGCGAGTGAGACTAACTATAGTGAAAATTCCTTAGAAATATTGAAAAGAAGATATGCTCAAGGAGGGATTGACAAAGATGAATTTGAACAAAAAAAGAAAGACTTATTATCTTGAGAAGCAGATAAATTAATTTAAAAAAGGAGGAACCAATGGTTACCAGAAAATATTTCCTGAGACCCGTGACTCATTGTGCTGAGGGTCACTGTATGAGGTCCTGGGTATGACCGTAAACTGCCTATTAATTGAGAAAGGAGGAAATATGAAATCCGAGAAACTTAATGCTAAGGCGCTTGGTTTTAGCTTAGCAATATATAGTGCTCTATTGATGGTAATTCTATCAATCCTAGGAATCTTAGATCTGGTCGACTCAGCAGTAGAAATAATGAAATCTTTCCACATCGGATTTTCTCTCAGCTTTGTCGGAATTATTATAGGTATTATAGAAGCAGCGATTTTTGGTTTTGTAAGTGGAGTAATAATTGCATTTTTTTACAATAGGATTGGATAATTCATTAAACAGACACAACTTTGATGGCGCAAATATGGAAAATAATCACTTAACGCATATTGAAAGCAAAAATCGCGATGTATTAATCTGGTCCGCCATATTAACCAGAGGTTATTTATAGAGTTAACTGTTAGTATAATTATTCATTCATGTGGAATAGAGGTTAATGAAAAAAATAAATCCATAAAAGATAGAAATGAACAAGAATAAAGAAAGAAAAAAATTATCAAGGCGACATTTCTTGGACTATCTAATAGGTGGATCAATAGCAGTAACTATTTTTGGAGTGTTAGTTCCCATGTTAGCCTATCTTTGGCCTAAACAAAGAAAAGGAGAAACAATAGGGGGAAGAATTAAGATTTTAAAAGAGTCTGAATTGCCTGAAGGAAAGGGAAAGATTGTTTTATATGAGAATAAACCAGTGATATTAATTCATACTAAGATAGGATTTTTTGCTCTTTCTGCGATCTGTACCCATTTGGGTTGTATTGTCCATTGGGATGAAACTAAACAACTAATTCTCTGTCCTTGTCATGCTGGAGTTTTTGATGTAAAGGGAAATGTCCTTAGCGGACCTCCACCTAGACCTTTACCTGCTTATAATGTCTCTTTAGTAGCTGGAGATGTTTACATGGAGAAAGGATAGAAATATGAAATTAAAATATTCACTTTTTACCAGAAGAAAGTTTCTAAATACTCTTCTTGGGGGAGGGATGTTGACCTTTTTCTCAACTTTACTATATCCAATTATTAAATTTATTGTTCCTCCTTATCGAGAACCTGATAAGGTTATCCTGAAATTCGCCGACTATAAAGATATGACTTCCTATACAGTTCAGGTCTTTGCCTGGGGAAGTAAACCAGGGATCTTGGTTAAAAAAGAAAATTATTACCAGGCCTTTATTGCGGTGTGCACTCATTTAGGTTGTACCGTAACTTTTTTGTCCGAGAAAAGGATGTTTTTCTGTGCTTGTCATGATGGTTGGTATGATGAAAACGGAGTGAATGTTGCTGGGCCGCCGCCTTCCCCTCTTAGACAATTAATTGTCGAAATAAAAGGTGAAAATCTAATTATTAAAAAGGAGGTAATTAATGGCTAAAGATACAGTTTGTGGAATGGAGGTAAAAAAAGAAGAGGCTTTTGGCTCTTCGACTCACCAAGGCAAGGAATACTTTTTCTGTTCAAAAAGCTGCAAAGAAAAATTTGATGAGAACCCGGAAAAGTATATTCAACCAGAGGCGAAGAGTGAGGAAAATATAAAGAGAAGACCTGAACAAGTGGAAGGTGTTAGATATGAGAGAATAGATCTCCCTATAGTCGGAATGAGCTGTGCCAGCTGCGCCCAAACAATTCAAAAGAGACTGTCTGATTTAAAAGGTGTGAATAACGCTAATGTTAACTTTGCTACTTCTAAAGCAACTGTCTTTTATCAGCCTCAATTGATTAAACCCGAAGATTTTATTTCTACTGTGAGGAAGAGCGGTTATGAGGTTGGCACGGCTTCTCTTGAGCTTCCCATTCAAGGAATTGAGTGTGCCTCTTGTGTTCAGAAGATTGAAAAAACTCTTCTTCAGACCAAAGGAGTCACAAAAGCTGTTGTGAATTTAGCAACAGAGAAGGCTAAGATTGAATACTTCCCTGCTGAGACAAGCTTAGGGGAGATAAAAAAGGTTATAGAATCAACAGGCTACAAGGTCTTAGAAGTCCCTCCTGAAGAGGAAGTGGAGGATATAGAAAGAGTTACTCGAGAAAAAGAGTACAAAATACTCAAGACAAAATTTTTAGTAAGTATTATTCTTGGTTTACCTATATTCTTGGGAAGTTTTCCCAACTGGTTCCCGTGGGTTCCGACTCTCTTGAATAATTTCTTTGTCATGTGGATGCTGGCTACTCCGGTTCAATTCTGGGTTGGCTGGCAGTTTTATAAAGGAGCATGGGGAGCTTTTAGGCACAGAAATGCTGACATGAATACCCTAATCGCTGTCGGTACTTCAGCTGCTTACTTCTACAGTTTGACCGCAATCCTTTTCCCTTCTTTCTTTAAGGCAGGAGGCATAGAGCCAAAAGTTTATTTTGATACTTCAGCTATCATTATTACTTTGATCATTCTCGGAAGGCTCTTAGAAGCAAGAGCCAAAGGACAGACTTCAGAAGCCATTAAAAAGCTTATGGGATTACAGCCAAAAACTGCTCGAGTCATTAGAGACGAGAAAGAGATAGATATCCCTGTGGAGGAAGTTTTGGTAAGGGATATTGTTATTGTCAGGCCGGGAGAGAAAATTCCGGTGGATGGGATCGTCAGAGAAGGGAAGTCAGCAGTAGATGAGTCAATGATTACTGGAGAGAGCATTCCTGTAACGAAGAGAGTAGGAGATGAGGTTATTGGCGCCACCATCAATAAAACCGGAAGTTTTAAATTCGAAGCAACAAAAGTTGGAAAAGATACAGCTTTAGCCCAAATAATAAAACTCGTCCAAGATGCTCAAGGCTCAAAGGCCCCTATCCAAAGATTGGCCGATGTTATCTCTGGCTATTTTGTTCCTATTGTGATTTCCATTGCCATCGCTACCTTTGTAATTTGGTTTAACTTTGGACCCTTTCCAGCTTTGACCTTTGCTCTTTTGAATTTTGTGGCTGTGATGATCATAGCGTGCCCTTGTGCCTTAGGTTTGGCTACTCCAACAGCTGTCATGGTTGGTACTGGGAAGGGGGCTGAGAATGGGATTTTGATCAAAGGAGGGGAAAGTTTAGAAACTGCTCATAAACTCAATACCATCGTTTTCGATAAGACTGGGACTTTGACCAAAGGAGAGCCAGAGGTTACGGACATAGTATCATTTAACTTCTTCCCCGAAGAAGAAATTTTAAAATATGCAGCCAGCGCAGAAAAGGTTTCAGAACATCCCCTGGGTGAAGCCATCATAAAAAGGGCAGTAGAAAGGAAAATAGAACTTCGAGACCCGAAAAATTTCAATGCCATCGCAGGCCATGGGATTGAAGCAAAGGTAGGCAGCAAGGAAGTGCTCTTGGGAAATATCAAGTTATTGCGCGACCGAAATATTGAAGTCAAGGAACTGGAATCCAAAGCACAAGAGCTCGCCCACGACGGTAAAACTCCCATATATGTAGCTGTTGAGGGGAGGGCAGCGGGATTGATTGCAGTGGCCGATACTTTGAAGGAAAGCTCGATGCAAGCCGTTCAAAACCTTAAAAGACTCGGATTAGAAGTTGTCATGCTCACGGGAGATAACCGAAGAACGGCTGAAGCCATCGCCAAAAAGGCTGGTATTGATAGAGTTATATCTGAGGTTCTACCTGAAGATAAAGTCCATGAGATAAAAAGGCTTCAATCTGAAGGAAAAATAGTCGCTATGGTGGGTGACGGCATAAACGATGCTCCTGCTTTGGCTCAGGCAGATGTGGGAATAGCTATAGGATCTGGAACAGATGTGGCTATGGAAGCTTCGGATATAACTTTAATAAAGGGCGACCTAAAAGGAGTTGTGTCCGCCATTGAACTTAGCAAGAAGACGATAAAGATTATAAAGCAGAATCTTTTTTGGGCCTTCTTTTATAATACAGCAGGAATTCCTATTGCTGCAGGAGTTCTTTATCCCTTTTTCGAAATTTTATTAAATCCCATATTTGCATCTGCGGCTATGGCTTTTAGTTCAGTTTCTGTTGTGTCTAATTCTTTGAGGTTGAGAAGATTTAAAATTAAATCTCAATAGGAGGTTATTGATGCCAGCAAAAATATTAGTAACAATTGTCGGTATTTTACTTATAATTCTGGTAAATTGGTATTTTTTATTCTCTCGGAGAAGAGCTATTTCTGTCTCTGTTAAAGAGAGCGGAATTCAGGAAGTTAAAGTCATTGTCAAAGGTGGATATACTCCTGATGTTATTGTTGTCAAAAAGGGAATACCTGTGCGGATTAATTTTTATCGGGACGAGACGGCAGATTGTTCAGATACCATTGTCTTTGGTGATTTCAAAATAAGAAAGCCTCTGCCAGCTTTCAAAACAACACCCATAGAGTTTACTCCTGAAAAATCCGGTGAATATGTCTTTACCTGTGGTATGGGCATGATGAGAGGGAAATTAATTGTTGAGTAAGGAATATATTATGAAGATAATTATTATTGGCAATGGAATAGCTGGTGTCACTGCGGCAAGAACATTGAGGGGAAAGGACCCCGAAGTTGAAATTGAAATCTTTACTGATGAGAAATATTATTACTATCCTCGTCCAAATCTAATAAATTTTTTAGCTAATCAAGTAGAAATAGATAAAATTTATATGTATCCTCCAGAATGGTATAGAGAAAAAAATATTAAAGTTCATTTAAATAAGAAAGTAGTCAAACTTATTCCAGCAGAAAAAGTTATAGAATTAGAAGATGGAAGTAATGTCAACTATGGCAAGCTGCTTTTAGCTATGGGCTGCAATCCCTTTTTACCACCGATAAGAGGAGCAGAGAAAAAAGGTGTTTTCACTCTTCGCACTCTCCAGGATGCAATAGAAATAAAAAAATATTCTCAATCAGCAGAAAAAGCGATAGTCATTGGGGGAGGACTATTGGGATTAGAGTCAGCTAAGGCTTTGAAAGCTTTAGGACTAAAAATAACAGTTGTTGAATTCTTCCCAAGATTATTACCACGACAACTTGATACCCAGGGAGCAGAAATATTACAGAGTCAGATAGAAAGTACAGGATTAAAAATTTTATGCGGAGAAGCAACTGAAGAGATTATAGGAAGTGAAAAGACCTCAGGGATATTACTCAAGAGCAAAAAGAAAATCGAGGGTGATCTTATTCTAATGGCTGCTGGAGTGAGAGCCAATATAAAATTAGCTCAAGAGGCAGGAATAAAAACAAATAGAGGGGTGATAATCAATGAATATTTAGAAACTAATATTGAAGATATTTATGCTGCAGGAGATATTACTGAATTTAAGGGAAGAGTATATGGTATTATTCCTGCAGCCTTAGATCAATCCAAGATTGCTGGAATGAATCTTCTTGGCAGAGAAAAAATTGTTTATCAAGGAACTACTTCTTCTAATACCCTTAAAGTAGTCGGAATAGACCTGACCTCTATCGGCCAGGTTAACCCAGAGGGTGATGAGTATCAAGAAATAAAAAAAGTAGACTTAAATAAAGGAATATATAAAAAAATTGTTTTAAAAGAAGGGAGAATAGTAGGAGCTATTTTCTTAGGAGATAAAAAAGGAATAAACTCTATCTCTCAGTTGATTAATGAAAAAATTCCTGTCGAAAAATACAAGGATCAAATCTTAGAAGACGATTTTGATTTCAAAATAATAAAGAATAAGATTTTCAATCCGAAAAGAAGTTAATGCCGAGGGCCGGACTCGAACCGGCACAGAGGATAACCTCCGAGGGATTTTAAGTCCCTTGCGTCTACCAATTCCGCCACCCCGGCATCTTTTATTTTCAACGAGTTAGAGGTCTTTCTCTTTCGAGCTTGGTGTCTTTTGTGACCAAATTGTGACCACTGGGAAGTATAATATAGTTGATTTTTTCAATTTTTTCAACCTCTTCTTTAGATTCTTTTTTACGATTAACCAATTTCTCGACAGTCTCCATTTATTTTCTTGAGACAGTAAAACTAAAAGAAAGGCTTTTATATTACAATCTTCAAAGAATTTTGCTGTATATAATTAGATATAAAAATATAAAAGCCTGATTATGCAACTTTTCTA
>JBHIEE010000063.1:0-16822 GCA_046760445.1 Candidatus Aminicenantia bacterium
TAGAACATTTGAATTTTGAATTTGTTTAGAATTTAGATATTAGAATTTAGGATTTAACATACGTGGAGGTGAAGCCAAAAAATATAGCTTGAAAACCTTCATCACAATTTGGTTTTCAAAGTCGAAAGCATTCTATGTTATTTGGAGGTAAAAATGGAAGGGAGAAAAGAATTATTAAAACTGGGAATAACGGTTTTTTTAGTTGTTTTGACTTTTTCTTATTTGGCTGGCGAATCTTATCTTCGCCAAAGGAATGAGGATAAAATTGCTCGATTAAGGACAGAGATTCACTTGATTAATCTAATTAATGGGTTGGATCTTACTCCCGAACAAATGAAAATAATTCGAGACAACGCTGAAGAGAAAATTAGGGTCCAGGAATCACTTAAGGAAGAAATTCAATCTAAAGAAAGGGAAATTACAATTATTCTTGAAGAGATAAGGAGTTATTTGAAAGATAACAGAGAAATTCCTCAGCCTCTAAAACAAGAGTTTCATCGACTTCAAACAGAGATAAAAAGACTAATATTTAACAGCAATGAAAAAATTAAAGATTTGGCTTTAGCAGTTGAACAAAGTTTAAAGAATCATCAGAAATATCAATTGAAAAACTTTGTTCCCTGTATAATCCCTCCTCAGGGGGAGTTGAGAATTGGTCAAGCAAGTGATTTAAAAGGCCCAATTCGCCAGTTGGAAAGACTCAGAGAAATACCCGATCGCATTTACCAAAGAAGAAAAGAAATGATTGTCCAAAGAATGATAGAAAGAATGAAATTTCATTTTCCTCCTTTGAAAGAAATAGATGAAGGCGAAATTAAAGCTCATCTTCTTTCAGTCGTAGAGGAGATAAGGTCTCTTCCTGAAACTGATTTCCAGCTTCAAAAAGAGGCACTGGCAGAGAAATTAATTTCACCTTTTAAACCCAATCATAAAGACGAAAATATAACCAAGAAAATAAAAATGTTCCTTCTTTCGCCAGAAATTATCCCTCTTCTGGAAGAACGAATGGGCTCTCTTCAATAATCTTTGTATCTTCTTATAGTTAGGTTCATTTAATGGGATTTTCTATTCTTTTTATTCTTTTCTTAGAAGATTCTCGTTTGCTTTGAAAACAACAATACTTGTTGACAAAATTTACTCTTCCCAATTATAAAATAATTTAAAAATTTAACAAGCTATCAAGAAAAGAGATGAATTTATTCCATTTTCAGGTATTATTTTAAATTGGCAATTCTCTTGGGAAAGGCTTAAATATAATTAGATAAATAGAATAATGAAGAAAAGAAAGCTCTCGGTAAGAAGAAAAATAATCAGTTTCTTCATTTTTTTATTATTTTTGAATTATTTAGTAAAGGTTCCCTGCTCGGGACAGCTATCAGAAAGAAGAGAATTCAAGATTAAGAGAATCTCTTCTTCTCCCCAAATCGATGGGCTACTCAATGATCCCTGTTGGCAGGGGGCATCTAGAACAGGCAATTTTGTCCAACTTGAGCCAAATAAAGGAGAGGAGGCTACTGAAAAAACTGAGGTTTTTGCTGCTTATGATGACCAATTTCTCTATATAGCTTTTTACTGTTATGATTCTTTTCCAGAAAAAATAGTAGCTAAAATTACCCAGCGTGACCAAGCTCTGGATCGGGACGATATGGTTCAAGTTTTTTTAGATACATATTGTGACCGCCGAACTGGTTATTTCTTTTTCACTAATCCGTTAGGCACGCAAGCTGATGGAAAGATATCTGATGATGGTCGAGTTTCAGACCATAGCTGGGATGAATACTGGCTTTCAGCTGCTCAAATAGTTGAAGATGGATGGACAGCAGAGATAGCTATCCCTTTTGAAATTCTTAAGTATCGAAAAGGAAAAGATCAAATCTGGGGAGTAAATTTTGGGAGAAATCTTCCTAGAAAACTGGAAAAAAGTTTATGGTCAGAAGTAGAATCTTGGTTTAGAGTTTCTCAATATGGTAATCTCACTGGCCTTGATCTCGAAAAAGGAGCAAAAAAATATGGTATAGTTCCCTATCTGATGGGAAGATTTGAGGAAGAGAAATTACCTGAAAAGGAATTTGGAATGGATATTCGATATAGTTTGACCTCCAATCTTTCAGCTAATATAACCATAAATCCTGATTTTGCTACAGTTGAAACAGATGAGGAACAGGTTAATCTTACCCGATTTGAGCTTCATTTGCCTGAAAAACGCCAGTTTTTCCAGGAGGGATTAGAACTTTTTCGTACCCGGATAAATTCTTTTTATACGAGACGAATTTCAGATATCAAATATGGGATCAAACTTTTTGGTAAATTAGGAGCATTCAACCTGGCTTTTCTCAATGCTCAGACTTATCCAATGGAAGATAATCCAGAAACAGAAAAAGATGAGTCAATGGAATCAGCTAATTATAGTGCGCTCAGATTAAAGAAAGATATTTTCAAATCTTCAACAATTGGATTTACCCTGGCAAACCGATTGATTAAAGGTCAAAATACTGGTTCAATCAATTTTGATTTAACTCACTATTTTTCCAGAACTGTTCGTTTGACCGGACAATATGTCCAGAGCTGGTCTCCAGAAATAAAATCAAAAGCTTACGGGTATTTTCTCCGATTAGCTCGAGATACCAGTACTACTCATTATCACTTAAGATTTACGGAATTAGGTGAGAACTTTGCTGATAATGTTAATGCTACAGGCTTTGTTGTAGATGATGACCGATTGGAATTGGATTCGAATGTCAGTCACCGAGTGTGGATTAAAAAGGGGATTGAGTATATTCAATGGAGATCAAACTACAATATTTACTGGGGACACAATAAGACTCTAAGAAGTAAAAACATATTCCAGTCTCTTAGTGCTGAGTTAAAAAATAAATTTTCCTTTGGTCTGGATTATGTCTATGATTACAAGCTTTATGAGAAATCTTTCCAGAATAATCTTTATGGGATAAGAATAGGTTATAATACTCGAGAATGGGAGAACATAGAGATTTATTATCGGTGGGGACGAAATTTTGATACTTACGTTCATTTTTATCAAATAAAGGCAGCCAAAAAAATTACCGAGAAATTCTCCCTGGAATATCAGTTAACTCGATTAAATGAGGACCCAGATATTTATCAAAAAAGCACTTGGATTAATATTTTGAAGTCAAATTATTATTTTACTTAAAGATGTATATTTTAGATTATTTCTTCAAACTAATAGCCTGCCTGAAAGATTGTATGTTAATGTTGTTTTTGTCTATCGGTTTCAGCCTCCTTTTGGAGCAGTTGTTGTTGCCTATCAGCAGGGAGCAGGGGAAATGGGAGAGGTGGCCACAGGAGGAAAAACATTATTTCTTAAAATATCTTATGTTTTTTAATTTCAAGGAATTTATGAAAATAATTGCATACTTAAATTTTCTTATGTTAAAATCGGAAAGACAAAAATTGATTCAGAAATGAAAAAAAATTGAATTTCGATGTTTGAAGAAAAATTTAAAAAGAAGAAGTTAGAGTTCTATGGTGGTTTTGGTTCTTCTGTCCTGCCTTTCTTATTTTTTATTGCTGGAGCTGTTTATCTTGGCATTAAGAAAAGTCCTGATATCTATGGATTCTGGCCTATAACCTTGGGAGCGCTAATCCTGGGGATGTTTTTAGCCAAGAATAAAACCCATTACACTGATGTTATTGTGGAAGGCATGTCTCAGAAAATTGTGATGATTATGGTCTGTGCCTGGTTGTTTGCATCTGTGATCGGAGTACTGATGTATGAAACCGGTTTTGTGGAAGCTCTAGTCTGGGTTTGTTTTAAAGCTGGATTGACTGGTCGACTTTTTGCTGGGACAGCTTTTATTATTGCAGTTATTGTTGGGACAGCCACAGGAACCAGCATAGGAACAATTGTCACCTGTACCCCTATCCTTTATCCAGCAGGTTATTTATTGGGTGCCCACCCAGCCGTGCTTTTGGGAGCAATAATTGGTGGTGGAGCTTTTGGTGATAATCTCTCTCCTATTTCTGATACAACCATTGCATCGGCGTTGAGTCAGAGAGCAGATATTGGTGGAGTGGTCAAAAGTCGGTTGAAATATGCTTTTCCTGCCGGAATTTTGGCTTTGATTTTATATATTACCTTCGGTCAGGGAAGTTTAATTCAAGGAGGAATTGAAACCATCCAGGAAAAGGCTCATCCCGCAGGACTACCGATGATAGTTGTGCCCATTGTAATTATTATCCTTTGTTTGAGTCAGCGACATTTACTGGAGGCTCTTTTCTGGGGAATTGTGGTTGGCTGTTTGGTTGGGTTAAGTTTTAAATTAATTTCTTTTAAAGATCTTTTTTCTTTGGATGTTAAAAATCGAGCTGCGCAGGGGATTATCTTGGAAGGACTAAAAGGTGGAGTAGGAATTTCTATATTTACCATTATGCTTTTAGGACTGGTCTATTCTATTCAAAAAGCAGGATTAATTGGTAAATTAATATCTTGGTCAAGGAAATTGATTTCTACTGCTAAACAGACTGATGCTGCAATTATGCTCACTACTCTGGTGACTAATTTGATTATTGCCCATAATACAGTGACTATTGTTTCAGTAGGCGAATTCGCTCGGCAGGCAGGAAATAGATACAAAATACATCCCTATCGTCGAGCTAATGTAATGGATGTGGCAGCTAATACTCTTCAGCATATTGTGCCCTATATGACTACAGTGATTGTTGCTTCAGCTTACAGTGAGTTTGGTTTGAAATATGGAGCACCCAAATTATCGCCTTTTGCCGTAGGAATCCATAATTTCCATAGCTGGATGCTACTATTAGTTCTTATTCTGGCAATCATTACTGGCTTTGGTCAAAGCTTTCTCAAGGATGGAGAGCTTTTGTCTTCTGAATCGAAATAGTTTTTCCTAAATTGTAATAACTTCTGCTTAGGAAGTTCAATATCCTTTAAATAAGATTTTTATTTTAAAGAAAGGTTCAGCTTTTTCTTCTCTAAGGGAGACCATATTCCATAACTTTCTTCATGAATTCGACATTTTCCTTGAGAAGTCCACTTCAAACCATAGTTATAGCCAAACCATAAATATTGGTCTCCTCCACCATTCTCAGTGGTAATAATATAACGGGCAGAAACATTTCCTATTCCTAAGGCTTTATGCCCAGGAAGTTTAGTATCTCCTTTATTAGCATCAAAAGGAATCCAACCGTAAGGAGGTAGATAAACCTCGGTCCAGCGGTGAAAAACATCATCATAGCTGGCATCATCGCCCCGTCGACTGATTGCCCCGACATAGCGAATGGGAACTCCCAAAGCTCTGCAAAGAGCAATCATTGAATAGGAATATTCAGAACAGGAGGCAGTTCCTCGTTTTAAAACAGTTGGTGCTGGATTCCAGCCCCCTAAGGGTTTTAAATTATAACTGAGATGTTCTCCCAAGTAATCGTAAACCCGTCGGGCAATCCAGTAAGGATTTTTTTCGTTTCCTGCTATTTTCTTAGCTAAGTTCTTAATGAATGGGTCATTAATTCTATATTTATCTCCATCTCGAGTATATTTTTTTCTGATTTCAGTGGGGATATCTTTCAGTGAACCTACTCTATCCGGATAAATGACATATTCCACGGCATAAATCTTCGCTTTAACTCTCCAGCCAGGTTTGACGATACTTGGTCCTTTAAGATTCTTGTATTGAAAATGAGCAATTTTTTGACCCCACTGATCAGTGATTATTTCCACAGGTTTTGAATTAAATTTCACCGGTTCCAAGAGAATCTGGTTATCCCGACTATGAGGGATAGGAAGATAGATATCCAAGGAAGTTACCACTCCTGGACCATAATTTCTGAATTCTTTGGTAAACTTCAATTCAGCAGACCATTCATCCCACTTGGTTAATATATCTTGAGAGAATATTTTTATCTGATATATCTCTTTATTTTCATAATCCACATTCCACAGGGTGTTCCCGTCCCAGGCTAACCCATAAGCAAAGCGACCAGGAGAGCGAAGAGAAGAAAGAACCAGTCCATCTGAGGGGTTGACTAAATAAATACGGTCATCAATTCGATCTGTCACCCATAAATACTTAGCGTCAAAGGTCAATCCAGCAGGTTCTCTGGCTGGTGAAGGGAAATTAGCAACCATCATTCCATCAATAGGGGAGACTTTTAATAAAATGTCGTCCCGATAATCAACTATCCAGACATATTCTCCATCCCAAGCCAAATCTCTTGGGTTTTTACTATTTGATTCCAGTATACTGAGTGCTTCTCCAGTTTCGGGATTGATGCGATACATATATTTTTCTCCACGATCAATATGCCATAAGAACTTGCCATCCCAGGCTAATCCTTCTGGTTGATAGCCAGGTGCATCAAAGCTCTTTATCACTTTCCCAGTTGCTGGAGAAATTTGATAAATCTTATCAGTATAAGCATCAGCCAGCCATAAATTTTGGCCGTCAAAGGTTAATCCAGTTGGGCAGGGTCCTGGGGTCTTTATTACTTTTAATATATCCCCTACTTTCCCAAAAGATATAGAAGATAGAGAGAAAAAAATAAAAATAGCCATAAGTAAAAGAGACAATTTTTTCATTTTTTCCTCCTTTTTGAAAAAATATTATATTGGAATTTAATTTTAAGAAATTGGATTTACTTCTCTAATAATGACGACAAAACGAAGAGTTTCTCCTGCTAAAGGATGATTAAAGTCTATGGTCACTAAATCATCCTTCACTCTTCTTATTATGAAAGGGACGATTTGGCCGTCATCTCTTTGGAGACGAAAGGTCATTCCTTCTTTTAATTCTACATCTTCCGGGAAATTGTTTTTAGGAATTTCTAATATTGCTTCATGATTAATATTTCCAAATCCTTCTTCTGGAGTAAGCACTATTTCTTTTTCTTCCTTGGGTTCCATTCCTTCGATTTTCCTCTCCAACGCTTCTAATAGTTCTCCTTGGCCAAATTTGAATTCAATAGGTTCTTTTCCCTCTGTAGAAGCGACCATTTCTCCAGATTTAAGGAAAAGAGAATAATCCATTTTCACGGTTGTATTTGGGCCTATCTTCATTTCGTTTTTAACCTCCTTTGATTAATCACTTACCTGTCATATTTTTAACCAATAGTTTCTTTGCTAATAGTAGGTTTTTCTTACTAAAAGCGAATAGGAATTTTTTTGGCTAAAAATAAAAATATCCTTGATATTATGCATATCAAGGAAGGTTTTTAATTCTAAAAAAATTTTTACACCTTCAATATTCCAAATTAAATGATTTACCAATCAATGTCAAGCAAATCATTCAGATTGATGTTACTATTTTGAAATATTAAATTTTTTGATAGTCTCTTGAAAGAATTTTTCTAATTGATATAGATTTTTAGTTTCGATTCCTAACTTCACTTTTTGCACTCAGAGAAAATAAATTTTTCTTTATTATTAATTAGAGGATTTATTTGATTTCTTTTCCAAAAGGAGTCAAGGCAAGGGAGGCTAATTTTATATGTTGCTTAGCAAAAGGTATTCCAATAATTGTAATTGCACATAAGATAGCAAAAATAATATGTGTTAAAGCAATCCAGATTCCTCCAATAAGAATCCAGATTATATTCATCACAATATTTAAGACTCCTGTATAAGATTTCTTAGGCACTACTTCTCTGCCAAAAGGTACAAGCGCGAGAATGGATAATTTAAAACACTGGATTCCAAAGGGAATTCCAATTATGGTAAGGCATAAAATCAAACCGCCTATAAGATATTCAAAAAAGATGAATATCCCACCTAAGAGAATCCAAAGAATGTTTCCTAAAATGCTCATAATTTACTCCTTTTATTTTTACGAGAAAAAAATAAAAAAAGTTGCAAAATCCCTCATAAGTTGATAACACCAAAAAATTAATATCATAAAACCTCGTTTTAGAGGAAAAACTCCATTCCCTCACAAGCTAATCTGAAACCTTCCTCTTCAATTTTTTTCCGGGCTTCTCCTTTGGGATCAAGAGCAAAATTGGTGTGATTTAAATGGGTGAAATAAATTTCTGTCTTTCCTTCTCTTACCACCTTTTTCAAAGTCTTTATGCTTGATTTTATGAAAGGATGCCCTATCCGAGAGAGGTCTCGTCCAGGCAGTTCTTCAGAACTGTAGAATGTTCCGTCCAGAAGAGCAATATTTACCTTTTCGACTTCTCTGATTATTGATCGGTTCCAAACTTCCCAATTCTGGATGTCTGGAATGTATAGAAGCTTTTTCTTCCTTCCAGAAATTATGAAACCAAGAGTATCTGAATACTCGTCTCGATGAGGTACTTGAAAGGGAATTATAGAAAGCTGTGGTGATAAAAAGAACTCTTTGTCAAAAGTAAGAACATGGATGTCTATGTTTTCCAGATGAACAAGCTGACTCCAGGGGCCATTTTCAGCTAAAAAATCCCTCATGCGAGCTGAACAATAAACGGGCAATTTATGAGTAGCCAAGGCTTCGTAGCCAAAAAACATCAAGCCCGTGTAATGTCCTATATGGGTATGAGTAAGAATGATACCATCAGGATAATTTTTAGAGCCTGATTTTTTTTGAGTTAATCGCTCATTTATTATATCCAATTGCACTCTGATATCAGGAGTGGCATCCAGGAGGTAAGATTTCTTTTCTCTAAGATCCAGGATGGCGAGGGATGAAATTAAGCGAGAAAATCCAGGCTCCTCTCTTGCTTTGAGACAATTCTTACAATAACATCCCGCATGAGGTAGTCCTCCATCTTGGGCGGTTCCCACAACTTTAACCAAAATATCAGTTTTTGATGTTTCCTTTTTTGGGTTCCCTGGAGAAATTCTAGGTCTGTCTAAAGAGAAGAAGGCATTTAGAGCCGCAAAACTTCCCATCAAAGTATTCAAAAAATCTCTTCTTTGCATTTTTCTTCTTCACTGAGAAGCTCTTGGAGGGAAAGAAGATGAACTCCGCCTCTCCGCGAGGTTATAATCAACTACATGCTCCCAGGTAGATTGGATGCGCTCTAATAGTATGTTATAGGTGGCTCCACCTGCATATGCATATGTTACATGTTAAAGTTGTTCCCAAAAAGGCTATTGTTCCGACTAATAGAGAAATTTTCATCCTCATTTTGTAAGTTTCAATCTGCCGTGGCCAAATTTGTTATCTTTACCAGGAGGTCCTAAGTCCTTAGCCCGTGCCTCGATAATAGCTTGAATCTGGTCTAAAGTATAGGGTGTTTTTCCTTTCAGCAAAGCAAAGGCACCTGCTACATGAGGGGTAGAAGCTGATGTCCCATAAAACCCTAAATGCCCATAAGTCACACTTGAGACTCCAGAAGGTGCGCATAAATCAGGCTTTTCTCTACCATCACTCGTTGGTCCCCGGGAACTGTAAGAATGATAGGAGTCATTTGACCAGTCAGTTGCTCCGACAGCTATAGCTTTAGAGGAATCTGCTGGAATAATTAGACTTCCTTCTGGTTTATTGTATTCAATTGGGGTTGAATTACCGGTAGTAAACACTTCCAATTTGACATTTGTGGTCGCGCTGGATTTCCTAATAGCAATCCCCCACCAACGTGACGCAGTAGAATACCAGTACCCAATTGATTCAGTAGGCCATTGTGTCCCAGTCTGAAAATTTGTTGAGCTATCAACATAAACCCAAGTTCCTCCTGAAAAGATATATAGATATAGGTCATAATCTTGATTCGACCCGCTGTAGCTTGTACCATTCCAAGTTCCCCAATCATTCCAATTAAGATATACAGCTACCAAATACCATGCAGGCACCCAAAAGCGCAATATTTCATCTGCGCCAGAAAAATTATGCCACCCATCTGAATCAGTGTCACTAAAAGTTCCTTCCCAATGGTCCCCAGCCTCATTTCCAGCAGCAGAAATCCATTTAATCCCATTATTGGTTGCTTTTTTTACATCTTCACAGATAGGTCCTGTGCCATCTCCAGCTCCTGTATTATACCATCCCATTGAATAAGAAATAATATCTACTCCTTGATTGATTATCCAATTAACGGCATTGTGATGCTCCACATCAGTTCCAAAATTAACTAACCACAGTCTGGCATCAGGTGCCATATCATGAACAATCTCAGCACAAGCTGTTCCATGTTTAGAAGCGTGAATATTGCCATCAGCTCTGAATGACCGATCAGTGACAGAAGATGGAAGATCTGTGCCTAATAAGGCTTCATAACCTTGAAAACCAGCATCGAGAACACAAACTTTAGCCGTTTCTGGTGACCGATAAGAAGCCATAGTCTGCCATTGATTGGCGCCAGTTTTGGCTACTCCTTCACTGGTCACAAGGGGAATAGGCTTTAAGGGAAGTCTTACATATCTTACCGACGGAAAATCAGCCAAATCTTGAAGAGCATATAGTGGCACCATACTCTGGACTAATTGACGGTAAGTTGTTTCTACCTTGCCACCCAATTCCTCAACTTGCTGACTCACTAAAGAAGCTATCATTTCTACTTCTCTGTCCATTCCGATTGACTGACCTTCTAAGACCACACGGACAAAATCTTCTTCCAAATCAATTAATCTCTGTCTGGCAAACTCCTTCGCCTCTTCTATCCCCTGAGTCAAATAAATCTTCATCAATCGGTACAAGACGGATTCCATTTTTGGATGACCTTCTTTTTGGTAGTCATTCATTGGTGGGAGATCTTCAATTGCCCCGGGCTGATCTTGTAGTTGAGCTTTATTGGGCAGAAGAATTATCAAGGCTGCCAAAAAAGCAAATCCTATCCAGACAATTCGATTAAATTTAAATTTCTTTTTCATTGTTTATTCCTCCTTTTTAAATTTTAGAAGAAAAACTTCAATCCTACTCCGAACATAATAGAATTTAGATTAAGGTCTTCTAAGTCTTCAGAGGTCTCTGTACCACCAATTTGATCTGTTATAGTCCAAGATCCTTTAGTTTTAACTATACAATATCTAATATCAGCATTTAAAGCTATATTATCGGTGAAGAAATAATCTATTCCAGCTCCAAAATGAAATCCTGTGGTATTTTCTACTTTTTCTTCTATATCAAAACCTAAAGCATCCCAGGCATCAGTGAGGTCTTCATCGAAAGTGAAGCTATTCAAATAGTAACCTGCACCTCCTAAAACATAGGGAACAAATTGATTGTTTATCGGAAATCGACCTTGAATACTTAGTTGAATTGGTATTGCTGATAATTTCCCTTTACTCAATGCTTCAGGATCTTCCTCTACATTGCTTTGAAATCTCAGTCCACTGAGCTCAATAGCTATGTTTTTCGTGATTCCAAAACAAAAATTTGCTCCGTACTTTAACCCACTGCCATATTTCTCCTCTGAAGGCATAGCATAACCGGCTCTAATTCCTATGCCTGATTTTGGTCCTATTTCTACTTTTTTGGGAACATAAACTTGTAGTGCTGGTGGAGGAGGCACTGGAGGAGGAGCAACTAGTGGTTTTTCCTCTGGAATTTTTTCAACTATTTCTTCAACAATACTCTGATGAATATAACCAGATACAATAAATCCTCTCTCATTAGGAGGTAAATTAACTTTATACCATTCTCCTGTTTTTCTTTCTGCCTGGAGGATTGTGCCTAATGGAACCTGAGCAATTATCTGACTCGTGAGATCAGGCTTTAATCTGATGCTCGCTTTGTCTACTATTATCCTGACTTTTAAATCTGCAGCATGACTGACTACTGCTAAAGATAACAATAGAATGATCCCTAAAATCATCCCTTTTTTGTTCATTTTTTAACCTCCTTAGTCTAATAATTATAAACCACCCTCCTTTACTTTTAATTCTTTATTTACCTCATCTATCACCCCCTTTTTAACTGAGTCTTTTCTCCCGAGCACTCGGGATGAATTTGTGCCATTTTTATTTTGTAATAATAATCTCAAGAAATGATCTTGTCAAGAAATCGAATTGCCTCATGTTAGGGAACAATTAAAAATGA
This sequence comes from Candidatus Aminicenantia bacterium, assembly GCA_046760445.1. GTDB lineage: Bacteria > Acidobacteriota > Aminicenantia > JdFR-78 > JdFR-78 > JBHIEE01. The sequence goes on from JBHIEE010000063.1 coordinate 11,952, forward strand.
AACATTCAAAGATAATATTCCCATAATTTTTGCTTATCTTTATAAATCATAATCTTTTTCTCAGGAATCAAGCAAACTTCTACCCACTCTCCAGGGTATTTTGCTATCTTCCCCGGTTTTCCTTTTGAAACAGATAGTCCTGTAAAATCTTGACTTGTTAATTTATTTATGACAATATAGTCACGCTATTAATATGTTTGGAATGGGATTAATAAGAAGCTTTTATTAATGAGCAATTATAAAACTTCATTCAAAAAATTAAATTCTTCACCAATTATTTCAATTGAAAAGACTAAATTCGGAGAAAATGTACAGACTAGAGAGTAAAGTTAATTCGAAGAGTTCAGAATTTAAAGAGAATTTTGAACATAATAAAAAATTAGTTTCAGAGTATAAAGAAATATTGGAAAAGGTTAAGAAGGGAGGTCCTCCCAAAGCCCGTGAATTACATAAATCACGAGGAAAATTAACCGCTCGGGAAAGATTAGAGCTTCTTTTTGACCGAAACACTCCATTTTTAGAATTAAGTCCTTTAGCAGCTTATGATATGTATGACAATGAAGCCCCTTCTGCGGGAATAATAACTGGGATAGGTGTTGTTCATGGCCGGGAGGTCTTAGTGATAGCTAATGATGCTACGGTTAAAGGGGGAACTTATTTCCCAATGACAATAAAAAAGCATATTCGGGCTCAAGAAGTGGCTATGGAGAATAGGCTCCCCTGTATTTATTTAGTGGATTCTGGAGGAGTATTTCTTCCCTATCAATCTGGCACTTTCCCTGATAAAGAGCATTTTGGAAGAATATTTTATAATCAGGCTCGAATGTCAGCTATGGGCATTCCTCAAATTTCAGTGGTAATGGGTTCTTGTACAGCCGGAGGAGCTTATGTGCCAGCAATGAGTGATGAGACAGTTATTGTTAGAAAACAAGGAACTATTTTCATTGGTGGTCCTCCTTTGGTCAAAGCAGCCACTGGAGAGGAAGTGACTGATGAGGAGTTGGGCGGAGCAGATGTTCATTGTCGAATTTCTGGGGTTTCTGATTATTATGCGCTCAATGATCAGCATGCCTTAGAAATTGCCCGAAATATTGTGGAAACTCTTGACCCTCCCCAGAAATTTGAGCTTGATACTGCTCCTCCTGAAGATCCGTATTATGATCCTGAAGAAATATATGGAATTCTACCCAAGGATCTTAGAAAGACATTCGATATTAAAGAAATAATTGCTAGATTAGTTGATGGGAGCCGATTTCAAGAATTTAAAGAATTATATGGTCTAACTTTAGTTTGTGGTTTTGCTCGAATAATGGGCTATCCCGTGGGGATCCTGGGGAATAATGGTGTTCTATTTTCAGAAAGCTCTGTTAAAGGAGCCCATTTCATTACTCTCTGCACCATGCGTAAGATTCCCCTGATATTTTTACAGAACATTACTGGATTTATTGTGGGAAAACAATATGAACATGGAGGAATTGCTAAAGACGGAGCAAAAATGGTTCATGCTGTGGCCAATGCTGATGTCCCTAAATTTTCAGTCATTGTTGGCGGTTCTTATGGAGCAGGAAACTATGCGATGTGCGGTCGAGCTTATGAACCTCGACTTTTGTGGATGTGGCCTAATGCAAGGATTTGTGTGATGGGAGGAGAACAGGCATCTAATGTCCTTCTTACAGTGAAATTGAAACAATTGAAAAAACAGGGTAAAGAAATGACTGAAAAGGAAAAAGAAAAATTCATTGCTCCTATCTTGGAAAAATATGGAAAAGAAGCCAGCCCTTATTATAGTACAGCCCGATTATGGGATAATGGAATTCTTGATCCTCTGGAGACAAGAGTAGCCTTGGGTTTAGGAATTGCTATGTCCTTAAATGCTCCTATTCCTGAACCAAAGTATGGCATTTTCAGGATGTAAAATAATGGAGAGTTATCAGACCATTATTCATCTCACTGAAAATTCTGTATCAAAAATTATATTAAATCGACCAAAGATTCATAATGCTTTTAATCAAACAATGATTAGAGAATTGACCACTGTTTTCCGAAAAATTGCAGATGATCCAGAAATTCGAGTAGTTGTTCTTACAGGAAATGGAAAATCCTTCTGTGCCGGAGCAGATTTGAATTGGATGAGAGAGATTATAAACTATTCCTATCAGGAAAACCTTGAGGAGTCAACTCTGTTAGCTGAATTGATGTATCTTATCTATTCTTTACCAAAACCCACTGTGGCTCGAGTGAATGGAACAACAATTGGTGGAGGAACAGGTTTGATTGCTGCCTGTGATATTGTTATTGCGGCTGATCAGGCTAAATTTGGTCTTAGTGAAGTAAAATTGGGTTTAGTGCCTGCATTAATTTCTCCTTATGTGATAAGAAGAATCGGTGAGACTTATGCTCGTGAATTTTTTCTCACTGGAGAAAGGCTTACTGCCCAGAAAGCCCTGGAGATAGGTTTAGTTAATAAAATCGTTCCTCTTGAAAAATTAAATGAGGAAGTAGAAAAGATTGTTTCTCAACTTTTAACCAGTGGTCCTCAAGCGATCGCTTGTTGTAAAGAACTGTTGATTAAAATACCAAATATGAATTTTGATCAAGCTAAGACATTTACAGCAAAAATGATTGCTGATTTAAGGATTAGCCAAGAAGGCCAGGAAGGAATGACTGCCTTTCTGGAAAAGAGAAAACCGAAGTGGGCTAAATGAGAAGCTAGAAGCAAGAAGCTGGATGCAGGATTTTTTCTTGCTTCTTGCTTCCAGTTTCCAGCTTCTATTAAGATTATGATGTTTAAAAAGATTTTAGTAGCTAACCGAGGTGAGATTACTGTCAGAATAATTAAAGCCTGCCAAGAATTGTCCATCTCAACCGTAGCTGTTTACTCCGAGATCGATCGTGATTCTCTTCATGTCCAAATGGCTGATGAAGCAATCTGTATTGGTCCTCCTCCTCCGCTGGAAAGCTATCTTAATATGGATGCCATTATTTCAGCTGCAAAGAAAAGCAGAGCTCAAGCAATCCATCCAGGATATGGATTCCTTGCTGAAAATCCATCCTTTGCTCAACGATGTGAACAAGAAAATATAATTTTTATCGGCCCGAATTCGAAAGCTTTGGCCTTGGTTGGAGATAAAGTAAGATCCAGAAAAACAGTGGAAAAAATAGGAGTACCCATTATTCCTGGAATGAAATCTAAAGGTAAGGGTATGGTAGAATTTACTACTGAGGCGAAGAGAATAGGTTATCCAGTGATGATTAAAGCTTCAGCTGGTGGAGGCGGGAAAGGAATGAGAATTGTTTCTTCAGAGAAAGAGCTAAAATCAGCAGTAGAAGCTGGAATGAGAGAGGCTAAATCAGCTTTTGGTGATGAGTCACTTTACCTTGAGAAATATTTAGTTGAGCCAAGACATGTAGAATTTCAGGTTTTAGCTGACAATTATGGAAATGTTGTTCACCTTTTTGAACGAGAATGCTCGATTCAGAGGAGACACCAAAAAATTGTGGAAGAAACGCCATCTCCTGTTCTTACTCCTGACTTGAGAAGTAAAATGGGTGAAGCAGCTAAGAAGGTTATTGAAGCTTCAGGCTATAACAATGCAGGAACAGTAGAATTTCTTTTAGACAAAAATAAAAATTTTTATTTCTTGGAAGTTAATGCCCGAATTCAAGTTGAACATCCTATTACAGAGTTAACCACAGGAATCGATTTGGTTAAGCAACAGATACTTATTGCTTCGGGAGAGAAACTTACTCTTAACCAGGATCAGTTATCTCAACGGGGGCACTCCATTGAATGTCGAATTTATGCTGAGGATCCAATTAACAATTTTTTACCTTGTTCGGGTAAAATCCTTTTTTTGAAAGAACCAAAAGGTCCTGGAATTAGACACGATTGTGGGATATACGCTGGGTATGAAGTGTCCATTTATTATGACCCAATTTTGGCAAAGTTAATTGTTTGGGCTGAGAATCGGGAGTCAGCCTACCAAAGAATGATTAATGCTTTAAATGATTATGTGATTCTGGGAGTTAGAACAACAATCGATTTTCTCAAAGAAGTGATAAGTCATCCTGAATTTATTGCTGGTCGTACTCACACTAATTTTATAGAAAAAAATTTGACTGACTGGCAAGAAAAATACAAAGACAAGAAAAATATCGATCTTGCTTTATTAATCGCGGCTGTCCATTCATATAACCAAACATTGGGCAAAGCCAAAATTTCTTCTCCTAAGAAAACAACTTATTCTCCCTGGTTGACCCTGGGTAAATGGAGAATCGGGCAGAGTTGAAAAAATAATGGATCTTGACTTTTTAATTGCTAATAAATCTTATAAAATTTCGATTGAACAGAAAGGAAGAGTTTACCTAATTGATTTGGAAGGCAGAAAGTTTGATGTAGATTGTCAATTCATTTCTGAGAATATTCTTTCTTTATTAATTGACCATCATTCTTATCTTTCCTACTTAGCGAAGGATAAAGGAAAAATATATATCTCTGTTGGAGGAGAAGAATTTATTGTTGAGGAACTAGCTGACACAACTTCTATCACGGCAATAGGGGAGGCTGAATCAACAGAAGTTGAGAAGGTAGTCACTGCTCCTATGCCAGGGAAAGTGATAAAGATTAATGTTTCTGAAAAGGAGAAAGTGGGGAAGAATCAAACCTTGGTGATAGTGGAAGCAATGAAAATGGAAAATGAATTAAAATCTCCGATAGATGGGGTGGTAAAAAAAATATTAGTTCAAGTAAATGACCTGGTTGATGCTCTCCAGCCTCTTATTGAACTGGAATAAGCTGATTAGAAAGAATGTCTTCTGGAAGGACATCTAACTGCTTCGGAATTTCAAAATTCCTAAGCAGAAATTCCAAT
>JBHIEE010000064.1:0-16110 GCA_046760445.1 Candidatus Aminicenantia bacterium
TGACTATCTTGTTTTTAAAATGAAATTTTACATTTTTTACCAAGTATCGGAATTTTTCAAATTCCGATACTTCAAGATAGGGAGTGGTTGAGTAAGAGCAAAAAGTAGAGATTCTGTAAAATACACAATAGAGTAAGTAAGAAGTGAAGTTTTTGCTGAGTTTAAAAATAGAGTTAATTTTAAAGTCTGAAAGAACCACACACTTGACAAGAGCTCCTTTGGTATGTTAGTCTCTCTTGCACTGGAAAAAAGAGAAGAAAAAATAATTATATTATAATGAGTGAAAATCGTTTCAGCAGAAATTATCATTAAGATTTTGATTAAATTACTTGAGTTCAAAAATGATTTACATAAGAAAAATTTTAATTAGCCTAATAATTTTGGCATTAATTAAACAGCCTCAATATGCAGCTCAAATTTTCAAGTACAAGCACGGAATCCCTGAGAAAGGATACTTAATTAAAGATGTTCCTTATCAAAAATGGAAAAAGAGAAATTATTGTGGCCCCGCAGTAATAGCAATGGTTTTAAATTATTGGGATAGGGGAAAAAATTATGAGCAGGATGAAATTGCTAAAGAGATATTTAATTTTAAAAAAGAAATTACCTATAATTCAGATCTAGTATATTATCCCCGATTGAAAAATATGATGAGCTATTCTTTTAAAGGTAATTTGAAAATTTTAAAAGAAGTCTTAAAAAAGAATATCCCTTTAATTGTTCTTAACAGACCAATTAAAGAAATAAATAAAGGACATTATCGTGTTATAATCGGTTTTGATGATAATAGGAAACAGATTATCTTTCATGATCCTTTTATTGGCAAAAAATATGCAATGAAATACGAAGTTTTTAATAAATTATGGTATTATGGAAACGATATTAACAAAAATAATTGGACATTAGCTGTTATTCCTGATGAATCCTTTTTTAATTTTCCAGAATTGAAAAACCATCCTTTAACAAACATGAATTTAGCGACAGCTTATTATAGGAAAGGAAATTACAAGAAATCATTGGAGGAATGGAACAAAGCACACAAAAAAGCGTCATTTGATCCATATCCTTTGTATAGCTTATCAATGGTCCATATTAAAATTGGGAATTATAATGAAGCTATAGAGTGGGCCCAAAAAGCAATATTATTAGATAATAAAAATGCTTTTTCCTATGATGTTCTTGGTTTGGCCTATTTTAAATTAGGTAGATTAGAAGAAGCATTAAAAGTTTTAGGGAAAGCTATGAATCTAGATCCAAAATCAGATTTTATTAAACAACATTATTTACAAGTAAGAAATTATTATATAGAATTGAACAAGAGAAAGAATAAATCAAAAAAGGAGGGTCAAATATGAGAAAGGGCTCAAAAATCTTTTGGGGAATCTTTCTACTATGTATTTTATTTTCCTACTTAGGAGCTACGGAAATTCCTGCTATTCAAGAGACAGATACTGCAGTTATTTCTACCAATGTGAATTCATCGCAAGTTCAAGCAAATATTGAATTTGATGATGTGATCACTGCTTCAGATGCGGGTGCTGGTGATTTGACTTCAAAGGATATACTACTTATTGTTACAATTATTTTTGCTGTTATAGGGCTAATAGTTATTATAGCTTTAATCTAGTAAATTATTCAAAAAAATTAACCAAAACGGGACATTCTATAATTACTCTGTGGTGCCGATTTATTAGTTCCCTTTTTTCTGCATCTTTGGCATTCGAGGGTAACAGTTCAGTTATCAGAAGGAGAAGGTAAATTTATATTTTTTAACCAACTTAGGATCTTTAAGATGGACGAGGCGTTTCAGGTAGTAACTAAAGTGCTTTTTCTTTTTTTGTTTTCAGCCATCCCTTTCTGTGGGCAGAGAGGAGTTCAAAAAGCACTTCTTTTGGATTTTCATCATTCAGTCTTGCTCGCCTGTTGGTTGACTGTATATCTGGATAAGGTTCATTATCACGGAGTGATTTTCTGCACCTGGTGGTAAGTGATTAAAGAAAGGAATCTCTTGTGAAATCTATATTAGGTCTAAGCTTCCTTTCGACCCCGAGCACTCGGGGAAGGTTTGATCTATAGGAATGTGGGAAAAGTAAAAATCTTATCCTGATGTTTGCATAGTCTTTTGTGCAGCGTTTCAGCCTTTTGGTTTTCGAACTCATTAAAAATCAGTTCTTTTATTCTTCTCAAAATTATCTCTTTGCCTTGGTTTTATTCCTCTGTATTCTAATTTTTCCTTAATAGACAATAAGAGCATAAAGTATGGAGTTTTTTCTATTTATTTTAAAATTAATTGAGGGTGTTTTTGAATCAAAATAAAATTAAGCTATGAGTCACAATCTGTTTAAAGGAGTGAATTTACTAATATTGACAAGAATTTTTTCCAATGCTATTGTTGGCAATATTGATGTCATTGATCCAGAAACAGGAGAAACCTGGAAAGTTAAAGCCGGACATAATTACTACTGGAGAGAAGACTTTACTAATTAGATAGTTGGGATCAAGACCTATGGGAGGGCTGACATAGATTTTACTCTACTTAAAAAGTATTAGGGGATTTCAAAGATATGAAAGAGAAAAAGACGATTGTATTTATCCACGGATTAGAAAGTAGTAGTCTGGGAACAAAAGCCAGAATAATCAGAAGTTATTTCCCTGAAGCAATTATCCCTGATTTTCGTGGTTCACTTAAGGAAAGGCTGAAAAACTTAAATGCTATTTTAACCAAGAAGTCCAATTTAATCATTCTCGGTTCCAGTTTCGGCGGATTAATGGCTGCAATTTTTACCTGTCAAAACCCTAAGAGAGTAAATAAACTGATTTTATTTGCACCAGCTTTGAATTTAGAAGAATTCAAACCTTTTCTCAAATGTAGATTATCTGTTCCAACCATCATTTATCATGCTCTTCAGGATGAGGTTGTGCCTTTTAAAGAAGTAAAAAATACTGCAGAGAAGGTATTTAAAAATCTTGACTTCTGCCAGGTCGACGACGATCATCGTCTTCAGGCTACGGTAAATTTAATTAATTGGAGAGGATTAATCCTTGGAGAGATAAAATAAGAGATATTATCGAAATCTTCAAAAAGATATTTTCTGAATAGGATATGAAAACCTTTACTAGGATTAGGTTTTTAAACTTGAAAAGGCCCACTTAAAAAAATAGGTATTCTTAAATATTAAAATGAAATTAAAGCTGAGAAGGTCAGTAAAGACCTTCGTCAGCTTCAATGCTTAATCTTGGTTAATTAAGCGATTACCATCTTCGGCCATATCCACCGCCAGAGCGGGGATTTCTGTTTTCGGTTTTAGGTCTAGCTTCATCAACAACAATAGTTCTTCCATTAAAAGAAGAGCCATTGAGAGTCTCGATAGCTTTTTTGGCTTCCTCTTCAGTAGACATTTCCACAAAGCCAAAGCCTTTTCCTCGTCCTGAGAACTTGTCAGTTATCACATTGGCCGATTCCACTTTTCCTGCCTTACTGAATAGCTCTTCCAGCTCAGTGCTGGTTGTATTGTAAGGAAGGCTTCCTACATATAGCTTCTTTGCCATGAATAAACTCCTTTTTTCGTTTAGCAAGGAAGGGTCACGAACAGAACGCAGTCAATGCTATAACGCAAATTAAGCTGTTTTATGCAGCTAGCAATTTCTTTTCAAAGTGTTCGCAAGAAATTGCTAATTTAACCATATATGAATTTTCGAGAAATTGCAACAATAATTTTATTTTAATTTTTCTCTTGAATTTCTAACTTTTCTTGCCTGGTTTTGAATTTTCTTTTTAAGTAATCAACTAAAACATTTAAAGGTGAAGAAAGAATATAAATAGCCATCAATGAGAGGAGTACTATTCGAGTATAAATAGCTATTCCTGCAATTGCGACTGCCAACAATAAAATTGTTTTTAAATTCTTTTTTTGATGCACATTTATTGCTTTATAGGATTGGTACTTGAGCTTACTTATCATAAGAATTGATAACATAAGGGCTAAGAGGGCTATAAATAGGGCGCTAATTTTATTTTCAATTGGGTGGGGATTAAATATAACTAAAGCAGCTAAGCATAAACTGGCGGCAGGAATAGACAATCCTATAGAGTATTTTTTCTCCTGATAATTTGACGGGAGTACATTGAACCTTGCTAAACGTAACACGCCGGAAGTAAGAAAGATAAAGCTAAAAACCCAGCCTGTTTGACCGAGGCTCTTCAGGCCCCAGAAATGGAGGAGAAGAGAAGGTGCTACTCCAAAAGAGATAGTATCAGCTAATGAATCTAATTGCATTCCAAACTCTGTTGTGGTTTTGGTTAGCCTGGCTAATATGCCGTCCCATGCATCTAATATGCCAGCGATTATTATCCAAAGAGCAGCCAATTTATATTTTCCATTTAAAGTGTAAATTAGACTTAAGTATCCAAAAAGGATGTTACTGGTAGTAAGAAAACTGGGAAGTAAATAAATATTTAATCTTTTCCTTTTTACTTTCACTTTATTCGGGCGATTATGCTTTGTCCAGCTTTGACCTTTTGGTTTAATTTCACATTTAACAATACTTCTCGAGGGAGGAAAATCTCTACTCTTGAACCTAATAAAATTACTCCTATTTTTTGTCCTATCTGTACTTTTTCATTTTCTTTTACCCAGCATTTTACTCTCCTGGCAATAATCCCAGCAATTTGTTTCAATACTATTTCTATATTATTTCCTTGAATAGATATTATATTTTGTTCATTTCTTAAACTGGATTTTTCTTTAAAAGCTGGAAAGAATTCTCCTGGCTTGTGTTCTATTTTTCTTATTATCCCGCTTATAGGAGCACGATTTATATGAACATCAAAGAAGGAAAGAAAAATACTGACCACTGTAGTTGGAGCCTGGAATAAAGGATGAAAAGGGATGTTTTCTATTTTAATAATCTTCCCGTCGGCGGGCGATATTATAAGATTTTCACTTTTTTGAATTTTACGTTTAGGATCACGGAAGAAATAAGCCAGTATTGAACTGAAGAGTAAAAAAACGATAAAGAGAATCCACCATTTTAGCCATAAAAAAATTATGACCAAAATAATAAGGATGATGATAAAAGGAATTCCTTCTTTAACCATTACTTATTTTGACTCAATTAATTATTAATCTAAAACAAACACGAAGTCAAGCAGGAAGACTAAAGTAGATTTAAAAAGATTTTTCAATTTTATCTTTTAAAATATGTTAAAATTTTATCCCAATAGTACTTGTAAACCAAGAAGGCACCTATCGTTCCACCCAAAATTCCTGATATTATGTCTGTTATAGCATCCATAATCACAGTTTGGTTATAATCGTAAAACATTTTTGTGCCCAATATTGTGTCACCTGTGAATTGATAAATCTCCCATAAAATAGCAATGGCAATAGAGTACCAAAATATTAACCAGCCAGCTTTTTTAGCCCCCATATAGATACCATTTTTGTTTTCTTTATAAATGGTAATGAAAATAACAATCATTAAACTTGCGGAAAAGGTTTCAATAAAATGAACAAACCAATCAAATTCAATTGGGATATAAAATAGGTAAATTGAGCCTGTGCTACTAAGTATCAGAATTAGTAAGGCGATTCCTTCATAAAATTTTAAGAGATTAATATTATATTTTCTGTGTATCCAGGAAATATTTTTATAAGCAAAAAAAGGAAAATTGACTAATAAAGGAGGTAGGATACTTAAAGAAATACCCATTAACCAATCTCTTTCGTTTTTTAAAAAAATATAATAAATTCCAATTAAAAAAGAAATGAATAAAATATAATTTTTGAATTGTCCCAAAAGAGTTCTTCTGTATTCATTATATTCTTCTGTCTTTGTTATAAGAAGAGAATTAGAGTGTACTTTTTCCTTTCTTTGAAATGATTCATCCATATTTTTCCTCCTTTTTTATTATCTGATGAAAAAATATTATGTCAAGGATAAAAACTCTCTGGTAAACAGAGTGCCTTTCTATGATAAGCGAGAAATAATATTTTGCACCCTCAATAAATATGGTATATATTATTAATCTAACAAATTAAAAAGCAGGAGTAAAAGTTGAGAGACCTATTAGGACGGGAAATAAATTACCTCCGAATTTCTCTTACTCAAGATTGTAATCTGAATTGCATTTACTGTCACCGGGAAGGGCAAGAGAATATTGATACTACTCTCACTTTAAAAATTTTAGAGAGGATGGTTAAAGACTTTGCTTCCCTTGGTATAAAAAGAGTCAAATTAACCGGGGGCGAGCCATTACTCAGGACAGACATTGTTGACATTGTAAGAACAATTGCCTATATTTCAGAAATTGAAGAAATTTCTCTTGTGACTAATGGTTTTTTTCTTCCTCCATTGGCTGAGCAATTAAAAGCAGCTGGTCTTAACAGAGTTAGTATTGGCTGTGATACAGTAGATAATTGTATGCCTAAGAATATTCACACTGCTTGGCCAGCTATTCAAGCAGCCAAAAAAGCAGGCTTGGATCCAATAAAAATAAATATAGTTGTCCTTAAGGGAATAAATGATCACCAAATTATGGAAATGATAGAGTTCGCTAGAGACCAACAGGTCATCCTTCAGTTAAATGAACTTATTAAGCTTAATATCGATGAAGAATTTCATGCTCTATATTATCTTAATCTGGGCCAAATAGAAGAAAGTTTAGCCAGGAAGGCTACTAGAATAATCACTCGAAAGATGCAGGCAAGAAGACAATATTTTTTAGGAAAAACCACAGTAGAGGTGATTAAGCCAATGCACCAGATTTTCTGTCAGAACTGTAATAAAATCCGAATTACGAGCGATGGAAAAATTAAACCCTGCTTAATGGTGAATAAAAATTTGGTTGAATATCACACTAAAGATTCTATTTTGGAAGCTTTAAAAAGACGAGGAAAAGGTAATGATAAAGATGATAGATATTTCTGCTAAAGAAATAATCAAAAGAAAAGCTGTTGCCAGTGGAATCATTTACCTTAAGAAAACTACTATAGAAAAGATAAAAAAAGGACAGATTAAAAAGGGTAATCCTTTAGTGGTGGCTGAGATTGCCGCTATTAATGCTGTCAAGAATACTCATTTTCTTATTCCTTTATGCCATCCTATACAATTAGAAGAAATTAAGACAGAATTTCAGATTGAAGAAGAATTAATTGTTGCCCGAACATTGGTTACTGCTACAGCCAAGACTGGAGTAGAGATGGAGGCTTTGGTAGGAGTAACAGCTGCTTTAAATACTATCTGGGATATGGTCAAGTACTTAGAAAAAGACGACAAAGGGCAATATCCGACCACCAAAATAGGTGAAATTAAAGTTATTGAGAAAACAAAGCAAGAGAGTGAATTTAAACCTGAAGTAATGTTAAAAGATACCACAAAAGAGCATAAAAGCAAGGCTCCACAAAGAGTAAAAGTAGCTGTTCTTACTCTTTCCACTACCCGTACTCTGGATAATGACAAGACTGGTGACTTGATTGAACAGATTTTAGAAGCTAATCATCATCAAGTATTGATTAGAAAAGTTGTCCCTGAGGAAAAAGAGAAGATTATTGAAGTTTTAGAGGACATTTTAGAGAATAAAAATATTCAGGCTATTATTACTAATGGGGGGACTGGTCTCTCCAAGGAAGATATTACAGTGGAAACAATTAAGTCAAGGTTCGAGAAAGAAATTACAGGTTTTAATTCCCTTTTTATTTCTCTCGGACATGAACAAATTGGATCTGCAGCAATGCTTTCTCGAGCCTGCGCAGGATTAATTAAAGAAAAAGTCATTTTTTGCCTTCCTGGCAGTGCTCGTGCCTGTCAGCTTGCTCTGGAAAAATTAATTCTTCCAGAGATTGGTCATATCCTGAAACATGGTGGCGAATAAGCTAATGTTTTATTGGCTTTCTTATCCATTCATCCTCATCGTTCTGAATCCACCATCCAGGTAGTGCTTTTCTAATCCAAGTATGGGCAAATATTTTTTGGATTCGATGGATTTGGCTAGGATCAATATCAAGAGCTCGAGCAACTTCAGCATAAAGATTTTTCCGGTCAATATTTTCCTCTTTTACTAATCTCCTTAGCAGTGCTTTCTCTTTCAGAGTTAAACCTCTTTCATTCCTTATTTGAACGAACCCGTCATTCCTCTCTCCGATATTTCCTCTGTTGAAAAAGGGTCTAAGTTTCGGGAATCTTTCTTTTAGAGATTCTTTAAGAGCTCTAATGGCTGGGGTAGAAACTTTTGTCTCTTGTTGAGCATAAGCTGACGGAATGAATGAAAATGAACTTAATTGACTGGAAAACATATTACTTACTCTATTCTCTTTAGATGATAAGTCTTTTTTTTCTTCTTCTTCTTCAGATTTCCTTACTTCCTCTACAATTTCATCAGCTGTTCTTTTGACTGTTGCTTCAGGGAAATAAATATTTATTGTGACACAGGAAAAGATGAATAGAATTGTCCAGCTGACTAAAGTCACTTTAATAGATTTTGATTTCATTCTATCCCTCCTAATAAAAAAGAGTCTTTTCAACTTTGAAAACCTTATATTAGTAAAGGATTTGTCCCGAGTACTCGGGACAAATCCTCTAAATTCAAAATGGATTAAAGCAACTTTTGTTTTGGTCATTGTGATTTTTTAGATTGACCAATTCTTTTGAGCCGACTCATCATATCTTTAAAGCTGATTTGATTATGAGGGTTTCTATTTATCACATTAATTCCAAAAAGCCAAGACTTTTTGACTAAATATTCTACTCCTTTTTCTCTTATGGTTCCTCTCAAAGTGAACATATCATTCTTTAACGAACAAGATATTCCGATTTTTTTATAAATGAATTCAGATACAAAGCGATTTAATCCCCTTTTTGAAGAAAGTGAAACTCCTTCTCCAGAACCTATCACAGCCAAATCATTAACTGCTCCAAAGCTAAATTTTTGAGGGATTCCTTTTCTTCTTACTGATTCTAAATGCATCACGAATCTTTCAGGTTGTCCGTAGGAAAAAGCCAAATCTTTAATTTCTCCTTTTATTATACCTGTTACTTGTCCAAAAGGAATTGAGTTTGTAATTTTTTCTAAATTCAAATCTTTAGGAATAATATCACAGGAAATAACTCTTCCTTTTGAAAATGGCTTAATGATTTTAATATTTTTTACAGTCACTTTACCGTCAAATATGTTCATTTCCACTCGGCCTTGTGTGGTGATCATTTTAGAGTTTATTTTAATAGGGGAGAGGTTTCCATAGGCAGTGCCGCTGAGATTGAATTGAGTCGATTTTACCGGGAATTTAGAAATATTTAAATTACTTAAAGATAGAGAAAAAATACCATTAATGTCAGATAGTTTTGAACCAAAGTATAGGAAAGATTCTCTTAGATTTGCTTTTCCACCAAAAATGTCAATTGAGATTGGTTCAATTAAGAATTTATTTTTACTAACTTCAAAATTAATTTGAAGGGGACTTACAGAGAAATAAGAAGTTTTGAATTCTCGTGCCAAAAAATATCCCTTATCCCAGAATAATCCTTCTTTTTTATCATTCTTTTTAATTCCTCTTTCATAATAAATTGGAATTTTAGCTTCTATCCCCTTGATTAAAACTTTTTTATCCTTCTTTTCTACTAATCCATTTTTAATCCTGAATTGACCAATTAATGATAATTTATCTTTTCCTTTTTTAATATGAATTTGACTTTCAGCTTGACCATCTAAATTTAATAGAGTTTTACCTGATGTTTCTTCTTGAGAAAAGAAAGAATAAAGTGAATTAAGGTTTAATTGAGAGGATAAAACCTCTAAATCCATGAAGAATGGTCTTGAAAATTTTAATAATCCTTGAGCTTTTATTCTTCCCAAAGAAAAAAAAGAAGTATCTATTGATAACTCATCTAACTCTTTTAAAGGAATATGGTATATTCCAGTCATTTTTCCTCTAAAAGGATTTTCACTCCAATTTAAATAAAATTCATTCCAGAGAGATTCTCCTTGGGTCAGATTTAAAGTAACCGAAAAGGGGATGCTTTTTTTTGAAGTACTGTACTTTCCTTTAAATGCTATTCTGGTGGTGAGAGATTCTCCAGCGAAGGTAAAGGAAGGATTGTGAAACATTCCTTCAGATAAATTAAGTTTTCCCGAAAAACTCCATTCATTGCCTTTTCGTGGTAAAGTTCTTACTTCCATCTCTATGTTGAAATTACCATCAGGCTCCCATTCTATTAGTTCTTCTGGTAGAAAAGGTAAAAACAAACTAGAAAGGTTTGTGATATCTACTTTTGAACTTTTTAGATGAAAATATTTCTCACCCTGGGGCTGAAGGTTAATTTTTGACCTAATTTGAAAAGTAGGTAATGGAGAAACCCGAAATTCCAGAGAATTGAAATCAATTTCTTTCTTTTTGAAATCATAACTACCCTTTCCTTTGAACTCGAGCTGATTTAATTCTAACCACTTGTTTTTTAAAGGAAATGTTAGGCTTTTTAGGTTGCCTTTGAAAAAGGAAGTATTAAACAGAGAACTTGTTTTATTTATAGGAATTTCAAGAGATAAATTGCAAATTTTTAAATCTTTTTTAGACAAATTTCCATTAGTAATTTTTATCAGTCCCGAGAGTTTGATGTCAGAAAGAGGGCCTTTTATTTTAAGCTCACCAGTAATTAAGTTATTAAATGAAAAGCTGGCAGTGGAATAGTTTATCTTAGTTGGCTCCAGTTTAATCCTGCATTTAACATTTGTTTTCCTTTTTAATGAATTCTTGAGATACTGATATTCTCCTTCCAGATATGCTTCTCCCTCTATGTTCAAGTATTTTAACCTTTGAGATAGATAAGGTCTCAATAAATTATATGTTTTATTTAAATCTTCTAAATGAATCTTGGGAATTAATAAAAAAGAAAAATCTTTTCTGAAATCTATTTCTAACAATCCTCTGGCATTTATGAGATGGGGAATATTTATTTCAAATCGAGGGAAAAACAGTATTTTCTCATCTGGTTCAAATTCACTTCTAATATTAAAGGTTATTTCTTTTAAGATAACCTTTTTTTCAAAAGAGATTAAACTCAAAGGTCTAAATAAGAACTCACCTTCCATAAAAGCTAAATCTGAAAGAGAAAACTTTCCGGTTGAATGAAATGAGCTGTTTAAAACAATATTTTGGTCAATATTTTTAATTTCAGTTTTCTCACAGGTAAAAATATATTTATACTCTCCTTTTTTAACTGAATTGGATAACGAGAAATTGGCCCTCTGTAAGTTAATGCTCTGGAAAGGAGAAATAAAACTTAGGGAGGTATCTTTAATAATTATCTTATTGGTATAACTTAATATATTAGAAAGTTTAAGGATTTCCTTTTTTATTTGATAATCGAGTCTTTTCTTCTCTTTCTTTTCTTTTTTTATATAGAACTTAGCACCTGTAATTTTAATAGATTCAAAGAATGGTTTTTCTCTCTTTATCAATCGTCTAATTTCACCTTCTAAATTTAATTGGTTTAAAAAAATATCAGTCTCTTCTCCTCCAATTTTCCGGGAGACCTTAGCAGTGTTTATTTGAATACTCAGAGGGAACAATTCATAGTCAAGTTTACCAATTTCAATCTTTAATCCAGTTTTGCCCGAAAGATACTTTTCTAAAATTTCCTCAATAAGAGGCTTTTTGTAGAAGAAAATTAATAAAGCAGTAGTTATTAAAAGGATTAAAAATGAAAGTATTACTCCGCTGATAAATAATGCTTTCCTCACTTTTTTTTTCATAGGGATTAATTTTATTTAGCTGAGTTATATAGCGAAGGAATTATAACATATGGATTTAGAAATCACAAAATTTAGATTATGATATTATAGTATTTATTGATCTTAAGTGAATAGGTTGAAAAAGTTCAGAAGACTTGATAGAAGAGAGGAATTTTTGAGAATATTAGATTACACATCAGATTTTCTTGAAATTGATACCTTTTTAGTATATATTTTTTCTTTGTTGGTGGTGATAAATCTTTCCGGAGGAAAAAATGAATATTGGTATTCTTAACGAAAATGAAAAAATAGAAAGCAGGGTAGCTCTGATTCCCGCTTCAGTTTCAGAATTTGTCGAAAAGGGTCACGCAATTTACATTCAGTCTAAAGCAGGAGCAGGAGCAGGCTATACTGATCAGGAATACCTTCAAGTAGGCGGTGAAATGGTCTATTCTAAAGAAGAAGTTTTTGGTAGATCAGAAATAGTTCATAATATTTCTCCTTTAAGTGATGAGGAATGCAATCTGGTTAAAGAAAATCATATTTTATTTGGATTTCATCATTTGGCTGTGGCTAAAAAATCAAATATAGAAAAATTACTTCGAAAGAAAGTAACTGTTATTGGTTATGAAATTATTCAGGATGAAGAAAATCATCTTCCTTTTATCGAAGCATTGAGTGAAGTAGCAGGACAGCTTTGTCTGGTGATTTCTGGTCATTATCTTCAAACAAATTTTGGCGGCCGGGGGATGATCCTTGGTGGAGTAACCTCTGTTCCTCCGGCTACAGTAGTGGTTATTGGAGCTGGAGATTTAGGTAAAAGTGCTGCTCGGGCTGCATGGTGTGCCGGAGCTCATGTAATAGTCTTAGATGAGGATATGGGTCGTTTAAGAGAAATAGAAGAAGCAACTTCTCGGCAAGTGATTACTTTATTAGCCAATAAATACAATATTTCAAGGATGGTTAAAATTGCTGATATTTTGATTGGTGCTGTTCTTATTCCAGGTGAGCGAGCCCCAATAGTAGTTACTGAAGAAATGGTCAAGACAATGAAAAAAGGAGCAGTAATTATTGATATTTCCATTGATCAGGGTGGATGTATAGAGACTAGCCGGCCAACAACTCTTCGTGATCCGATTTTTACTAAAAATGGGATAATTCATTATTGTGTGCCTAATATTACAGCTGCTGTTAGTAGGACTTCTACCAGAGTATTGTCTAATGTGCTCACTCCTTATCTAATGAAACTAACTGAGAAGGGATTGGGGGAGGCATTCCGGGAAGATAAAAGTTTAGCACGGGGGGTGTATATTTACCAAGGAAAAATAGTCAAAAAGAGTCTGGCAGAAAGATTTAATTTTGAATACCAAGAAGTACCTTCTCTCTTTGACTAAATGAGAGATCAAGTCACCTCTAAAATAAAGAAGAAGTCTATATCAACTTTTATTGGTAGTTTTTTAATCTTAGCCTTTATTTTTTTTGGGAGTATCCTTTTCCAGAATCTATATTATAGGTATGTTATTCCTAATGAGTGGAATGGTCTATTCATTTTTAAAATTC
Source organism: Candidatus Aminicenantia bacterium (assembly GCA_046760445.1). Lineage (GTDB taxonomy): Bacteria > Acidobacteriota > Aminicenantia > JdFR-78 > JdFR-78 > JBHIEE01. The sequence continues at coordinate 13,286 of JBHIEE010000064.1, forward strand.
TGATTTTTTCCTTATTAATTAATTTATTTTTCTTTATTTATCTCTTCAAAAAATTCTTCTTTAACTATTTAAGATCAGTTAAATTTACAGTTGTTTTATTTCTCGTTCTCGGGATAGCTTTAATTCTGAAAAGTGCTATTCCTCAGAATCAAGATTTTCAAATTTATCATAAATTATATGGAGTATTTCTAGGAGATTTAATAACTTTATTTTTTTTAAAAGAGATAGTTCACAACTGGTGGTTTACTTCTTTTCTAATTGTCCTTTTATTTTCTCTAATTATTTCTCTCTTAACTAGTAGAAAATTCAGTCTTAGAGAACTCGGATTTTTTCTTGTTCATTTGGGAATGATTTTCATTTTAATTGGAACCTTCATAATTAGTCTTTTTGGTTTGAGTGGAAGACTCAATTTATCCTTAGCTCAAAAAACAGATAAGTTAGAATTAGTTACTGATGGTAGAAAAAATGGAGACTATAAAAAATTTAGTTTCAAGGTTGAGCTGGCTGATTTTAAATTGGAATATTATCCGCCAAACTATAAACTGTATCTTTATCAGAGAAATGATAAAACCGGACGATATAAACCAATTGCTGCCTTATCTCCCCGGGCAAGAGACAAATTTGAAATTCCTAATTCAGAGTTGAGTTTTAGGATAATTAATTTTTTCCCGGATTTTGAGGCACGAAAAACAATGATTAAGAAATCTGACGAACCATTGAATCCTGCTCTAAAAGTAAAAATAATTTCTCCTGAGCAAGAAAGAATAGAGTGGCTATTGACCAAAGAAAAGAATATCTATGCAGATGAAAATTATGAATTTCAGGTTATTTTTGTCTGGGAATGGCAAAGGGAATACCAAAAGAAACTGATATTTGATGATCAGCCAGATACACATTGGTTAAATATTCAAATAGGAAAAGATGAAAAAGAACTCAGGGTCAAGGTGGGAAGAGAATACAAATGGCGAAATTATTCTTTTCGAATTCTGAAATTTTATCCTCATTTTTATTATGATATTCTTTCTCGAAGATCATATTCTCTCTCAGATAAGCCAGAAAATCCAGCTCTTTTAGTAAATGTCCAGGACTTATCTTTGAAGAAAAGAAGAGAATTAATTTGGCTTTTTTCTCGTATTCAAGGTTTTGAATCTTTCTCTCTCTTTCAAGGAAAGGTCAAACTAAAATATAATTACACTCCAGGACAAAAAGGAGTTAAGAATTATATAGTAGTAATTGGAGATAACAAACAAATAGAATTTATCAATAAAAGCAGTCTAAGTTCCTTTCCTCTCGAGTTAGGTAAGATTTATACAATCAATCAGAATAGAATTCAGTTTTTAGCTTTTTTCCCTGAAGCACAAACCAAAATAGAACTGACCTCAAAATCAAATCAACTTAATAATCCTGTGATAATTGTGGTGGTAAAATCTTCGTCCAAGGAGGAAACATTTTTGAAAAATATAAAGGATGAACCAATAATTTTAGATGGAGGAAGATTTATCTTAAAATTTGAAAAGCAAAAAGAAGAGATAAGGAAGATTAAGTCTCTATTGAGATTCTACCAGCCAGAAGAGAAAGTAATCGCCCAAGGGGTGGAAGTCCATCGTCCTTTCAAATTCAAAGGATATAAGTTTTATCAATCACCTATCCCTCCGACTGATTTAACCGGCTCGACCATTTATGTAATAAAACAACCAGGAGTGGAAGTAATTTATCTTGGTTTTTTTATCCTGAGTTTGGGAGTGATTTATCTATTTTCAGTAAAAATTATTCTCAAGAAAGAACTTTTCCCGGAGAAAGAATGATCTGGTTTTTTTTCCAACAAGCAAATATTTTTTTAAAAGCAGCTTTAATCTTTTATTTTATCTCTATTTTAACTTACTTCTTTTATGCATTTAAAAGAAAATACCAATACTTACCAACAATTTTTCTTCTGATTGCGTGGGGATTTAATACTGGTTTAATAGTGAATTTATGGTTGGATTACCAGGTGCCTCCTTTTTATACTTTTTATCAATCTTTAATATTTTTTGCTTGGGTGATAATTTTATTTTATTTAATAATTGAGTGGTTAATTAAATTTAAATTATTGGGAATAATCTTTTCTCTTATATCTTTTTTAATCTTTATCTGGGCTATGAACAAAGCAGATATTGAAAGGATTAATCTTCCTTTAGTGGGACAGAACATCTGGTTTATCTTTTATTCAATACTCAGCATTTTTGCTTATGGGTGTTTATTAGTTGGATTTTTAATAGCTATCCTTTACCTCTGTTTCCCTGAAACAAAAGAACTGGCCGGACACTGGATGGACTTAGAAGGTTTAAATTTTAGCCTTTTTCTTTCGAGATTAATAAATTTTGGATTTATATTTCTTACTTTAACTTTAATAACAATGGCCATCTGGATCAATCAAATCAAAGGGGCTGTCTGGCAACTGAATTTGGTTCAAAATTGGCTGCTGATTTTCTGGTTACTTTACTTAATTTATCTCCATATAAGAAAGGTCGAAAAATGGGAAGGGAAAAGACCTGTCTGGCTTTTGATAGCGGGTTATTTAATCTTAATAATCACTTTTGTAGGGATAAGAGTTTCATCAACCCTTTATTATTTATTTTCTCGATAAAAACACAAACTTTTTCGACTTTGAAAAACCAGTCCAAGTCAAGGTTTTCATATCTTATTCTCTAGGTTTTGCCTCCATTAAAATTAAATCACAAATTCCTCGCCCTGTACCGTAATGGTTCAGGGTGGGCACCAAATATCAAACAAATTCCCCTATACCAATGCTTCGCATGCTACAGGGCAGGCAAATTCCAATGACC